>CAIXHD010000183.1 GCA_903919065.1 uncultured Bacteroidota bacterium
AATCATCCAGGGGGCCGGTGACAGCGATCAACCTGGCAGATTCACCCTGGTAAATGGATGATCCTGGGAACCGATCAGCACACCGATCCAACCTAAACACCTTTGACCTGGGAACCGATTAACTTAAAGGTCCGGCCTGGTTCACGTTAACCAGGAAAGTTTTTACCCCGGAAAATCAGCCAGGGGAGCCGGTGACAGCCATCAGCCTGGCAGATTCACCCTGGGAAATGGATGATCCTGGGAGCCGATCAGCACAATAATTCCATTAAATACCCTTTACCAGGGGCCGGTCAGCCAAAAGGCCCGGCCTGGATCAGGTTATCCAGGTAGGTTTTTACCCTGGAAAATCAGCCAGGGGAGCCGGTGACAGCCATCAGCCTAGCAGATTCACCCTGGGAAATGGATGATCCTGGGAGCCGGTCAGTACAATAATTCCATTAAATACCCTTTACCTGGTAGAAAATCAGCGCACCGGTCCAACCTAAACACCTTTGACCAGGGGCCGGTCAGCCAAAAGGCCCGGCCCGGATCGGATCAACCCGGTAGGTTTTCACCTTCCAAAATCATCCAGGGGAGCCGGTGACAGCCATCAACCTGGCAGATTCACCCTGGGAAATGGATCAGCGCACCAATTCAGCCTAAAATTTTGTGAGAATCAACCAACCGGCCCGGCTCGGTCATTGTGTTAATGGTTTTGATTATTTTCTTTGTGCTTCCATCATGCCGGATAGTACATTATCATAAGGCCTAAAAGAGTTATCAACAGCCCCACAAAAAACATAATTTTAGGGGCAATACCGCACATTTTACCACACATAGAATTTATGGATTTTCTAAAACACCTATGTTTATTGACTTGCATGATTTTTATTTACACCCCGGCTCTGGGTACCAAATGAAGGCGCAAGGCGCAAGGCGCAAGGCTCAAGGCTCAAGGCTCAAGGCTCAAGGGAAAAGGCTCAAGAAATTGGGCCTTTTTTCATTTAATAAGGCTGTGAGAGGATTACCTTCATCCATTCATAAAATAGTTAAGCACCAACATCTTTCCAACAGACTGAAGAAATAGTAATGATTTACATTTGTTTCATTTTTTTGAATGGCCATAAGGAATATCATTATCATCCTTTTCATTATCAACCTTTTTCTGGGCTTGTTCGCCTATGTTGTTTCAAAAAAGGCAAAATATTTAGAAAATACTGCCTACTGGACTGCCGGTAATTTTCTCATCGCACTAGCCTATCTGTTAATGGGTTTGCGTTCATTCGTCCCTGATTTATTATCGATATTTCTGGTAAATGCTGCCTTTGTTTTTGCGGGTTTGATAAGAGTCTTCGGATTTCTTAAGCTGCTCAACAAAACCATCCAGAAAAAACAATACTACAACATCGGAATCCTGTTGTCCGTCTTTCTGATATTAGTTGCCTGGTTCACCTTTGTCCGAAATGATTTTTATATAAGGACAGTTATCTGCAATTCTGTTTTTTCCCTAATGGCCATCATTGCCGGTGCTGTAGTTTTGCTAAACAAATCGAAAAAAGAAAAATTCATTTCCGTTTTTACATCTGCCCCCTTCTTCCTATTTGCGGTAATTACTGGTGCCAAAATCATGGAATGGATTTATGTTCCGGCATCACGCGAGCTTTTCGATTCCTCTTTTCTTAATTACATGAGGCTAATTGCCAGTATGTTGATGGATATCACCTGGACTATTTTGTTCTTAATGCTAACGGTTCAAAGAAGCAATGACAAGCAAGCCAAAAGTGAGGAAAACCTTAAAGAAGCTCAAAAAATAGGCAATGTCGGACATTGGGAATATGCTGTTGCCGAGAATAAACTATATCTGTCGGAGCAATCCTGCAGAATCTTTGAGATCCTTATAGATCAATGCGAAACAACAATGGAGAGATTAATTCAGTTCTTCCATCCGGAAGATCAGCTGACTTTTAAAGAAGAGCTATCCAAAACAGACAAGGACCCTTCGCCCGAGATTACCTTTAGAATCTTAATGCACGATGGTAAATTGAAATATATAACACAAAGAATTTCAACGCGATATGATGAAACCGGCAAACCATTAAGCATTTTGGGTTCAATACATGATATCACCAAGCTCAAACTGGCCGAGCTCACCCTTATTCAGCAAAAGGCACAATTGCTTGAGCTGAATGCATCGAAGGATAAGTTCTTCTCAATTATTTCACACGATGTTAAAAATCCTTTGAATATGATTTTAGGATTTTCGGAATTGCTTCTGACAAATATCGATACAATTGAAAAAAAAGAGCTGAGGCTGTATGCTGAGAAAATATATAGGGGATCAAAAAGCACTACGGCGCTGCTATTAAACCTATTGGATTGGGCCAGAAGTCAGCAGAATGAAATCGTCCTAAACCAGGTAAAAATCAACCTGACTTCGGTCATTTTGGAATGCGTTGATTTACTTCAAAACCAAGCACGAGAAAAAGGGATAAAAATGGAAAACCACGTCAGCAATGAAATAACCATTAATGCTGACATAGATATGGTGAAATCAGTGTTTCAGAATTTAATCACCAATGCTATAAAATTTACCGGTTCGGGCGGCAAAATTACCTTTCATGCAGAATATGAGGTTGGTAAGGTTTTGATTTCAGTCTCAGACAATGGAGTAGGCATGGACGAAATAACCAGAAAATCAATGTTCAAAACAGGTGAAACAATTATATCGAAAGGAACAAATGGGGAACATGGAACTGGCTTAGGACTAATTCTTTGCAAAGAATTTATTGAAAAGCACAATGGTACAATCCGGGTTGAAAGTGAAGAAGGACTGGGCAGTAGCTTTATGTTTACCCTGCCCATCTATCAAATTAATGATTAACCGATGTTTTCCTAATGTTTAAGGGATGAATTGACGGTGACAGGGATAGAAAAATAAAATATAGCCCCCTTTCCTTTTTCCGATTCCAAATATATCTTTCCACCAAGCAGGCTCAAAACCCCCTTAGCAATCGACAATCCAAGTCCTGTACCTTCGAAAGCACGGGTATTTGACCCATCCTCCTGCATAAAATCCTTAAATACAATTATTTGGCCCTCCTGTGAAATGCCAATTCCACTATCTTTTACGCTGCACTGAAGTTCATTCTCACTAATTTTGAATCCAACGATAACAGATCCCTTTTGAGTAAATTTTATAGCATTATCAATCAAGTGAAAAAGGATTTTAAATAACAGGTCTTTGTCGGCATTGATCACTGCATCCAACTCAACATCCTCCATTTCGATGGAAAAGCTAAGGTTTTTAACTTCACAGAGAGGCTTATATTTTCCAATTACTTCATTAACAATAACCTTCAGCCAGAAATCACTCTTTTTCACCTCCAGGTTACCTGAAGAAATCAAGGACATATCAACGATATTACTAACTGTCTGCAGCAGTCTGGCACTGCTCTGATCCATGATTTTCAGGTAGGTGCCTTTTTCTTCAGGCAACGTCTCCGGATCTGCCAGGAGATTGCCGAAACCCAGAATACCGTTGAGGGGAGTACGAATTTCGTGTGAGATATTGTTCAGAAAGGAAGATTTCAGTTTATCGCTGGCTTCGGCTTTTTCCTTGGCTCTTTTCAAATCGACATTATTCATTTCCAGTTCATAAGTGCGCTTCCTGACCTTATCCTCAAGGATCAGATTCTGGTCATGTAATTGCTGCTGCAGAAACCTTGCATACAAAAGATTTTTTATCCGCAGGCCCACCTCAATCAGGTCGAAAGGTTTAGTAAGAAAATCTGAAGCTCCACTGGAAAGGGCGCGCTGTTTAGCCTCCTTGGTAGCATCGGCTGTCAGCACCAGAATTGGCAGATAGGTGTTTGGCTGAAGACACGATTGCAGCTGGTCCATTACCTCGAAACCATTAAGGTAAGGCATCATGAGATCAAGAAGTATCAGATCGGGATTAAATTCCCTGAAAATAGGAAGTGCCTCCCTTGGATCCTTAGTGGTGCGTATATTCGAATAACCTTCAATAAGCAGAAAAGTCTCCAAAACGTCGATATTGGCCATCTGGTCATCAACAATCAGAATCTTCGATTGTTGTAAGTTGATATCAATCATAATATTAGCCTTTCGGTAAACTACAGTACTAGTATACCTATTTTATCATCGATGACATCCTCAATAATTTACAAGATTAAAAGAATAATAGCTTTAACCAATTCAGGTGGTCAAATTGTTAGGGAAATGTTTAGTATGTCTTTTGTTACGTAAATCTTCTTACCTTTGTCTCCTCATTATAAATCACATCATTGATCATGGGAAAAGGAGATAAAAAAACCAAGCGCGGCAAATTATTCATGGGATCTTACGGGGTTTCAAGGCCAAAGAAATCTGATGCTAAACCGGTAGTTAAAGCCGAAGCAAAGTAGAAAATCCGGGTTAAATGAATTCCAGCGAAGATAAACAGGCACAGTTCGATCGCCGGTATCTGCGAATGGCCAGAATATGGGCTGAAAATTCATACTGTAACCGTAGGAAAGTCGGGGCATTGATCGTGAAAGAGCGCATGGTCATATCGGATGGGTACAATGGTACACCGACGGGTTTTGAAAATATTTGCGAAGATGAAACAGGAAGTACAAAAGCGTATGTCCTTCATGCCGAAGCAAATGCAATTACCAAAGTTGCTCAAAGCAGCAATAGCTCTAAGGGGGCTACGCTTTATACCACAGCGTCACCCTGCCTGGAATGTGCAAAACTGATCATCCAATCAGGGATCGTCAGGGTTGTTTACGGTGAAGAATACCGTATTACCGATGGTCTCGACCTATTGAAGAGGGCCGGCATTAGCACCGTTTTCCTGTCGGTAGAATAATATTTCCAACCACATGCCCGGGAAAAATACAAAATTAGCCATTTGGCTTCCAGTAGTGTTAGGCTGTTGTCTGGTGACCGGCATGTTCATCGGAATTCATTTTCGCAATAATTCCGGAACCCAGCTGCCTGCAAAAATTTTCAACCGGCAGGACAAGCTCACCTCAATACTGGACTTCATAGAGTCCAATTATGTTGATTCTGTAAAGATGGACTCCGTTGAGGAATCTATCATCCCCATTATTCTTGAAAAACTCGATCCCCACAGCATCTATATTCCTCCGCGGGAACTCGTTGGGGTGAATGAGGGTTTACGAGGCAACTTCGACGGTATTGGCGTTCAGTTTAACATGCAGAATGATACCATCCTGGTAATTCAGACGGTCAAGGGTGGCCCGTCCGAAAAAGCAGGTATTCTGGCCGGCGACCGGATTATCAGTGTTGACGGCACTGTGGTTGCAGGAGTTAAAATGCCCGAGGATAGTATTGTTAGCCGGCTCAGGGGCGAAAAAAACTCCGAAGTTAAAGTCGGGATTTACCGTAAAAGAAACAGGGAAAAGCGGGTATACAGCCTCCGTCGCGGGATTATTCCTGTATCCAGCGTGGATGTCGGATATATGATCACTTCCGATATCGGGTATATAAAAATAAACACATTCTCTCAGACCACTTATCCTGAATTTCAGGAAATCCTGTCGAAGCTGAAACACCTCGGTTGCCATAAGCTGATTATGGACCTGCGTGGAAATTCAGGCGGAATCATGGATCCGGCCATCAGGATAGCAGATGATTTTCTGGAAAAGGGAAAGCTGGTAGTCTATACCGAAGGACATTCCCGGGCCAGGGAAGAGTTTCGTGCAACACAGGAGGATAGCGGTGAGGATCTCGGCCTCGCAATTCTTATCGATGAAGGATCAGCCTCGGCGTCGGAAATCGTTGCCGGTGCCATCCAGGATAATGACCGCGGATGGATTATCGGGCGCCGCTCATTCGGAAAGGGATTGGTTCAGGAACAGGCAGTCATGAACGATGGATCGGCACTCAGGTTAACCACAGCAAGGTATTATACTCCTACCGGACGTTCGATTCAGAAATCATACGCCCACGGACTTGACGATTACTATCACGATATCGCCTCACGTTACAAAAAGGGCGAATTTATGGTTGCCGACAGTATACATTTCATCGACAGCCTGAAATTCACTACGCCGGGAGGCCGCATTGTTTATGGCGGAGGCGGAATCATGCCCGACTACTTTGTCCCCTATGATACAAGTGGCATCACTCCATTCTTCCTTAAAATCAATAATGCCAATCTGATTTATCGGTATGCCCTTACCTATTCTGATATTCATCGCGACGAACTGTCTGCTTTTAACCGTTTGGATGAATTTGTAGATTATCTTGATTCGAAGGATTTTTTAGGTGCTTTTAAAACACATATCGGCTCCCTGGGTTATAACCCTTCCGCCACTGAATGGAAAGAATCAAAACTGATCATACGTACACAGCTCAAAGCATACATTGCCCGGAATTTTCTTGATAATGAAGGTTTTTATCCGATAATCCAGGCCATTGATAACACACTGAGTCAGGCAGTTGAAGTGTTAAAGAAGAATACCCCTTAAACCTTACCTCCTCAGTTCTGTCAAAAGGACAAACAAGTTAAAGAGGATATCATGAAAAAAAATATTTTGAGAAGTATTGGTCTGCTGACCATACTTCTGATGGCTGCCGGAATTTTTTCTCTGGCGTCTGCGCAGCAGGGACATGCCAGATTCCGGGGTGGTGAAAGACCAATGATGGCACAACAGATGGACAAGCTGAAACTGACTGAAGTCCAGCAGAAACAGATGGCTGATGCGAAGGCAAAACTTGAGACAGAAGCCCTGCATATCCATAACCTGATCAAGGAAAAACAGGCTCATATTAAAACTCTGCTTGACATGGAAAACCGGGATGCAAATGACCTGGATAAAACCATTGATATGCTTTCGAACTTAAAAGGTGAGCTAATGAAAAAAGGTATTGCTCATCGCGACGCAGTTAAGAAGATTCTGACTCCCGAACAGATGAAAATTTGGGATGTCAAAGCAAAACAGCGTATGCAGGGCATGCGACACGGAATGCAAATGAGAGGCGAGACTGAAGACTGAAGACTGAAGACTGAGAACTGAAGACTGGAGACTGAAGACTGAAGACTGGAGACTGGAGACTGGAGCCTGAGAACTGAAGACTAAAGACCGGGTGCTGGTGAGGGGTTAAATTCCTGAGCCGGGACCCGGTTTTTCAATTATATTTGACCAAAATAGTATGTCATGTCAAAGTTCACTCACAAGCTGATATTAGTGATATTGCTGGTGTTTGCCTTACCTGCCGGGATCAGCCTGACTTATGCCCAAAAAGGTGAGGTTTTAATCAGGATAGGGGTAACCACCGATGTTCATGGAGCCTATTTTCCCAACGACTGGTATACCGGAAAACCGATACCAGGATCCCTTTCACAGGTATCTGCCTGGGCCCGGGAGCAACGAAAAATATCGGGAGAGAACTTGATTCTGCTCGATAATGGCGACCTCATTCAGGGTGATCCTGCCTCTTATTACTCCAATTTCGTGGATCCCGGGAAACCGAATATTGCAGCCCGCATCCTCAATTTTATGGGCTATGTTGCCGGAACCGTTGGAAACCATGATCTTGAAACCGGCCATCCCGTTTATGACAAGCTGGCAAAAGAATTCAATTTTCCCTGGATGGCGGCAAACGGTGTCAAAACAGGCACCAGTGAACCCTCATTTAAACCCTATACCATTATTAACCGCTCAGGTGTCAAAGTTGCAGTTCTTGGCCTGATCACCCCGAAAATTCCCGACTGGCTGCCACCGGCACTCTGGTCGGGCCTGGAATTCAAAGACATGATTGAAACTGCTAAAGTGTGGACTGCGCATATACGGACCAATGAAAAGCCCGACCTGATGATCGGCCTTTTTCACGCTGGATTTGATCCCACTTATGGACAGGCACAGGCAGATAAGCCTCTGAATGAAAATGCCTCACGACTCGTTGCGGAACAGGTTGCCGGGTTCGACATTGTGTTTTGCGGACACGATCACCGTTCCTGGAATCTGCGGGTTGCAGGACCTACGGGCGATTCCGTGCTGATACTGGGTTCAGAGAGCCGGGCAGCCGAAATTGCCGTTGCTGATATCAACATGAAGAAGAGCGGAAAAAATTGGATAAAATCCTCGATTACCGGTAGTCATCAGCAGATGAAAAACTATGTGCCCGATCCGGAATTCATGACAAAATTCAAGGGGTATATTGATACCGTTCAGCAATATGTTGATCAGCCGGTAGGAACTATTTCGCAAACCATCACCTCCGAGAATGATTTTTTCGGCCCGTCGGAATTTACAGGACTTATTCACCGGGCTCAGCTTGAACTTACCGGAGCCGAAGTATCGTTTACCGCACCCCTGTCATTTCGGGCAACTATCCCGCAGGGACCACTTACCGTAAAGGATCTATTCCGATTGTATCGATTTGAAAATCAACTATACACAATCACCCTCACAGGTTCGGAAATATCGGGATACCTGAATTATTCCTATTCAATCTGGATGAAGACCATGACAGGCCCTGACGATGCCATGATTAAT
>CAIXHD010000184.1 GCA_903919065.1 uncultured Bacteroidota bacterium
CGTCGTGAGTCAGTGCCACCTCACAGGTTTCCTTTCCATTACTTTGGAATACCTGATCAATGAAGGAATTGAAAACCACCTTCGAATTGGCCGAAAGAAAAGAGGCGAAACTTGATTTTTTCAGATGGATTCGCTCTTTACGAAGCATTCTGGCCCCGGTGAGGTTGATCCCAATAATCTCACCTTTCCGGGAAAGGGAAAAATATCCGGAAGGTGAAAAATCGTACAAGTCAATGTATTTTTCGGTAGCATCTTCAGTCCGTTCTTTGGCCAGAACGAGTGCATCGTTAAGCATTTCCAACTCGATCTGGTGGACTTCAAGATCGTGAACAAGCTTTAGTGTTTCAGCCTCAGACAGTCGCGATCCTGCTTTGGCTGACTTTCTTTTCAGCAGCACCTCTTCAGCCTTCCGGCGTAAGATTTCGGCTTCGGACAGGCTATCCTTATTCATTTTGCTTACGGATAAAGCATTGGATTACCTTTTGATTATCCACCAAATAAACGTTGCTGATAAACTCAACATTGATCGTTAGACCGCCGGCGGTTTCGAGGGGCAGATTTTCATACCTGATAATTTCCTTCTGTTGTAATTCAAGGAATTTATCCTTGTTGGCCACGATATCTTTCAAAAATCCGATTTCCCAGATTGCTTTTTGAATGAATTGCTGTTTAGAGTAGCCCAGCATCTCAATCAAAAATGGATTCACATCCACAATTTTCCCGGTTTCGGCATCGAGTATTAAAATCCCATCTTTCGCTGATTCGAATAAACTGCGATAACGAATTTCTGAAATGTTCAAGGCCTTATCCTTTGCCTGAAGAACTTGGTTTGACGCTTCGAGTTTTATTTCCAGCTTTTTGGCTTCGGTCACCTCACTGAATGTCAAAACCAAGCCGTCGATATGGTCATCCACTGTTCGGTAAGGCATAATCCTCACCATAAACCATCTGGCGTCGGTTGTTGCAATCGCCGTTTCCCTGGGCATCAGGTTTTTGAGTACCAATTCGCAATGGTTTCTTAACTCAGGATAGACCAAATCGTTGACCTGGTCGGTAAATGGCCTGCCGATGTCCACAGACCGCAGTTTAAATATATGGGTTATCGAATCGGTGAACCTTCGTATGTTCAAATCCTTATCGAGGAATAGCGTAGCGATCTCAGTACTGTTGAGCAGGTTTTTCATGTCGTTGTTGGCCTGCACCAAATCACTGATTTTGCTTTGCAGTTCCACATTCACCGTTTGCAGTTCCTCGTTCAGACTCTGCATCTCTTCCTTCGAAGTGGTAAGCTCTTCATTGGTCGATTGGAGCTCCTCGTTGGTTGATTGTAATTCTTCATTGGTTGACTTCAGCTCCTCCTGAGAGGTTTGCATCTCTTCGCGAATGCCCTGCAGATCCTCATTTCTTCGTTGGAGTTCATTTTCCAGTTCCTTTTGCAGTGCGCCCGGACGTTGTTTCCCGGTTTTCGGATTAACCAGATCCTGGAGAAGCGGATTATTTACATCCGTAAATACGACCATTATCATACCCCTTGCCGAATCGGGCTTTTCGATGCGCTGAACGGTAATATTTACCAGTTGCGTCCCTCCGTTATTACCTATTTTAACGTTAGGCACAACCACCGCATTGAAGTCCTGCAATGCTTTTCGGTAAGCTCCTGGCAATATCTCGCGCAACCCTTCGCGCGCCATGGCATGGATGTTCACGTTTGTCTTGC
>CAIXHD010000185.1 GCA_903919065.1 uncultured Bacteroidota bacterium
GATTACCTTCTCGTGCTTCCCTCCGGAGCGGCTCTGGTCACTGCTGATCAATCCATTGGCGAGGTCTGTGATTGGGGTTGTATCTCCCACTGCGATAAGCATTTCCAGACATGTTGAGGTTATCTCACCTGCTGCCTTTAAACGGGTATCAGCATTGGGTGATTTTCCGCCAATTTCCAGGTAGATATCCCACAATGCTGTGGCATAAACCGTTCCTCTTTTGTAGAATCCATACTTGCTATACCCCTTATCATCAAAACGATATTTCATATCGCAACGGCGGGTAGGGTCCCAGCTGACAGTAGAATTATTATCCCATGGGAAAGGGTTGGCGCGGTCGAATCCGTAAATATTAAACCGGTCGCGAAACACGCAGGACAGGAAATCATTGAAGCCTTCTTCAAAACTCCCGGCTTGGGCCATTCTGCCCAGCAAAAAATAGTGCAGTGCATGGCCGAACTCATGGGTGACCACTCCGGGATCACTGGCATCAGGGGTTCCACCCTCACCAAAGGCAATGTAAACCGGACCCGTTACAGGTGCAGCAAAATGAGAGTTATCGGCTCCCTCAACTCCCTGAGCATCCACTTGAATGGGGCCCTTCATCGCATTATTAAAAGCCGGGATATTCAGCGACCGCAGCCACTCCACCAGCCGGTCGATATAATAATAGGCCATTACGCTCAGGAAATTCCGGTTACCAAAGGAATAATTAAAGTCGCTCTCCGTGGAAGGCAGCTTCATGGCTGGTTGCTCCTTTTCAGCCATATTAACCCATTTTCCTCTTAAATAATATACCCCGGCGATAGGATCATCGAGGTTTTCCAGCACCACTTCGGTTTGCTCTGCATCAAGTATCGATATGGGTGACCCACGGTGAAGATCAGAATTCCGGGAAGAGGTAACCGGATCCGGAAAAAATACTTTCGCCGGCCGGCTGGCATAAAACCTCCTCCGGTCGATTTCTGCGACAATGGTCCCATCCATTGCATTGATCATGATTTCAAGATGCCGCCTGGGTTGATCTGAATCTATTCCGATACGCCAAACCAGAGTTTGATGGAAAAAAGAAAGTTCCGGTTCTGAGCAAACAATATCCTTCATATCAGGATCATACCGGTCATGTAAAAATTGCAATGCATCATTTTTGGAAATCGTTGGACTCGATTCTCCAGGCAATATCCGGATTCCATAGTCGACCCTGTTGACCGATGAAACCACCTGGTTATCAGATTTTCTGATAGTTACGTTAAGATAGGCCCCGTAAACCGGGATGTTTTTATGGAATTGTTCATACCTGCAGGTGATTTGAGAACCCCCATCCTTTTCATCCGACAATACCAGATCGATGCCCTCAAGATGGAAATAATCAGGATTCGCTGCCAGAAACTCATCAGCGATATCAGAATTGCTTAAAAGGTTACCGGACGAAGCCTCCGCGAGACCAGATCCGAAGAAACTCCTGACTGCACCGGTTTCCTCATCATAACGGGTTCGTGAATTCATCGGGGTATTGTATCTTCGTAAAAATGTAAAGGTAGAAAATGAACAGAGCTGAAAATCAAATACTGGTAATCTTCGGGGCTTCAGGTGATTTAACGAAAAGGAAGCTTATACCTGCCCTCTATTCGCTTGAAATTCAGGACCTATTGCCCGAAAAATTTGCAATCATCGGGGTAAGTCGTAAAGACCTTTCGGACAATCTTTTTCGGGAAGAACTCAAGGACGGATTGAATTCATTCTCAGGCAAGCCGGATCAGAATAAAATCAATGGATTTTTACAAAAGATTTATTATCAAAGCGTTGATGCTCAGAACGCCGCTACATTTATCGATTTAAAAAACCGACTTGAAGCACTCCAATTCTCGTTGGATATTCCGGCAAATACCATTTACTATTTATCCACCCCCCCGAGTTTATATGGGATTATTCCAGATAACCTTGCGAGGCATGGACTGAACGACCAAACCGGAGGCTGGAAAAGGGTAATCATTGAAAAACCCTTTGGATATGATTTGCAGAGTGCCATCGAACTGAATAATTCGCTGCAAAGGGATTGGCTCGAAAGCCAGATATACCGCATCGACCATTATCTGGGTAAGGAAACCGTACAGAATGTATTGGTTACCCGCTTTACTAACGGGATTTTCGAACCTTTGTGGAACCGAAATTACGTTCATCATGTTGAGATAACCTCCGCTGAAAGTCTGGGTGTGGAAAAGCGCGGCGGATATTATGAGGGCTCAGGAGCGTTGCGCGACATGATCCAGAATCATCTGCTTCAAGTGGTTGGGCTGATTGCCATGGAACCGCCGGCATCCCTGAATTCCGATGCGATCCGGAATGAAACAGTGAAAGTTCTGCAGTCGATACGACCTTATGCTACTGAGGATATTATGCGATCGACGATACGCGGGCAATATGTGGCCTCGACGATCAAGGGCGAAAAAATTAAAGGCTATCGGGAAGAAGAGGGGGTAAACCCTGATTCAAAGACCGAAACCTTTGCCGCTTTGAAATTTTATATCGATAACTGGCGCTGGGGCGGGGTACCGTTTTATATCCGCACCGGCAAGAAGCTCCCAACCAGGGTTACGGAGGCTGTGATCCATTTTAAACGTACACCGCACTACCTGTTTGCAAATAAATCAAATGGAGAAGCACACAATCAACTGGTTATCAGAATACAGCCGGATGAGGGCATTCTTTTGAAATTCGGTATGAAAACACCGGGAGCCGGATTTGATGTCCAGACAGTTAATATGGATTTTCACTATTCTGATTTGTCCCTCACTCACATTCCGGAAGCATATGAGAGGCTGCTGCTTGATTGCATGACAGGCGATTCCACTCTTTATGCCCGTGCGGATGCAGTTTTGGCTGCCTGGAAATTTCTGGATCCTGTACTTCAGGAGTGGAAGAATAATCCATGTTTTCCGGTTCATGGCTATCCGGCAGGTACCTGGGGTCCGGAAAAGGCAGATGATTTAATTGAAGAAGTTAACATGACCTGGCGCTATCCCTGTAAAAACTTATCGGACGATGGCATCTATTGTGAATTATAATTATGGAACCAAAAATTAAAATATTCCCGGATCTTGATGGATTAGCTGACTATTTAATAGCTCGGATTCACAGACAGTTACTTAAAAAAACGGAGGGTCAGTATTACTCAATTGCGCTATCCGGAGGATCAACGCCAAAAGCAATCTTCAAGATCATTACTGAGAAACACGCCAATAAAATCAACTGGTCGAGGGTGGCGTTTTTCTGGGGTGATGACCGGTGTGTTCCGCCGTCGGATTCCGAAAGCAATTACCGGATGGCCTACGAAAACCTGTTTAAGCATCTTAACCTGCCGGAATTGAATTTCTGCAGGATCAACGGAGAAGATGAGCCGGAAGGGGAAGCAAAAAGGTATGGGGAACGGGTCGATTTCATGTTGCCGCATGTTGATGGAATTCCCCAGTTTGATATGGTTTGGCTGGGATTAGGTGAAGATGGGCATACGGCTTCCATCTTTCCGGAGAATATCGGACTATTCCATTCCGATAAACTTTTTGAAACCAGTGAACACCCGGTATCCGGCCAGATAAGAATCACCGCCACCGGCAAACTCATCAATAGTGCGAAAGAGGTTTTATTCATCGCGACCGGTTCCGCCAAAGCCAGCAAAGTCGCCCAGATTCTTGAAAAAACCAACGGATGGGAAAAGCTGCCGGCATCACTCGTAAACCCAAAACATGGCCAGCTCATTTGGTTGCTCGACAAGGCCGCGGGCGCAGAACTGCTGATGTGAGGATTGGAAAATTTGCTAATGGGCTAATGTGAGCAAGCGATTCGATTAGTCTCCTGTTTCAACCGGAGGATTCACTCAGGGAAATACTTATAAATATCGCGTCGATGAAGTATCCGCACTAATTCAACACCATCTTTCAGCTTGTTTAAACCTA
>CAIXHD010000186.1 GCA_903919065.1 uncultured Bacteroidota bacterium
AGAGCCGGGACACTGCAGCAGAGCAGCAGCACAAAAGGCAGCGTGATCAGGAGCAGTTTGGCCCGGGAGACTTGGGGTTTATTGTCGAGTTCCATGGTGATTGAATTGAAGTATGAAGGTCGAGATTCGAAGACCAGTGTTGAATGCTGAAATTACAAAATCAAGTGAGCCTTTAGCAACATTTTCCATCATGGCTTACTTGAATCTGATACCTCAAAATTCAAAATTCTCAATTCGAATCTCTAACTTTTTCTTCTCAGATACTCTTTCCTCGCCATCTCCAGCTCGCGGCTGCTCTGACCGGCGACGGCGGTGTTCTCTTCGGCCCGGCGGATGAGGTAGGGCAGCACGTGCCTGACCGGTCCGTAGGGTAGATATTTTGCAAC
This sequence comes from uncultured Bacteroidota bacterium, assembly GCA_903919065.1. Taxonomy (GTDB): domain Bacteria; phylum Bacteroidota; class Bacteroidia; order Bacteroidales; family UBA12481; genus UBA12481. The sequence continues at coordinate 387 of CAIXHD010000186.1, forward strand.
ATTATATCCGGCGGCAGCGAGGTTGAAGCTGATATGATCGCTCATGCCGAAAAGCTGGCTGATCCAGATTTTTGGTTCGTTTTTCGCCAGGCCTTTCTTTTCCATCAGGTCGGCGAGAATCTGGTTCGACTCTTCATTATGCGTGCCGCTGAAGACCGAAATCCGGTCGAGATGATCAAGCGTATACCGGAGCCCGTCGTTATACATCCGGTCGGTAGTGGCTTTATCAGGGTTAATGGGGCTGGGATATCCATATTTTAATGCACGGGCGCGTTCGCGTTCCATGTAGGCGCCGCGTACGAACTTGATACCCAGATAGTAATTCCCTTCGACGGCCTTGCGGTACGATTCCTTTAAAAAATCGAGCCGGTCGGTCCGGTACATCTGAAGAGTATTATATACTATTGCTTTCTCCTTGTTGTATTTTTCCATCATGCGGGTAACCACTTCATCTATAAACGGCTGAAAACGAACATCTTCAGCGTCGACCATGATAGGAACATCGGCCTTAAAAGCTGCCTGGCAAAGGGTTTCCACACGCTGGCGAAAAAGATCGGCTTCGGCCAGTTCTTCGGCTGATATAAGCTTTCCATTGGTGCCATTTTCCAGGATATGCTCCAGGGTAAAAGCGGTTGGCTTAAAAACGGTAAAAGGGATATTCCGGTTGATGCGGGCATTCTCGATAGTTCGCAAAGTCTCGGCCAGAGCGGCCTTGATTGCCGCCGGACTTTCGCCTCCCTCCACCGAATAATCGAGTATGCAACGGACCCCATATTTTTCCATGTTCCGGGAGACTTTCATGCACTCATCGATCGTTTCACCGCCACAGAAGTGACGATAAATCGTGGGCTTGATCATCCACGATATCGGCAGGTGAAGGTTGACTGCCAGATTAGTAAGGCTTTTGCCCAGCTTAACTATGCCTGGATTCCCAACCATTCGGAAAAGCCAGTAGGCAAATTTTAATTCACCGTCGGATTTGTATTTGAAAGCTGTCTCGAGATTGTCAAACTGAATCATTCGTATAGATTTTGCCTGTAAAGGTAGCGGATTATTTAATTACCTTTCGCCAGTTATACACAATCATGAACTCTGTTTATCGAATAAAAGAAGTGAGCATGACCCGTGATCTTAAGCAAGATCTGCGGGAAATTACCTCCGGATTTCCGGAAGGCAAGATATTCCTGATTTTCGAGACGAACACCTGGAATCTGTGCTGGCCACTGATGAGGGATTTTCGTCCGATACCGGAAAAGAATATCCTTGTTTTAAAGGCGGGTGAAGAGAATAAAACGATCGACCAGGTGATGGAGGTATGGGACGTTCTCGGACGTGCCGGGGCCGATCGCAGTTCGCTGGTTATCAATGTAGG
>CAIXHD010000187.1 GCA_903919065.1 uncultured Bacteroidota bacterium
CAATTTTGAGGTGAGTTCTGTCCAGGTTACCCCGCAATCTTTGGTCATATGCAGGCGGCCATCATCGGTTCCGGCATAGATCAATCCTGATTTCAACGGGGATTCAGAAACTGAGAATAATGTCTGGTACTGAATGTCCCCGATTTTTTTAGGATCGTTATAAGTCAGATCCGGACTGATTTGTTTCCAGGTATCTCCTTTATCATTTGACATGAAGAGGTATTGCATTCCGTGAAAAACAATATCCGGATTATGTGCAGAGAGGAAGAAAGGTGCAAGCCATTGGCCACGTAGAGGCGGATCGGTATCAAAAAGACGCGGCAGAATGTTTTTGTATTCGCCAATAGCGGTATTCGACCTGCTTATGCTGCCATAGAATCCTGCAGAATAGACAATATTCGGATCGCGCGGATCGATAAAATGGTTGCTTCCTTCACCACCTGGTGCGCCTTTAAATTCGACCGGACGGATTTTATCGCGTCCGTCGGAAAGGTCGACGGTTCCGGCATAACTGCCATGATCCTGAACCGATCCATATACCTTAAATGGCGTCCCCATATCGAAGTTCAGGTTAAAGAACTGTATAACAGGAAGATTATCTGTAAATTGTCTCCAGGATTTACCTTTATCATAAGATACGACAATGCCTCCGTCGTTGACATTTACCAGATAATCGGTATTGTTCGGATCGATCCATAAACCATGATGATCACTGTGCATGCCGCGGATTCCCTTAAATGTTTTTCCGCCATCTGTGGAAGTATTGAGCCCGAGGCCCATGGTATAGATGGTATTCTCATCTTTCGGATCAACGCGAATCTGTGCGAACACCCAACCATAGGTAGCAGAGTGATACTGCATATACTGTTTCATGGCAGCAGTCGATCCGCTGACCTGGGTCCAGGTTTTACCCTGATTATCGGTACGGTAAATAGTTGCACCCTTGATGGTTCCGCCTGTTGGACGACCATAGGAATCGGTGCTTTCGCTATCACCGGTTTCGGCAACTTTTTCATAATTGTCGACAAAAGCATAAAGAACTTTAGGGTTTGATCTGGCAATATCAATACCTATTCTGCCACGGAATTTTGGTTCTGGAATTCCAACATTGATTTGTTCCCAGTTTTTGCCGCCGTTGGTAGTTTTCCAGATTCCTGATCCGTTATAGTCTTCCATTGTCCGCGGATCGTTCCATTTATTTCTTATCCTTTGCCAGGTTGTAGCGTAAAGAGTGTTCGGATCAGATGGATCCATTACCAGGTCGATAGCGCCTGTCATCTCATTTACAAATAATACTTTTTCCCATGTTTGTCCGCCATCAGTGGTTTTATAAACGCCACGATCGGGATTTGTTGTCCATTCATGGCCTGATGCAGCGACGTAAACGACATCGGAGTTTTTCGGGCTGACCACAATGCGGGCGATGGTAAAGGTATTTTCGAGGCCCATGTGTTTCCATGTTTTACCTCCGTCGGCTGTTTTAAATATTCCGCAGCCTGCCTGTGAGCTTCTGAAAATATTTGCTTCACCGGTTCCTACCCAGAGAACCTGCTGGTTTTGCGGGTCGAGGGCAATATCACCGATAGCTGTAGAAACCTGCTGGTCAAAAATCGGTTCCCAGGTAACACCCTCATTCATAGTTTTCCAAACCCCGCCCGAAGCTGTTGCCACATACATCGTGTAGAATTTGCCGCGCGGTTCCATAACGGCTACGTCGGTACAACGTCCACTGATGTTGGTAGGTCCTAGAAATTGCCACTTCAGGTCTTTAAAGGAAGAGGCTGATTTCATTGCTGTGTACTTGTCGAATTGCGCCAGACGGTCTTTTCCTGAAACTACAGGTGATTTTGCCTGCTGGGCGAAAGTTGATATGGATACGCTAAGGAATCCGGCTACAAAAAGCCCTGTTAACAGCCGATAAGGTATGTTCATAGGTTAAATTTGTGTGTGTAATCAAAAATAAGTTAAAAGGGTTTTGTTTAGTGCCTTTTTGGGATGATAATTAAGTTATTTTAACAATTGCTTTCAGATTCGGGCAAATGTTAAACAAAACAGGGTGATTCGTTGTAAGGGCAGTTAATAAATCAGAGGGATGCAAAATAAATTACCAGGAGATTTAAAGAGGGTGCGGGTTGAATCGGTCCGTGAGATTGCAGAAAATGCCTATGTGCTGGAGTATAAACGTTTCTTTGAATTTGAGGCTGGTCAGATAATTTCAATTTCGCTCTCGGCAGAGGAGCCACCAAGGATGTACTCCATTGCCAGCGGTGAGAAGGATGAAAACATACAGGTTTTATTCAATGTGGTGAGCGAAGGTAAATTAACACCCGCGTTATCAGGATTGAAGAAAGGTGATTTCATCTGGACTTCGCCGGGTTTCGGAAAGTTTACCGGAACATCCGGTAAAGCATGCTGGATAGCTCAGGGCACTGGAATTGCTCCTTTTGCCTCTATGTTCAGATCGGGTCAGAGGGTAGGTAAAACCTTGATTCACGGAGGCCGCTATCCTGATTCTTTCTATTATGCTGATGAGTTCGAACTTGTTTTGAAGGAAAATTATATCAGATGCTGTTCGCGTGAAATCGTGCCCGGAACTTTTCACGGCAGGGTGACAGATTATCTAAATTCACTGGATTCGCTTTCGGCGGATTCATTATATTATCTTTGCGGCAGTTCTGAAATGGTAGTTGAGACGAGGGACCTCTTGATCAAGAAGGGGGTTTCGTTCACGAGGATTGTCGGGGAGATCTATTTTTAGGCTAGAGGGCCAGTTTTGAATGCTGAAATTACAAAGTCAAACATCCTGGAAAGCGACGAGATCCCGTTGTTCAACGGGATGACACTTCTCCGAGGTTAATTTGATCCTGAAAATTCAAAATTCAGCATTGGTCTTCGAATCTCTAACTTCAGATGATGGTTCGCGAGGATGACAGAAAAGGTTCCCGCTTTCGCGGGAATGACAAGGAAATGATCATGGTTGGTTGAAGGTTCCCGCTTTCGCGGGAATGAAAAGGAAAATTGTGGTATGGATGGTTTGATCAAAGAGAAGTTATTTGGGAGGACACCGGAGGAGGTGGCGGAGATCTGCCGCTCACTGGAAATGCCTAAATATGCAGCCGGGCAGATTGTGGACTGGCTGTATAAGAAGAATATACTGTCCATCGATGGGATGACTAATCTGGCAGGAAAATACCGGGAAGCCCTGAAGGAGAATTATGAGATTGGATTGTATCCTCCCTCGAAAGTAGAGGAGTCAGTGGATGGAACGAAGAAATATCTTTATCAATCCGGTATTAAAAAATTTGTGGAAGCGGCCTATATTCCAGATGGTGAGCGTGCTACATTGTGCGTTTCATCGCAAGTGGGGTGTAAGATGGGTTGCCTTTTTTGCATGACAGGAAAGCAGGGGTTTCAGGGAAATCTAACTGCCGGAGAGATATTAAATCAGATTCACAGTCTGCCTGAACGTGAAAAGTTGACCAGTGTGGTATACATGGGGATGGGTGAACCGTTCGATAATCTTGAAAATGTTTTGCGAAGCATTGAAATACTGACGGCCGAGTGGGGTTATGGCTGGAGTCCACGACGGATAACTGTTTCCACCATAGGGATTATACCAGCCATGCAGGCTTTTCTGGAGCGATCGGAAGCCAATCTGGCAGTCAGCCTTCATTCCCCATTTGAGGAGGAACGCCGGATGCTGATGCCGGTGGAGCAGGTTTATCCGCTTCCGGAAGTATTGAAAACTATAAGAACATGGGATTTTGGTCGTCAACGGCGGATATCCTTTGAATATATCCTGTTTAAGAATCTGAATGACACGCCGCGTCATGTTAAGGAGCTTGCCAGGCTGTTGAATGGATTACGTTGCCGCATCAACCTGATCCGGTTTCATCCAATACCTGATACTCCGCTGGAAGGATCAGATGATCAAGCGGTTCAGGCTTTCAAGGATGCGCTGAATAAAAAAGACATACTTACCACCGTAAGGGCATCAAGGGGTGAGGATATCTGGGCAGCTTGCGGACTGCTGTCAACCAAGGAAATGACCAAAAAATAAAATGATTCCAAGAATACTTCTCGACAGTGCACCGATTCCCGGTAGCGACAAGAAACTTCTGCTGTACATTCATGGCAAAGATTATTCGATTGATATATCCGGAGAGGGCGAACTGATGAGCAGCCGTGTACATGGTTCAGAAAGAGCGCTTGCCGAGCTTACCTGCGAAAGAATCAGTAAAAGGACCAAACCCAGGTTGTTAATTGGTGGATTAGGTATGGGATTCACGCTGGCTGCAGCTTTGCAGAAACTCGGCCCGGAAGCACAGGTTGTGGTTGCAGAACTGGTGCCGAAAGTCATTGAATGGAACCGTGGACCTCTCGGCCTGGAATCTGGCAGTCCGCTGGAGGATAGCCGGGTGACCGTGGTGGAAGGCGATGTGGCCAAAATCATAAAGTCGGAGAACAGAGGTTTTGATGCCATTATCCTGGATGTGGATAACGGGCCCGATGGGTTGACTCAGGAGAGCAATGACTGGTTGTATTCCCACCCCGGACTTAATGCATCGCGTCAGGCATTGAAACCCGGCGGAATTCTTTCCGTTTGGTCAGCTGGTCCGGATGTTCGTTTTGTTAAACGATTGAAGCAGAATGGATTCAGAGTAGAAGAGAAAACCGTTTATGCTCATGGCATGAAAGGCGGAAAGTGTGTTATCTGGATTGCGGAGTGACCTTAAAGGCGCACTTTCCTGACATCCATCTCCCGTTCTTATCGAAACCATATATCCGGATCGAATAATCTCCATAGAGGTCTTTTACTGAAAACTCAACGGTGCCTGTATCGGATTTTAAGCCTTTTTTCCAGAGTAGAAGCGGATTCAGGTTAGGGATTGCTGAACCATCCTTTATTGCAGTAGTTCTTTTTGGTGGTGTACTTACGGGCAGTGTGAGCGTTCCCTGCACTGAACGAGCCGGCAGCTTAAGTCCGGCAAAATCGCCATTCCGTGAAATAAAGTTAACCACGGCAGAAAATATATAATTCCCATGAATATAGATGTTGTTCCGTACATCGATAGATTTGATCCTTCCCGGTGGCAAATCAAGCAACTCTTTTTGTGAGGTCAGCGGAATTCCATCAAGCAGAACGAGGGTTTCGTATTCACGGGCAAAAGGCTGAATACTGTATACGCTGATGCGGGCCTTGTTGCCTTCCCGATGAACCTGGACATTAGGGACAACCTCGTAAACCACCTCGCCAACATTTGCCAGCTCAATATAGTTATCGGTAAAGATGGTCCTGTCGGGCGGGTCATAAAACGGTTTTTCGCGGATCACGGGAACTTTGCCAACAGATTCAGAGACCTCATCGCCTGAATAGATCCGGGTTAATTGCTGGTTGGTATTCAAATCGCGGGCGAACTCCAATTCTTCGCGACTGAGGGTGAAATTCAGGTACTGTGGTTTAAACGGTCGTTTATCGAATTCGCTGAAAACTTCTATTGACCACACTGAATCAGGTTCCGATATGAATGAAAGTATATATTCTGACGGGCCTTTTATCTCTGGAAAAGTAAAAAAGAATAATCCATCCTTATTGGTTTTTATGGCATTGAACCTGTTTTCTGCCAGGAGGGTGACTCCGATTCCGGCCTCGGGAACGGGAGTGCCGGTTTTTTGGTTTATTACCCTGCCACTAAGCAGGCTGGTTCTGGTTTCAGGTAAATAAAGCAATCCCAAATTAACGTCAGGTACCGGGCGAAAAAATGCCTTAGCAATTTCATCGGCATACGCATTTTCCTCCAGCCATTTTTCAAAATCTACCTGCTCTGCGGGTATCTCCCAATTGCACGGCCAGCCTGGCATGCCGGGGATATAGGAATCAGCTGGATTGTTGGGTTCTGAAAGTGAGATCACTGCTGACAGAACCGGTGTTTCCTCATTCGGGTTGAGACCGGATACCTGGTAATCGGCTTTTAACTGACTGCGTAGCTTTAATCCCTCCGATTTTAGCGTGACTTTGACTTGGTTATCGATGGAAGTTGAATTATTCCAGAGCCGCCGGGCTATGACACTGCCATCATCTGCCAGGAGAGAAAACTG
>CAIXHD010000188.1 GCA_903919065.1 uncultured Bacteroidota bacterium
AGAAGATCGTAAGGCACGAATCAGCAAGGAATCCACTCTGCGCTTGCAAGTTAAAGAAGCTGAAATCGACCGTTTGAAATCCCAGATTAATCCGCATTTTCTTTTCAACAGCCTGAACTCGGTCTCCTCACTCATCACCACACAACCTGAACAGGCACGTGAAATGCTGGTCAGGCTATCCGGGTTTCTTAGATATTCGCTCGAAAACCGCCACAATAACCTGACCCCACTGGCTTCCGAAATAGAGAATATCCGTTATTATCTTGAGATCGAAAAAGTAAGGTTTGGCAAAAGGCTTCAGTTTGATTTTATCGTTCCGGAAGAGTGCCTTAAAATGACCATACCGCATATGATACTTCAGCCTCTGGTTGAGAATTCGATCAAGCATGGGGTATATGAGAGTACCGAACCAGTTAAAATCCAGCTTAAAGCATCCTGCCTACAACAAGAGAAACTGGTGGTTGAGATATCCAATGATTTTGACCCTGAGGCCCCGCCCCGCAAAGGCAAGGGCATTGGTTTGATCAATACCCAGAACCGGCTGCTGCTTGCTTATAATTGCGATAATTGCCTCGAAGTTCAGCGGACTGAAAACCGTTTCACCATTAAAATGACCATCCCGCAAATTCCTACTCATGAAACTCCAGCTCAGAGCACTGATCATTGACGATGAAGAACCAGCGAGGATTCTGATTCGTTCCTATCTGGATTCGTTTCCCGATATAAACATTATCGGCGAATGTACCAACGGCTTTGAAGGGTTGAAGACCATTCAGTCGGAAAAGCCCGACCTGATTTTTCTTGATATACAGATGCCAAAGATTTCAGGATTCGAGATGCTGGAACTGCTGGATGAATATCCTCAGGTCATTTTTTCCACCGCTTTTGATGAATTTGCCATTAAAGCTTTTGAATACAATGCAGTGGACTACCTGTTAAAACCCTATTCACGTGAACGTTTTGCACTGTCGGTTAATAAGGCCATCGAAAGAATAAGCCAGAAAGCCGGTCCGGCCCCGGGACTCTCAAAACTCGCGGGCGGAATGCTGTCAGACGGTATGTTCCTTGATCGTATCGTGGTTAAAACCGGACAAAAAATCAAGGTCATCGCAATAGATCAGATTGAATACATTGAGGCCGAAGATGATTACGTGATGGTGCATGTCAGCGATGGCAGGTATCTCAAGCAGATGACGATGGGTTATCTCGAGGAGCATCTTGATCCTGCCGAATTCATTCGGATTCACCGCTCCCATATTGTACGGATTAACCAGATCGTTCAGCTCGAACCCTACGACAAGGAAACTAAAGTTCTGGTGATGAAATCAGGCAAAAAGATCCACACCAGCAAGTCGGGTTTACGAAAACTCAGAGAAGTGCTTGGGTTTTGATACTTAAGGCAGATGGCAGAGGGCAAAAGGCAGAAATTAGTAATAAGTTTTAAGAAATAGGATAAAGGCTTGCTAACCGGGCCCTGATTCTTGTTCCTGTAACTTTTTACTAATTTCTGCCTTTTGCCCTCTGCCATTTGCCCTAATAAATCATCTTATACCCAATTCCCCTGACGTTGAGAATCTCCACATTACTGTCGTACTGAAGGTGCTTGCGCAGTTTTGTAATGAACACATCCATGCTTCGGGCATTGAAGAAATTGTCATCGCCCCATACTTTTTTAAGAACGAAGCTCCGCTCCACAACCTGGCTGCGATTGATACACAACAGCCTGAGTATCTCGGCCTCGCGGTGTGTTAATTTTGTTATCTGATTACGGAATTCAAGGGTCTGTTTCCTGTGATCGAACCGGTATTCACCCAACTGATGAATAATTACCTCATCATCTGATTTCAGTGCCTGCCCGGGATCAGTGAGCCTGGCTTTAATCCTGACAATCAGTTCTTCCATGCTGAATGGTTTCTTAATATAATCGTTCGCCCCAACCTCAAAGCCTTTAACCACATCAGTCGTTTGCGAACGGGCAGTCAGAAAAATAATCGGGGTAACCGAGTCATTCTTGCGGATTTCCTGGGCCATGGTAAATCCATCCTTCACCGGCATCATTATGTCGAGCAGGCATATATCGGGTTTGAATTCTGAATACATCTGCATTCCGGTTTTTCCATCCTGACAGTAACGGACATCGAAGCCTCTGGATTCAAGACTCTCCTGAACAATCAATCCGAGGGATTGCTCATCTTCTACGAATAAAACTTTTGTTTTTTTCATTGGATTTCTGGTAATGCAACAGTAAATTCTGAACCTGCACCAAGCTGGCTTTTAACTCCCACGGTGCCTCCGTGTGCTTCGGCAATCTGCCTGACATAAGCCAGTCCCAGACCGAATCCTTTAACCGCATGGAGATCGCCGGTTGGTACCCGGTAAAATTTATCGAAAATATGCTTTTGTTGTTCTTTGGATATTCCCATCCCATGATCCCGCACTACTACCACTACAAACTCATTCTCACGGTAACATCCAATTTCCAGGACAGCGGAACTGCCCGAGTATTTTACCGCGTTATCGTACAGGTTGTTTATAATGTTCTGGATGTGAAACTTATCTGCATGAATATAGCCGGGGCCTTTCAGGTTGAATTGAAATTCCACCTTCCCTGGGTACTGAAGA
>CAIXHD010000189.1 GCA_903919065.1 uncultured Bacteroidota bacterium
ACCCTCAGGGAATTTACTTTGAATCAGATCAGGGGATTGGAAATTGCCCATGCTTACCTTACTATCAGGGAGGATTGGGGTTAATGAGGTTTTCAGGATTTTCAAAACTCAGCGCCGCCGGTAAGCTGAATAAACTGGTGGAGGAAGGCATTCTTGATGCGGAAGCGCTCAACAGCCTGACCACATTTCAGCCAAAAGATCCATTGGCTCAGTCACTATTCGAAAAAATGGCCGAAAATGTTATCGGTACATTTCCAACACCTTACAGCATTGCCCCCGGTTTTCTGATTAACAACAAGCCATACGTCGTTCCGATGGTCACCGAAGAGAGTTCTGTGGTGGCAGCAGCCTCCTGGAGTGCCCGTTTCTGGACAGAGCGTGGAGGTTTCAGAACAAAGGTTATTTCCGAAACAAAAATCGGCCAGATCCACTTTCTATGGAGCGGAGATCCCGGCCTGTTGTCACAAAATTCGCCTGCCATATTCTCAAGATTAAGGTCATCAGTGGTTCATCTGACGAAAAGCATGGAATACCGCAGTGGCGGAATCACGGGTTTTGAACTGCTCAACCTGACAAATTCTCTCGAAAGGTATTTCCAGATAAGAGTATCCTTTCTTACGGCAGATTCTATGGGGGCCAACTTTATTAATTCCTGCCTTGAGATGATGGCTGCTGAACTTTGCCGGGCAACGGAGGAGTTGATCCCTGTAGCTGACTCTCCTGAAATAATCATGTCGATCCTTTCAAATCATACCCCGGACTGCAGGGTGGAATGCATGGTTGAATGCCCGATTCCGGAACTCGCAGGTATCAGGGGTGTTGAGGATCCTGCTGATTTTGCCCGGAGATTTTCTCTGGCGGTACAGATTGCCACAATCGATCCTTACCGTGCTGTTACTCACAATAAAGGCATCTACAACGGTATCGATGCGGTAATACTGGCCACAGCAAACGACTTTCGTGCCGTTGAGGCTGCCGGTCACGCTTATGCTTCCATAGGTGGGCAATACAGAAGCCTCACCAGCATCTCCATCGATAATAATATTTTCAGATATACGCTGGAGGTTCCAATGGCAGTGGGCACAGTGGGAGGCCTCACAAAAGCGCATCCAATGGCCGCTTTATCGCTTAAAATATTAGGAAATCCCACTGCAGGTGAATTGATGCAAATTGCTGCCTCCGTTGGGCTGGCCAACAATTTTGCAGCATTAAAAGCTTTAACAACAACAGGCATCCAGGCTGGACATATGCCCCTTCACCAAAGAAAACAAAAGCAATAGAACCTTCACGTCACATATTCCATTCAAACGGAAAGCTTCTGCTTACGGGCGAATATCTTGTTCTGATGGGGGCACGGGCGCTGGCGCTGCCTCTTAGAAAAGGACAGACTATGGAAGTTGATTTTACACCGGGTCCGGCGACAAGTATATACTGGGCAGCATCCGACCCAACCGGAGTGTGGTTCGAAGCAGAGGTTTCATTAAAGAAAAAGCTCACGGTCGAAAGTTCAGGCGACTTTAAAACCGCTCAAAACCTGATGAACCTCCTGATTGCTGCTCGCAGCCTCAATCCTGAATTTCTCTCTGTTGCTGGTATTTACACTGTTAACAACATATTGGATTTCAACCGCGAATGGGGATGGGGATCAAGTTCCACACTGATCTCCAACGTTGCCATGTGGGCTGAGGTTGATCCCTTTGAGCTTAACCGGATGATCTCAATGGGCTCCGGTTATGATATAGCCTGTGCCCGCTCGGAACACGCACTGTTGTACCGGCTGCGGGAACACATTCCGGAAATGGAAGAAACAGTCTTTCATCCGGATTTTCATGAACATATCGCATTTATTTATCTGGGTAAAAAGCAGTCGACTTCTGATGAAATAAACCGGTTTAATCCTGATGCGGCACACCTCTCCTCCCGGATTGCGGAGATCAGCAGAATTTCTGAGCAGATGGCGGTATCGGCCACCCTTGAACAATTCAATAATTTGGTTGACCGGCATGAATCCATTATAGGAAAACTACTTAACCACCTACCCATAAAAGAGCAGCTATTTCCTGATTTTGAGGGCTCAGTGAAATCCCTGGGTGCCTGGGGAGGTGATTTCATCATGGCATCTTCAGTAAATGATTACTTGAAAACCCTCCGATATTTTAATGAAAAAGGATACAACGTGGCTTTTTCCTGGAACGAAATAATCAGCTAAAATGACCTCCGACAACTCAACCATCTGGAGCGCTCCTGCTAATATCGCCCTGGTAAAATACTGGGGCAAACATGGCGATCAGCTGCCACAAAACCCATCAATCAGTATAACACTTTCTGAATCCATTACCACCACACGGATCGAATGGACAAAAGCTTTAGCGACCCCTGAGCACAAATTCCAGTTTGAAAATCGTGAAGAGCCGGTGTTTGAAAAAAAGGTGATGACCTATCTGAATAAAGTCGGTCCGCTTTTACCTGAACTTACCGGATATTCTTTAAACATTTCGAGCCGTAATAATTTTCCTCATTCATCAGGCATATCCTCTTCAG
>CAIXHD010000190.1 GCA_903919065.1 uncultured Bacteroidota bacterium
GAGCAGTCGATTCTGGAAAGCAGTGCAAATCAGATGTTCGACAGAATACCAATTGTTTAAACTCCGTAATCCCCTGCTCATTTCAAAGCGTAACGGACTGCTCAACAGTACCGTTTTATCTAATGGATCAACTAAAAAGACGATTTGGTGGTCTCAAAATTCTTCGTTACCTTTTATGGATGAATGGGTTAACAAAATCAACGAGTGGATTCCAAAACCACAATAGCGGACAATGAAAATAATATACATCCTTTTTGCAGTTTTTGCTATCAACATCAGTTGCACGCCCGGCAAAATCAAACAGATTAAAGAAGACGATAAGGATTTTGTCGCCATGCTAAACAATTATTTTGACGAGCGGATGCAGATGCTTCCATTGGAAGCAACACAGGCCGGGGATAACCGCTTCAACAACTTATTGCCAGCCAACTTTACAGATAGCTACCGTACCAGATTGATCGATTTCTTTAATCACTACAAGGTGTCATTGAATTCGTTTGATCGGGAAAGATTAAATGATAATAACAAAATAAGCTACGACATTCTAAAATATGAAATTGATATTACGCAGGAAGGTTTAATTGATCACCATTTTTGGAGTAATGGAGAAATGTATGATAACCGCTACTTCCCATTTGATCAGTTCAGTGGAGTACCGCTTTTATTGGGCCAAATGGGTAGTGGAACTGTTTACCAACCTTTTAAAACTGTTGCTGATTATGATAATTGGCTTCAGCGCGCATCAGCATTCGGTGACTGGGCAGATAGTGCTATAGTATATTTTAGAAAGGGAATAATTGCCGGATTCGTGCTGCCTAAAGAGGTGGTATTGAAAATGATTCCTCAGATGCAGGCTATGGTTACCGATTCTGCTGAAAAGAGTCGGTTTTATGAGCCCGTTAAACATATGCCTTCAACTTTTAGTGATGCGGATAAAAGTCGGTTAGCAATTGCTTTTACCAAAATGATCAATTCGATTATTATACCGTCCTATAAAAAGTTGAAAGAATTTCTTCAAGTTGAATATTTACCAAAGGCACGATCTACTTCCGGTATTAATGCCCTTCCAGATGGAGACAATTACTATTCGTTCCTTGTAAAATATTGGACAACAACCAATAAAACACCCAATGAAATTTATCAGACAGGCATCTCGGAGGTAAATCGAATTAAGAATAAAATTGAATCGATAAAAACTTCCGTAAAGTTTAAGGGTGATATCAAGGCTTTTTTCGAATACATTAAAACGAATAAGCAATTCATGCCATTTAAATCAGACGTTGAAGTATTGGATGCTTATCGCAACATCCAATCAAGAATATCCCCAAATCTTAAGAAATTGTTTACTGCAACCCCGAATACAAAATTCGAAATAAGGCCAACAGAATCATTTAGGGCAGCAAGTGCCAGTCCTCAGTATTATCCCGGATTACCTGATGGCACCAGACCGGGTATATTTTATGTACCTATAGTTGATGCTGCGAAATACAATAGTACTGATATGGAAAGCCTGTTTTTGCATGAAGCTATACCCGGGCATCACTACCAGATTTCTTTACAGGCGGAAAACAGCCTTCTTCCTAAGTTTCGTCGATTCGGGTGGTATGGTGCTTATGGTGAAGGGTATGCTTTATATGTCGAAGGTTTAGGAAAAGAATTGGGACTCTATTCCAATCCCTATCAACAGATAGGTTCACTATCCTGGGAATTGCACCGGGCAATTCGTCTTGTAGTTGATACGGGCATTCACATGGGCAAGATGACGAGCAAGGAAGCCATCCGGTTTATGATGGATAATGAATCATGCACCGAAGAAAAAGCAACAGCAGAGATCGCACGCTATATGGTATTACCGGGACAAGCGCTAAGTTATAAAACCGGTGAGCTTAAGATAAAAGACCTGAGGGGAAAATACGAGAACCAGCTTGGAGATAAATTCAGCCTTTCCAATTTCCACGATGAGCTATTAAAAGATGGGTGCATGCCATTAGCTGTATTAGAGAATAAAATGGATAACTGGGCTAACCGCAGCAGAAACTGACAATTTCCGAAACGGATCATCCATAAAGCCGATTTGGTGGTCTCAAAATAAGTCGTTAACTTTTATGGATGAATGTGTTACAACTAACATCCCATCACCTATGAAAAGAATCTTATGATTTTGCCTGCATCCATAGGATTATGTTCTAGTTCCAATAAATAAAGAAAACCGAATATAATATACCAACCCAACTTCCCCATTTGTTCATTGTGGATGGATAACCTGATGCCAATGAAGAGTGAACCTAACTTTAACCTTTCTCATATGAATCATCGAAATACTTTGACATTACCCTTTCTTATTTTGCTGCCCCAGATTTTATTGGCACAATCTGAAATTGGTAACATCAACAAAAAAGCAGTTTTAAATTCAGTTGACAAGCACAGGCAGGAACTAATAAGCATCAGCCGCAATATTTGGGAACTTGCTGAAACAGCCATGAATGAGTTTCAATCAGCCAAAGTGTTGGCCGATTACGCAGAACTTCATGGTTTCAAAATTTTAAGAGGAGTTGCCGGCATACCTACAGCCTTCATTGCAGAATATGGAGCAGGTAAACCAATCATTGGTGTTTTAGGTGAGTACGATGCTTTGCCCGGACTATCACAGAAAGCCCAGCCGTTTAAGGAAGTATTGAAAGAAGGAGCCCCCGGGCACGGATGCGGACATAACTTGTTAGGAACAGCAGGACTAGGAGCTGCTGTTGCTATCAAAGAACTTATCGTTTCAGGAAAAATCAGCGGGACCATTCGTTATTATGGTACGCCTGCTGAAGAAACCATAGTCGGTAAAGTTCTTCTGGCCCAAGCCGGGTTATTCGATGATTTGTCAGTATGTCTTGATTGGCATCCGGATGAAGAAAATAAAGCCAACATGCAAAGTACACAGGCTGCGGCGGAATTTGCCATTTCGTTCCATGGCAAGAGTTCCCATGCGGCTGTTGATCCATGGAATGGACGCAGTGCTTTGGATGCCGCAGAGTTGTTTACTATCGGCATGAATTTTCTTCGCGAACATGTTAAACCCAGTGTGCGAATGCATTATGTATTTACAAAAGCCGGCGATGTACCCAACGTGGTACCTCAAGAGGCAAGCGTATTGCTGTGGATACGAGATGCAAAACAATCAGGCGTTTTGGAAGTTATGGATCGGATGAAAGAAATTGCCAGCGGTGCTGCACTTATGGCTGGTGTTGATTATGAGATTGCCCTTAACAAGGGCGTGTATGAACTTTTAGTCAATGAAACAGGTGCAAAAGTACTTCAGGAGAATATGAAACTGATTGGCCCAATCACCTACAGCAGCGAAGAGTTGGATTTTGCTTATAAAGTCATGAAAGCATACGAAATGGAAGACAAAGGGATAAATGGAGCGATCAAACCACTCGAATCCACTGCGCCGTATCCTGACGGTGGATCAACGGATGTTGGAGATGTAAGCCATATCGTTCCTGTAATCGCGTTAAGAGCAACAATTGCTCCTTTTGAGGCTCCATGGCATTCTTGGGCTATAGTGGCTTCCAGCGGTATGTCTATCGGCCAAAAAGGAATGCTGTTCGCTGCAAAAACGTTAGGAATAACAATGGTCGATCTGTTTGAGAATAAAAAACTACTACAGGAGATTCAAAATGAGTTTATTAAAAGAAAGGGCAAGGAAGAATGGAAAGCAATGCTTCCCGATAGCCAGCCTGCTTTGCGTTAAGAACGCATTTTAATTATGCGATCAGATTTAAACCATTCGACACCACCAGTCCATGCGAGGAACGAAGGATTGTAACCCGATTTCGATCACCTGGATCATCCGAAAAGACGATTTGGCAGTCTCAAAATTCTTCGTTAACTTTTTAGGATGAATGGATTAACGTTAACTTGAACCAAGTCTATGAAAACATTCACCTCAATCCTCCTCCTCCTGACCATTTCCAGCCTTTTAAACGGGCAACAGAAAAGCTCCTTTCAAACATCCGACGGTGAAACTCTCTTTTTTACCAAAATCGGTAAAGGTTCAAGCGTAATTCTTCTCTATGGTGGTCCCGGTATGGCTGTAAGTGCAATGCAATCCTGGGCGGACACGCTGAAAAATGAAAATGAATGTATCCTTTTTGATCAAAGAGGTACCGGGCTTTCTGCAAACGTGAAACTTGACAGTACAACGATCAACCTTGAAAGAGCTGTCAGAGACCTTGATGATTTGCGACGATTTCTGGGCGAAGACCGGCTTACCTTATGCGGGATATCTTGGGGGAGTATGCTTGCCCAAGCTTATGCGGCTTATTACCCAGAGAAAACAAAGAAAATTATTCTGGTCAGCGCCCTGGGCCCTGATTTAAGTTTGATGTCTGCCTTCATGGATAACCGGTCGATGAGAAGATTTCCTGACATAGATTCAATCAAATACTGGAATGAACAACCCGATAGTGAATATTCAGAGATGAAACGGAAATTCTTCACCTTCCTATCTGAATTTTATGATCGCACAACCGGATTCAAGATGATGCCCGGGTTCATTGCCGGCTATGATTCAAATAAAACCACGAGCTCCTTAATGTGGAACGACCTGTATAAAGTTTATGATTTAAAATCCAAGCTGCCCTTATACACAGGTGAATGCATAATTATCAGACCCAGACAAGATGCTGTACCCGCAGAATCCATTTATCAGATAAAGGAAGTAATACCTCAGTCCAAGTTTTTCTTCATTGAAAAATGCGGTCATTTGCCGGATTTGGAGCAACCGGCAGAATTATTCAGGATACTCAGGGAGGTACTTTGAGTGATTTCTTTTTTGGCAATAAGTTTAAACTGGTATGCTTATGAAATCTATTAGAACTCTGGCTTTGATTTGTGTATGTTGTTTTGGAATCATGTCCATAAACCTCTTAGCTCAAATGACCTGGACTTCTGTCCCGAAATCCCCAGAATGGCAAGCAAGATTCCAACATACCTCGGTTGTTTTCAACCATCAGTTGTGGTTATTGGGCGGTGAAAACAATGGTGTTGCCCAAAATGACGTGTGGAAGTCAGGGAATGGAATTGATTGGACACAAGCATCAGCGAGCGCAGGATGGTCAGTGAGGTCATGCTTTCCGTCAGTTGTTTATGATGGCAGGATTTGGATTTTCGGCGGATGCAAGGCAGATGGCAAGAACCTGAATGATGTCTGGTCTTCATCTGACGGCACAAATTGGATTCAAATGACTGCAGCCGCTCCGTGGACATCCAGACATTATTTTACGGCTGTTGTTTACGATGACAAGATTTGGATTATCGGAGGATATAGCGGAATCAGGCACAACGATGTGTGGTATTCAACGGATGGGAATAATTGGGTAGAAGCAACACCTTCGGCACCGTGGGAAAAAAGATGTGCTCATTCATCTATCGTTTTTAAAAATAAAATGTGGATAATCGGAGGAGTGGATAAGGAGGATGGTAAATTCATTTATCTCAACGACGTCTGGAATTCCACCGATGGTAAAAATTGGACTCTTGTAACCAGCCAGGCACCATGGGCTAAAAGATATGCCCCGCAAGTACTCGTTTATCAAAACAAGATTTGGGTGATCGGAGGCTGTACCCTATTCCCCTCAACCCATTTAAACGACGTCTGGTACTCTGAGGATGGCCATAATTGGATTCAGGCAGCAACCTTTGCCGATTGGGCGCCACGGAAAAGCTTCGCTGTTATGGACTTTAAAAACAGGATGTGGCTGTTTGGCGGTGATACGACTGCCTATAAACACGGCACCAATGATATCTGGTTTTCGAAAGGATTAACCGCTGATAGAAAAAGGTAAGGATTGTATCCAATAGATCAACCAAAAAGACGATTTGGTGGTCTCAATTTTCTTCGTTACCTTTTAAGGGTGAATGTGTTAACCAGATAAATCTAAAACAAACCAAATATGAAAACAAGACTTTTTGTTACTCTGGGCCTTGTGTTCTTCATGGCTATTTCCTGTGGGAAAAAACCTGACACTACTAAAGAAGATGCTGGAAAGGCAATGCTTTCGATGATGCATTCTTATATCGATGCCATCAGGGAACTCAATTACGATAAAACTGTTGCCCATTTTCTGAATTCGCCTGACTTCTTCTTTTGCTCCGATGGACAGATTAGCACTTATGACAATCTCCTAAAACAAGTCAGCGACTTGTATAAAAACCTTCAGCGGTACCAGGGAGATTGGGATACAATTAACATCAGGGTGTTGAATCCTGAGGTCGTTGCAGCACTGGCGCCTTTTCATGAGATTTACACTGATAAAAGCGGAGATGAAACTCGTATCAAGGGTGAAGTAACCTGGGTTGCGGTTAGAAAAAATGGTGAGTGGAAATTTGCTTATGCTCATGCTACCTCGAAACCGGATGCGCTTCCGTGAATTTGATCATCCGGCTGGTATTCAATCCAGCCCCGGTTGTCCCAAAACTTGCCAAATGCTTGCCAAAACCCCCAAAACACAAAACCGATCTACTTGATTAACAGGTAGATCGGTTGTTAAGGTCGAGGTCATGGGTGCTCCAACCTATGCATATCCATGTCAAGGTTAACCCCATAAGAATACCCACCCGTCGATGAGAGGGAAGTATTCTCGTAACCCAATGTGGCTCAAACGGATCATCCAAAAAGACGATTTGGGGGTCTCACTTTTTCGATAGTTCCTTATAAACCACATCAATAAACATTGGAGCAGGTAACCATGATTTTCCTCCCTTGAACAAATCTTTAGTTGGATCAGAGGCCGTTACTTGATCAAGTGTTTTTCCCTCTTTAATCAGCTTTTCGATATTGGTTCTTGCTGTTGACAGCATATTACGGTAATCCACCAACCCCTGTCGGTCAGATACCGCGCCATGGCCGGGAATGATAATGGTTCTTTCATCGCATAGGCTGATGATATTATCTACAGCTCTGATATATCCATCAATTGATCCCCCGTTATAGATATCAATAATGGGGAATCCATTTGACAAAAATAAATCTCCGGTATGGATCACATTGGCCTTCCGGAAAAAATAAATTACATCACTATCTGAATGGCAGTTCAGAAAATGAATGCCTTGGATAGTGTCTTTATTGAGATAAATAGTAATCGAATCCCGGAAACAAATTTTGGGTAAGTAATCTTCAGAATATGGGGGAATGACCGGATTTTTTACACCTGCTACGCTGGGCACATTCCATTCTTTCAACATTCGCTGCCTCGTATTTTCCTGAGCTACAATGACTGCACCATTATCAGAGAGTTTTTTATTACCGCCAACATGATCATAATGATAATGAGTATTCATAACATACCTGACTGGCATATTTGAAATTGTTTTGATTACTGAATCAGTTTTTAGTGCCGCAGCTTGGTCGCCTGTGTCGATGATTAAAACCCCGTCATCTCCTATCATAACAGCAATATTGCATCCGAAATTTCTGATCCTGTAAATCCCGTCTGTGACTTTAACTGGAGCATATTTATCAGGTGTAGTATTCTGGGGAAATGCACGACCACCAATTGACATCACACAAATGCTCAGAATGACGAACAGATATGGCATTCTTTTGATTTTCATGGCCTTAATTCTTTTGGTACCACTTTAACCAAAGTTAAAGAATAGGTAATGGAAAACCAAATGGATCAACCAATATGACGATTTGGTGGTCTCAATTTTCTGCGTTACCTTTTAGGGATGAATTAGTTAACCTGTTTAACCCAAAACAAACGATATATGAGAAGACTACTCTTATTCATCGTTTTTCTATTCTTGACGACAATTGGATGCCGACAAAAGAATTGTAATGTTAATATTGATAAAATTGCCGGGGATTACGTCAAGATTGCGCTTAATATCGGTCAGTATGACCCCGACTTTGTAGATGCATATTATGGCCCGGATTCATTAAAGCCCACGAAAGCTCCTCTGAAGACATTGCCAAAAGACAGCATTTTGGGTGCGGTAAAATCCATGATTCTGGAACTCGACGGGATAGTTAATTCTTCTCTCACCACTGACACAGTTCGCATTCATGCCAAATGGATAACCGACCTTCTGAAGTCCTTCGTCATGCGAATTCACACTTTTTCTGGAGAACTTTCGAATTTTGATGAAGAATCACTTCAATTGTTTGGCGTTCAGGCTCCTATTTATAATGAAAAACATTACCAATCCTTGATTTCAGAACTCGAAAGAGTATTGCCAGGAAGTGGGTCAACACGTGAACGATATCAAGCTCTTGCTGGAAAATTCACTATTCCAAAAGATAAAATCGATGTGGTCTTTAAAACGGCGATTTCCGAAGCCCGAAAAAGAACCAATACCTATTGTCCGTTGCCTCCTGACGAGTCATTTACTGTTGAATATGTCAGCAATAAGCCATGGATTGGATACAACTGGTATAAAGGAAATTACCAAAGCCTTATTCAGGTTAACACTGATTTCCCTATCAATATTGTTCAGGCTATTATTCTGGCCTGTCATGAGGGTTATCCTGGCCACCACGTTTTCAATATGATGCTGGAAAAGGAACTATACCGGAGTAAAGGCTGGGTGGATGTTTCACTGAATCCGCTGTTTACTCCTCTTAACCTTATTGCCGAAGGTCATGCGAATTATGGAATCGATATGGTATTCCCCGATGACGAATTCAGGCAGTTTATGACTGATGTTTTGCTCCCTGCGGCAGGTCTTGACACGTTGAATGCCTGCCTTTATTATAAGGCATTCCTGTTGAAGAACCGGCTGGATTATGCGCTAAAAGATATCGCCAGAGGCATAATCGACGGAACAATGAATGATGTTCAGGTTAAAAGATGGCAATCGGACTTTGAACTGTTAAACGAAGAAGAGGCAGCTCAACAATTGAGGTTTATTAAACACTACAGGAGTTATATGATTTGTTACAGTTACGGTCAAGACTTGATCAGAAATTACGTTGAAAACCATCTGGAATCGCCCATTACCGCTATAAAACGATGGCAGGTCTATTCCGGTTTGTTCGGTAAACCGGTAACTCCAGCAGAGCTGATGACAGTGAAATAAAATAGCACCGGCTACCCAAACTCCACCCGTTCAAAACAGGGACAAATTTCCTAATCCATTTCGATCAAATTGATCATACAAAAAGACGATTTGGTGGTCTCAATATTCTTCGTTACCTTTTATGGATGAATCGTTTAACCAAAAATAACCTAAAATTCAAGGAACATGAAAACAGTCTTTTTAGCAGCCTTGATTGCCGGATTCCTTTTGATGGGCACAAATCCAATACAGTCACAGACCACTGATGATAAACTCAACCAAATGGAGTTACTTAAACAATGGCAAGGAACTTGGAAGTGTGAAATTGGAAAAGATACTATTGATATTCAATATGTTAATCTTTTTGGGAAGGCGATGATAGATAGTATTATAACTGTTTCCAAAGGTAAAATTCTTGCTCATGAGATGGAAATTTGGGGATATGACCAAACCCATGACAAAATTATTGCAGCCGGTATTGGTGAAACATCTCCTGCAATTTACCTTTATGCAGCCTGGTTTACCTCTAAAGATACGATGACAATCGTTCAATATCAATATATATCTAGCCCTGAAAAAGCCAATTTCAAAATTGAATGGGTAATAAAATCCCCCGACTTGATTACACGTACCGTATTTGCAAATGGCAAAGCGTTGGATGTAAAAACATATAATCGTGTAAAGAAGTGAACTGTATGTCATTATTATAGTTCGTAATACCCATCTGTCCATACCAGGGACAAAATGTGTAACCCAATTTCGATCAAACGGGATCATCAATGAAGACGATTTGGTGGTCTCAATTTTCTTCGTTAACTTTTCAGGATGAATGGATTAACCTATGAAAATCTAAATTCAAACGCTATGGATGCAAAAGTTACAGTGGAAACAGAAAGAAGACAATTCCTGAAAAATGCATTAACCGCCGGAGCTTTGATCTGCGCTGGATGTCACCAGCTTTTTGCTTCAGCTACCCCTGAGCATTCTCAAGAATCATCAGTCCCAACTAATCATTCCAATCCTGCTGATGGTATGTCCGCCGATGAATTGGTGAGGTTTACATTGGGCTATTGTGTTCCAACCTATCAGTTTATGCTGAAGGAAATGGGAAAAGAGAAGTTTCTGAAATTACTAAAAGAAGCCTCAACCGAAAACTCAAAGCAGCTTATCGATTCCATGACGAAGGACATGCCTGACAGGAATCTGAGTCAACTGGCCGACATTTTCGTCGGGTATCTTGGAACACCTCCCTACGATAAAATCTTTAAGGCTGAAGTAGTTGAAAGAACAGACAAAGTATTCGAAATTAAGTATACTGAGTGCCTCTTTGCAAAGGTCTACCGTGAAATGAATGCCCTGGATATCGGATATACCATCGAGTGCGGAGGTTCTGATGCAGTCGCTAAAGCCTATAATCCGAAGATAAAAGTATCCTGCGGTAGTAATATGATGAAAGGGGACAGCCATTGTACGGAACGATTTGAGCTAAATACCTGATTCTATGAAAAGATTGATGAATACGGTTTTAACAGGAACTTTCCTGTTAATGCTGACTCAGGGGGGTATCTCACAAGACCAGCCGGTTTGTCTCGACCAGACCCATGCAAAATGGATGGATTCCAAAATCATCGGTGACAAATTCCTGATTCAGTGCTATATCCCGGAAGAAAAAAATGTTCTGCCCGACTCGTTGCCTATAATATTTGTCCTTGATGCTGATATGTCATTCGGATTAACCTATGATGTAGTCAGATGGCTCAGATGGGGGCAGGAAATTCCACCAGTGGCTATTGTGGGAATATCATACGGTTTGGGATTAAGTGATTGGTGGGATAAAAGAAGCCGCGATTATACCCCGTCAAAGGATATTCCGAAAATATGGGGAGATTGGCCATTGGCTGGTGGAGCTAAAAATTTCGAACAATTCCTGGAGCTAGAACTTTTTAAATTCATTAAGGATGAATTTAATTTAAAGGGCAACAAGAAAACTATCATCGGACTTTCCTTAGGGGGCCTTCTTTGCGCAGACATCCTGCTCTCAAAGCCAGGTCTGTTTGATAATTATATCATCCTGGGGCCAGCCCTGGTTTGGAACGACAAAGAGATTTTTACTAAAGAAACCGAGTATTTCAAGATTAATAAACTTCTTTCCGCCCATGTTTTTACTGCCATCGGAAATCTTGACGAAAAGGATGTGAAAGAGCCTTGGGCAGCATTCGTTGAGAAATTGGAATCCCGGCACTATAACGGATTGACCCTGAATACCTGGGTTATTGAAAATGAAACTCATTTATCCATGCTTCCAGCCGGCCTTACCCGTGGATTGAAAACTGTTTTAAACAAGTAATCTGACACCAGAAAAACACCCCGCCTAAAACACGCCCGTCCGGGACAGGGACAAATTTTATAACCCAATTTCGATCAAACGGATCATCTTGAAAGACGATTTGGTGGTCTCAATTTTCTTCGTTACCTTTTATGGATGAATGGTTTAACACCAAAACATCAGTCCACTATTCCGAACTATTAAATCCATGAATCCATGAAAAAGACGGTATTACTCTTGCTTTTGCTGGTTTCAGTTTGCTCAATTCTGGCTCAAACACAAACCACCAATCAACTGACGACGGAACAAAAAACCTGGTTATCAAAAGCCAACCGACACGAAAAGAATGGCTGGATATATCTTCACATCGAAGGTGCGCCGAAGGAACGTGGTTTCCAACATGGATATTTGCTTGCAAAGGAAATCAAGGAATCGCTCAGGGTTCTAGGTGAAGTCTGGCATTATCAAACCGCTTTGGATTGGCAATGGCTGGTTCAGCGAGGTAGTAAAATGTTCATCCCAAAAATTGATGATGAAAATCTGGCTGAGATTGATGGGATGGTGGAAGGAATGAAAGCGGCTGGGGTTGCAACCACAAGGGAAGAGATGGTTACCTATAATGGCTATATGGAGCTCATGTGGTATTGGTGGCCAACAATTAAGGATAAAATTTCACCCAATTCCCCAGACCCTGCCAAAGAAGGTTGTAGCGCTTTCATTGCGACAGGAAGCATGACTGTTGATGGGGGTATTGTGCTGGGACACAATACCCATTTCGCATATTATTATCCCCTTTACCATGTTGTCCTGGATATACTTCCGGAAAAGGGTCATAGTATCCTAATGCAATCAATGGCAGGACTTATCCATAGCGGAACCGATTTCTTTGTTACTAGTGCCGGGCTTGTTGGATCAGAGACAACCATTGCGGATTTTTTCCCCTTCGACGAGAAAGGTATTCCCGAATTTTCCCGTATGCGCAGTGCCACGCAGTATGCATCGACAATAGATGAATGGTGCGAAATCATGAAAAAGGGCAATAATGGGGGATTAGCCAATGCATGGCTCATTGGTGATGTAAATACCAACGAAATCGCACGCCTTGAACTTGGCTTGAAATATGTTGGTTTTGAGAAGAAAAAGGATGGCTATTTCGCCGGAGCAAATATCGCACAGGACATAAAGATTCTGCGCTTCGAAACCAAAACGAAAGAATCAGACATAAAAATGTCAGGGGCTGCCCGGATGGTTAGATGGAACCAATTATTGAAAGAAAATGCTGGAAAGATTAACCTTGAAATAGCGCAAACATTTGAATCCGATCATTTTGATTCCTATTTAGGTATCATAAAACCAGGTAGCAGAACTTTATGCGCACATTATTATCTGGATTCAAACGTCCAAACTCCGGGCTGGGATGAACCGTTCTATCCGTCAGGCGTTATGGACGGCAAAGTGATTGATTCCAAAATGGCCAAACAGATGTCCTTCCTAGCCAGATGGGGCAGTTCATGCGGAACTCCATTCGATGCCAAAGCCTTTTTGGAGGAACATCCTCAATACGAATGGATGACCGGCTTACTCAAGGACAGACCGACCCAGCCGTGGACAGTTTTCAAGGCAGGGGAAACAAAATAAAACTCGGTTTTCAAAATTACTTGCCAAATACTTGCCAACTCCCCCAAAACACAAAACCGATCTACTTGGTTAACAGGTAGATCGGTTGTAAAGGTTGAGGTCACAAGCGGATTCGAACCGCTGTAGCCGGTTTTGCAGACCGGTGCCTAACCGCTTGGCTATGTGACCAGCGTAGTGGGCACAAAAGTATACAAAACTTGGA
>CAIXHD010000191.1 GCA_903919065.1 uncultured Bacteroidota bacterium
CCAGGTTTTGCGCCTTCATTTTATCGCGCGTAATCCGGTGACCGATCCGTTCAACACGGACGTAAACGAAATTCCTGAAATCCCCGCCATCCGCAAAGAACTTATTGAAATAATCTTCATTATTCTCACGCACGTTCACCTCAGGCAGTACGGGCTTTTTCTGGCAATCCGGCTTACCGGCAACAATCCCGTTAAAAAGCACATCCCTCACCGCATTCTTTTTTGCCTGCGCAACAGCATCAACCCGGTTACGGCCTGTTCCCCATACCTGAAGAGTTTGTGAGCCGTCCATTTCAATACCCAAACATTCTGTCTGGAATGTATTGTAAGCTGCCACTTCTTTTTGGGCAAGGCATGATGCAACTGACAGCATCATGAAACCTGCTACCCCCAATAAAAAGACTTTTGTTTTCATTTTTTAAAGTTTAAAACCCGGCACCTAACTTCTTGGCAATACCGGCAGCTTCCAGCTCCTGTCGCAATGCCGTGTGCATCACAGAAACGTTAATAGCCACCTTGTATGTCTTCTTATCCACTTTTATCCTGTCCTGCACCCCTTCACCTGACAAAGCAACGAAGCTCAGATATTTTCCTGCCGGAGCAAAAAAAGCATTGAAGTAATCAGCCCTTGCCTCCTCAATTCCGGCTTCGGTTAAAATAGGGCGTTTCATGCACCCCACGCCTGCGGTAATGCCTTTAAACATAACCGCATGCACGGCATTGCGTTTGGCCTGTATTACTGCGTCCTCAGGAGTCTTGCCATAACCCCACACCTTCAGCAACTGGCTCCCCTGACTACCGGTCCCCAGGCATTCCACTTCATAATTCGCATCGACATACCCGGCAATTTTTTTCTCTTTTTTTGTTTGAGCCTCAATTCCCAGACTCGAGAAAACCAGCAAAATCAACCCGACAATTGCAATTTTCTTTTTCATGATATCCTCATTTTAATAGTATCACAACAGAATTCTTACTCCGCCAAAAATGCTCAGGCCCTGGCGGCCATAGAACACCTTCGACCAGCTCATGGTAAGAGGCACCGACTTTTCCGATCCGGCAGTCATCCATAAATCACCCACAGGTATATAAATATTACAACCGCCGATCAACTGGAAATTATGCAGCAGGTTCAATCCTCCCGATCCGCCAATCAGAATATGGTCCCCCATGGCTGATAACCCATCGGGGTAAGTGCCGCTTTCTCCCTTGTCATAAAGGCTGGTGTTTTCAATCCCGTAGCCGATCCTTGGGGAAATATGAAAATTCTTTAAAAAATAGTAGTCCTTGCTGAAACCACCGCTGACCCTGAAAAAAGAAAAGTCATCATTCCGGGACGAAAAATAACCGGGGATTTCCACGTCGCTGTAATTTCCATTATTTACAGCCAGATCGATAAAGAAATTTACACCGGTGGGTATGGTCTTCAACTTCATGGTTTTACTGAACGACCTCGACAGGTTATATTCGAGAGTCCCGTTCAGACCTCCCATATTACCTTTCATAGACGTAATGGTGAAGGCAATTCCCTTATCATTTTTCTGGACCATATACATTCCGAAGTGGTCAATTTTGCCGCCACCAACCTGGTAAAAAATGGATGGATTACTTTTTCCCTCAGTAACTTTTTCATTGTTTACCACTGTTTTCGCCCGGATAACAGCCCTTCTTCGCTGAACGACCTGCTTATTCCAGTTCTGAACATTCTCAAATACAAAAAACCGCTGATCCACATATAAACCTTCCTTACTCCCGATAGTTGCCCCGATAGGCTTACTGGAAATCAGCCCCTGCCTCACCTGAAAATCGGATACTTTGGTATCTATCTCTACGATAAGACTCTCGTACATACTGTTAATAATACCGGTGATCACCTCGGTATCTGAAGGTTTAACACCATTAACGGGTGAGTTCGACTTTGAGGCGGAAACATCAAGATTCTTTACATGCACAATTGGGAAAACGGTTGAATCAAAGGCTTTCTTTTTAGCGCTCTTAACAGCCTCAGCATCTCCTTCAGCTATCCAGAGATTCTGGTAAAAATTGGCACTGACGGAATCATTCCAGTTGAGCTTGTACAGATAGCCTCTTGCCAAACCAGACCAGGATCCTGAATTGAGTGATTTAACCTCAGTATATTTAACATCTGAGATATTCACGAACAGGAGGTAACTGACTTTCAGAAGCTTTTCCCCCTGATCCTTCAGGGTTGCAAACTGTCTTTGGGAAGCAGCGGCAGTGATATAATCATTATCACTGGCATTGTAAAGGCCTCGCTGGCCGATGAGGTCCATTTTGAAAGTCCCGTCGGGCTGACGATCGAACCATTTGCTGACCACCTGCCGGGAAATGTCCGACTTGTTCACGAAATCAAGAATCTGACCGGTCTCTTTCGGATTACCGATCATGGTGCGGTTTTCGGCCGTGAAATTATCAACATCCACCCTGGCCGATCGGGTTGAAATAGTATGATCGTTATACTTTGGCCCGATCAGTTTCGACTGCTCAAAGAAATTGCGGACCGTCTGACCTATACCGGCATTGAAATTCGGATCCGGATTGGGATCATCAAGATAAATTATTGTTAATGATACACGGGAATAACTTCGATCAGGAACTTTTTGCTGTCCGATGGCCCCTGTCCACCCCATAACCAGGAGTGCAGGAAGCATTAGCATTAATGCTTTCATAGGAATATAAATTTCGTATGCGTACCTCTTAACTGTCAGAGTTAAAAGTAATACACTTATACGAAAATTACAACCAGCAAATCAGCAACAAAATACTGCTTCAACCCTGATGCAGATTAGCCAGGCATTTCTTTCACACTATTCAACCACGGCTATTTTTCTTGAAAAAGGCCTGCCATCTTTTCGGTTCACAACCACCAGGTAAATACCGTTCCTGATTTCACTGCCGAAAGAGAAAGTGAGGTTATTTGGGTTCTGACTGAAGACCAACTTACGTCCCTGCAGATCAAATAGAGATATTTCCCTGATTTCAGACGGCTCAATACCGGTGAATACAACCTGACGGCTCTGTCTTTGATAAATCATCCCGATTTCCGGATTTACCACCCAACCTGCTGAAGCCGGATTACGCTGGTCGATGAGCACATTATCAATGAATCCTGAGCCACCGGAGGTTGCTGCATTATTCACGAAACGGATACCTTTAAATGGATTGGTATTGGCACCTCCGCCAATCTGAACATGCCACTGCCATTCTTTTACCAATACATCATTGATACTCAG
>CAIXHD010000192.1 GCA_903919065.1 uncultured Bacteroidota bacterium
ACTTGATTTTATCGCGGCTGACTTCCGTTTCCACATTATAGGTTGGCATAGCATCCATTCCGGTTGCACCGGCGGTATATTCATCTCCGATACTCATGCAGGTGTGGGCAATCTCATGCAGCATTTTCCCGATACCTTTACCAGCGATTATTGCAGAACCTACTCTTTTTTCAAGGTTTCTTGCAGCCCCTCCGCCGCCCTGGTCCTGATTTGGCATCACTAAAAATGTAACCCAGCCGGTATTCTCGTCTTTCCAGGGCAAGAATAGTTTATCACGAATGGCATCAACCGTTTCCTCGTCGATTCCTTTTTTCCATTCCGGCGTGTCGGGATACCATAACCCATAAACATTAAAAAAATCCCTGTAATTGGCATAGGCGGTCTGGGCCCGATTATCGCCCGGAGTCAGAGCAGCAATCATTGATTCATTAATGTCTTTAATAAATTCATCCCTCATTTTTGGCGAATTATAAGGCTCCTTGTCACGGGAAGTCCACCGGTTCATGATGACGATATTAATCCGGTTATCCTTTTCACCGGTGATCATTATGGGGATCAGTTCAACCTTTTTAAGCAATGAATCGATGTGATTATCGGTTTGCCCTTGAACCGCAAAGACAGACAGGCTGACTAACAAAAAAACCGTATAGATTACATTTTTCATCAGATATTCCATCCTGCCCTGAATTCCGGCTTTATCACTGAATTTGCCTGCTCCAGGTTTGTTATTCTCATGTTAGCCGTATCCCACTTCAATTCCTGATTCCGGTACAAGGATGCGGCTGTTCCCAATAATACGGTTTCGGTGAGTGGTCCGCCGTAATTGAAATTCGCACTGGCTGGTTTGCCCGTTTTAATGGCTTCCAACCAATCCGCATGATGTCCCTTGCTCCGGTCAATAATCTGTGGAGGTGTTTCAGCCTGTTGGTTTTTATCATTGAGCAGGACTTTAAATCCAGTGGCACCGTGAGAACCGTGGATGATGATGCCTTTCTCTCCGATCAGCAGTGCCCCGCAGGTGTCCTCATATTTCAAATCCTTCAGCCGGTCGTCATGCATCGGGAGCAGGCCGCCATCGTACCAGGTGAGTTTTACGGGTGGCTGATCCCCCCTTTCCGGGAACTTGTAGGTGATGATTGAAGCAGTGGCGTAAGTATCGTATTTAACTTCCGGAAGCAGGTTGGAAGTGCTGGCGATCACACTGTCAGGGCTTCCCAGATCCAATGCCCAAAATGCCGGATCAAGTGTATGACAACCAAAATCGCCCAAAGCACCGCAGCCAAAATCGATAAACCCACGCCATTTCATCGGAAGATAATCTGGCTGATAAGGCCTGTTCTGGGCCGGACCGAGCCATAAGTCCCAGTTCAGCTGCCGCGGGATTTTGTAATCTCCTGTGGGTCTGGCGATACCATGTGGGAACGAAACGGATCCTCCTCCGGCTGGCCGGTCGCACCAGGCATGAACCTCGGTGACTTTGCCAATGGTTCCAGCCTTGATATGCTCATAAAACTGGCGTATGCTATCCCACGAATGGCCCTGGTTCCCCATCTGTGTTTGTACATTGTATTCCTTTGCCAGTCTGGTAATTTCCCTGACCTCAAAAACAGAGTGTGCCAGCGGCTTTTCACAATAAACATGCTTGCCCATTTTTATGGCCATCGTGGCTATCACCGCATGGTTGTGGTCTGGGGTGGAAATAACCACCGCATCGATATCCTTCTGCTTTTCGAGCATCTCCCTGAAATCCTTGTACCGTTTGGCTTTGGGATAAGCATCGAATGATTTTTGCTGGCGCTCTCTCCAGTCCACATCACACAGGGCAACAACATTCTGGTCTTTCAATGACTTTAAATTACTGCCACCTCTCCCCGCAATCCCTACAAATGCGATGTTCAGTTTATCGGAAGGCCAAACCACTTTTTCGTTTTTCTTTTCGCCCGGTGCACAGGCAGCTGTTCCGAGCACAAGGGCTCCCATTGATCCAATGGAAATCGTTTTTGTAAAGTCTCTTCTTGATGTCATGTTTTGGTTTTTAGCTTATCGGGTTC
>CAIXHD010000193.1 GCA_903919065.1 uncultured Bacteroidota bacterium
CCAACGAGGATCTCTTTGATTTTCTCGATAACCACATCCAGCTGCTGGATGTCACTGATCAGGGCATCGGAAATTTCCATATCTATTTCCTGCTCCGTTTATCGCGTCACCTGGGTTTTAATCCGGAAGTGCCGCCTGCCGGACCGGATTTATGGTTCGACCTCTCTCTTGGAACGTTCACTTCTACCCCGCCCCTTCATGGTTCCTGTTTACGACCCGAACTCACTTCACTTCTGACCAGGTTTCTGACCATTCCTGCATCGGAAATTTCACTGGTGGTGATCGACCGGCACAAGCGCATTGAGCTTCTCGATGGGATTCTGCGTTACTACTACCTTCATCTGGAAGGATTAGGTGAGATCAAGTCGCACAAGGTTTTACATGCTCTGTTCGACTGATTTTGGCTGAATACTTTTTTTCTTACCTTTGCACCCTGAATATTGGCCTCATAGTTCAAGGGATAGAACGGAAGTTTCCTAAACTTTAAATTCAGGTTCGAGTCCTGGTGGGGCTACAAGGATGGGTTTTTGCGGATATGCCCACCTGATTTTTCCGGCTCCGTAGTTCAAGGGATAGAATAATAGTTTCCGGAACTATAGATATCAGTTCGAGTCTGATCGGGGCTACAAAGCCGCTTAAAGTCCTCTGTATATCAATGATTTACAGGGGACTTTTTTTTCGACACCCCTTATTCCCACTTTTTTTTATAAACTTGTCGCTAATTTGGCAAAGGTTATAATCTATAATAGTAATGAAAAAACAGTCATTCACAATTCTTGTGACGCTATTCCTATTGATGTTCAGCATTTCGCTGACCGCACAGACCAAAAGTACAACAACCCCTAAAGATTATGCCTCCTACCCTTATTGGATGGAGATGATGCAGGATCCAAACGGAAATTTCTTCGAGACTCAAAAAGCCTTTTACACCTACTGGGAAGGTCGCTCAGCAACCCGGGGAACAGGTTTTAAACCATTTAAGCGCTGGGAATATTACTGGCAATCCAGGGTTAATCCGGATGGTTCGTATCCGGCACCTGATAAAGTTTACAGTGAGTATAACAATTATATGGAAAGCCATCCTGAACAGGCTGGCTTGAAAACAGGTCAGGCAACATGGGTCGCATTAGGACCAACATCACGTACCGACTTTGGTGGATACAATGGTGTTGGCCGTGTAAATGCCATCGCATTCAGTCCGACAGATACGGCTACTGTTTACATCGGAGCCCCGAAAGGCGGATTCTGGACCACTCACGATAGTGGAAAAACATGGACAACCTCCACAGATAAAATGCCAACCTTAGGGGTATCAGCGATATTGGTGAATAAAACCAACCCAAACAGCATTCTTATCGGAACAGGCGACCGCGACGGGGGCAACTCCGGCGGAATGGGTGTTTTCCGCAGCATCGACGGCGGATTGACATGGGCCGCATCCAATACAGGTATGGGTAATTATACTATCGGCATGTTCGAGCAGTGCTCAACCGATGCCAACCTTATTCTGGCTGCCGGAAATGGTGGTATTTTTAAAACTACTGATGGCGGTGTGAACTGGGTAAAAACATCACCCGACGGATCAGACTACCGCGACGTTAAATTCAGGCCAGGCAGCGCAACAATCGCCTATGCCGTTTCCGGTAATGGTTTCTATCGTTCCATTGACGGTGGTACCACCTGGACATTATCACCCGCTACAACCGGATATCCAACCGGTGGTCGCCTTGTAATCGGCGTAACCCCGGCCAATGACAGTCTTGTTTATCTGGTCGGAGGAGCCGATAAGTTCCAGGGTTGCTTCGTTTCGCGCAATTTCGGAGCTTCCTTTGCCACTGCTTCTACCACACCGAACATCCTTGGATATGAATATGACGGTTCCGACGCTAAAAGTCAGGCCTGGTATGA
>CAIXHD010000194.1 GCA_903919065.1 uncultured Bacteroidota bacterium
CCTGCCAGTGACGGTATGCCACACCCCGGTGCGGTTGTTGTACCTTCCGGTGAGCAGGGCTGCCCGGGTAGGCGAGCAGGTCGGACAAACGTGGTAATTCGCGAGCCGCATACTCTCACTGTAAAGCCGGTCGAGATTGGGGGTTGAAATATACGGGTTTCCGTGTGCTGCTATATCGCCATAGCCCTGATCATCAGTCAGAATCAGGATAACATTCGGCTGTCTGGATTCCTGCGCCACAGTGCCGGTCGACAGGAGTGGCGATATCAACGGACAAAGCATCCACAATTTATTCATGGATTTGGAAATTTTGGATTTTATTGGTGGCGGCCACGGATTTGCACTTCTCGAGGATAGCCCCCAGCTCTTTGACCACACCGGGCTCCTTTTCCCAAAGATCATTCTTTTCAGACGGGTCCTCCATAACATTGTAAAGCTGTCCGGTCATGACTGAAGGGCCTTCGTTAAGCATCTTTACTCCGGATCCGGATCCTTTCGTTCCCTCAATCAGCTTCCATGGCCCTTTCTGGACGGCAAAATATCCTCCCCCGGAATGGAATACCCTCACGCGGGTATCTGAATTCTCCTGTCGTTTGCCAAAAAATGCAGGAAGTACATCATAACTGTCTTCACCATTGCCATCGGTCACTTTTGAAGAAACCAGGCTGGAAAAAGTGGCAAACATGTCGGTCAGGCTGATCACTTCACTGCTCTTGCTGCCGGGTTTTATCTTGCCCGGCCAGCGGGCGATAAACGGTATCCGGTGACCGCCATCCCAGATGTTTGCCTTATATCCACGGTAATCGCCGTTGGATTTATGACCGTTTGCGCCTTTCATTGCCCCATTGTCGCTGGTTACGATAACCAGGGTATTCTTATCGAGCCCGTATTCCTTCAGAACCTCCAGTATACGGCCAACGCTCCAGTCGACCACCGTAACCAGATCCCCCCGGGGTCCTTCGGTGCTTTTCCCTTTGGCAAAATCCGGAGGAAGGAACGGGTTATGCGGCGAGGAAAGTGCGAGATAGAGGAAAAAGGGTTTGCCCGGTAATTTATTCTGATGATCCTTTATAAAACCGATGGCTTTTTCGGTGAAAACGGGATCAACTTCTGTCAGGGAAAACCCGGGCACCATCAGGCCGGGACCAAAACCCGGAAGTTTACTGAAGGAATCAGGACTCATTACCGAGGGAATATCCACCGTCCTGTTTTGTTCGATAAAACAATACGGAGGGTCACTGGTGGAGCAGCCCGAGGTCCCGAAAAAATAATCGAATCCCAGTTCTGTTGGTCCTCCGTTAATGGGCTTCGAAAAATCGATGTGCTTTTCATTCTCCTGATTAACTAGTGGATTCTTGCTCCAGTTATTCTGGTCATCCTGAATAACATAGCCATTCCGGGTCGGCCAGTTCAATCCCACATGCCATTTCCCGATTCCGGCTGTTTCATATCCCTTGCTTTTTAAAACGGATGCAATGGTCGGCCTGCCGGTTTCAATCAGCGGGGTCTCATCATAACCAATGAGCACGCCCTCCTTAAGCCTGGTTCTCCAGCAATAACGGCCGGTTAAAAAGCCATAGCGGGTAGGAGTGCTGAGGGCAGCAGGACTGTGTGCATTCATAAACCGGATCCCCTGCGAGGCCAGCTTATCCATGTTCGGTGTAGGGATTTTCGACTCTGGATTAAAGCATCCAACATCACCATAGCCCATGTCATCCGCCAGAATGAATACGATATTCGGATTGGCGGATCCTTGTTTTACC
>CAIXHD010000195.1 GCA_903919065.1 uncultured Bacteroidota bacterium
CCTTTTCCTGAACGGATTTCCTGCAATACCTGATTTAAATGTTGAGGGAGAGCCAATTGCCGTTCAGAAAGCCCGCTACCTGTTAGACGAAAAAAGAAACAAGGAGGTAATCGAATTACTCAGGAACGACAAGTCAAGTCCGTTCGATGGCAGGCCAGAGTATGCCATGGCCATTGCCTACAATAATCTTAATAACACCGATAGCAGTTTGGTGTATGCCCAAAAGACGTATAAAATGAAGCCGCTTTTTTTCAAGAATATTTCCATGCTATGCGAACTTCTGCAAAAAAAAGGATTAACAAATGAGAGTGAAGCCATTATAGATCAATACCTGCAAAAAACGAAAACCAATCAGGAAGCCTGGCTGTTTGCTGCCTCTTTTTACGACAGAACCGGGAATACCCTAAAATCAGTTGCTGTTATAGACTCTGCTGCCATATACTTTCCTGCCGATAGCCTGGTTTTGAAACAAAAAGCATTTCTTGATCGTAAGTTTATTATGCTCCCGTACCAGGACACCTATAATTCAGCTTCTGCGGCGTTTAATGCAAAAAACTATGCTCAAGCTTCGCGTTATTTTTCTGAAATATTATCAAAGGAACCCGGATTTATTGAAGCCCGTGCCTTCAGAGCCTACTGCTACTACATGCTGAGTGAATACAAGAGTAGTATTTCAGATCTTGACTATATTATCTCGAGTGGAAAACCAGCCCCTACCCTATATAACCTCTACGACTTACTTGGCTCTAATTATTACAACCTGGGCAATCAGGAGGAGGCCTGTAAAAACTATAAGATTGCGGCCGACATGGGCGATAAGAACGGTTCGAGTAATTATTCTAAACTCTGCCAAAAAGTAAAATAATATCAGAGGATTTTAGTCCCGTTACCGCCTGAAAAAAAAGAGCCGGATCAGTCTATCTCTGATCCGGCCCTTGAAAAAACCCGAACGAACTGCTATTATTCTTTTACGACCCGGCTCTGACTTACGATTTTGTTTTCTGAGGTGATGCGGAAAACGTAAACGCCTTTTGATAATCCGGCCATGTCAACGCTGGTGCTTTCCTGAGATAACAGTTGGGTAGTTTGCAGCTGGCCCATCATGTTGAATACTTCCAGAGTTTTAGTAGCTCCATCGAAGTTTTCAATCTGCACGGTGCACTGGTTAACTACCGGGTTTGGATAAATATTCAGATTGCTTACTGAACTTACAACACTGATACTGCTTTTTATATCCTGATTGATTGTCAGAATTTTGTCACCAACTGATGGATTGGTCGATTTTACGATGATGGAAGCTGTTCTTGGTGCTCCGGTGTTCTCATCAACTTCAACGCTGATAATGCCATCGTTGCTGCCGCTGTTTCCAATGGTGATGTGTGCCCAGGTGGCCCCCGTGGTAACCTCGGTGGCCCAGTTAATCATACCGTAACCGGTTTTTGCTACTTCAAAGCGGATGTCGTCCCCTTTGGAGTCAACAGTCTGAACAGTCGGGTTAATCATCAGTTCGGCAGCTTTTGCATCCTGAACAAGATTTACCGACATCCGGCTTCCGTTTGATCCGCCAACAGTTACTGTAATGATTGCTTCACGCTGAGCTCCCGTATTGGCAGCAGCTTCAACCCGGATGGTTCCGGCATTGCTTCCATTTAATCCGTATACGATTTTTGCCCATGAGCTGCCGGTGGTTACCGAGGCAGTCCAGTTCATATTACCACCACCCAGATTGGCAACAGTGTAAGAAACAACTCCGCCTCTGTCAACCAACTGCTGCTCTTCCGGTCCGGCATTCAGAACCGACCGGCTGGCTTCCTGAACAATATATAATGTCTGAGAACTACCTTCAACACTTACATTGATGCTGGCGGTGCGAACATCACTTTCCATGTTGGCATCAAACGCTACCTCAACTGATCCTGCATTGCTACCGCTGTTTCCTGAGGTGATGTGAGCCCAGCTTGCACCGCTCGTAACTGAAGCAGTCCATGCCATGGTGCCTCCGCCGGTGTTGGATACACCAAATGAAGTGACCCCTGCTGCGACCGGAACTTCGCGAAGCCCCGGGGCTACATTTAAAACGGCAGGGTTATCATTTCCAAAACTTACCGTAAATGAAATAGATTCACCGGCAGTTCCGATATCGGTGATCTTAAATCCGCCCGGCATGCCATTGCTCAAAAAACAGGTGGTGTTGCTGCCGCCGCCAAAAGCGGTTCTGCCTGCATCAGAAGTAAAGTTAGCCTCAGCCAGGTCACCGTTACTGGTGGTTGTGCCATTCGGCCTGAAAACATAAACCTCATCCGGTGCGCCGTACATGTTACCATTTACTGATGGAACCACACGGTAGATGATCAAACCCGATCCGAGCAGCTGTGATTCAAACAGACCAGCAGTTTTCCGGTATTCTACCATAAAATATTCCGAGGTGCTGTTGGGTGAGCTGATTTTGTACGCAGCAAATGGATTGGATGACAAAGGATCCAATGTATAGGTTCCGTTGCTTGAGATTTCATTAACACCTGATGTCCAGTTACCATATTTAGCTTTCATGTATACACTCGGGTGCTGCGGAGGGTTGGTGGTTGAAGCCATAACATCCCATGAGCTAACCGGGTTGATTGTATTATCAGCATAACGGTAAAGATCAGGAAATCCCAGGGTGTGGGCCATCTCATGGCAAAGCACATTTACACCCATCGATTCTGATATCTGAAGATTATAATCCATAACCTTTGCTCCGCCTAACGTGATATCATAATAATATTGCTTGAACATATGCGGCCAGAGCAACCCCGACCAACCATCGGTGGAACCTTTGATTATGTAGCAAATATTATCAACCAGACCATTATTGTCATTGTCAAAATTCTGTCCTGCTGATTCAATTTCCGGCTTAACCGCTTCGGTAGCATTTTTCAGCAAGGTTAATTCGCGATCGTATTTCTCGTTATCATCAGCATAACCATCAGGATTGGTTACAGAGTTAAAACTGCAATAATAATTCCTGTTGTGTGTATCCTGATAAGAAACCGTGGAACCGCCGGCCTGTGGGAAAAGCGATGTATTGATTGTCAGCTGTGAGCCTGAAATTTCCTTAAAATATTCCATCATGGAAGAGGAGCCTTCCCCGTTGAATGCTGAATAATATGACGAAGCTGGTACCGAGAATTCGTCCTGATCGGCAAACCGTATGAATATTACTATGTTGTTGATGGTGCCGGTGGTATTGGTTCCAGATGTACCCTTGGTTTCAGGCATCCTGTATGATTTTCTGCTGATGGACTCAACATCCTGTGAATCAAGATTTACCCCTGCCTGTAAACCTGCGGTGGCGGGATTGGTGATACCGGCAACGAAGGATGTTGCAACCAGTTTATTACCTGATTTCGTGGCATAAACATAAAATCCGGTAACGGCGTCCTGCAGAATAGTGTAGTTATTGGCATCGTGCAGCCAGTGATTATGTTCGTCACCGGAAGCAAAACATTTAAGGATAGTCCCGTCGGGCTGGGTTAAAGTCTGGGGAACCTTATTCAGGAAAGCGGCCTGAAGGTTCAGACTGAGGAGGCAGGTTAAAATTAAAATCGATGTCTTTAATGCGCTTTTCATTTGGGTATTTTCCTTTGTTCGATTCAAAGGTATACCCTCCTGAAAGGCGCATTCTTATTAACATAGACGTAGTTTCAGATAGTTTGATGAACTGGTTTTTTTAGGGGTTAAAGCGACAAAGCATGCAAAATTCCGCTTGACGAACGTGCAAAAAACAAGGATTTTCCTGTAACGATTTCCATTCACCGCCCCAACGTATGACCTGATCTGATAATTAACGGGCTTGTTAATTAATAAACAAAACCAGGTTGCGTTCCATCAACCGGTACAAATTGCCTCCAGTACCTTACCGTTTCTTCCAGATCTTTCAACGTATAATAATTTATACTGCCGGTGGATGAAAAGACTTCAATCGTAAGGTAAATCCGGTCGACCCTGGGTAGTGATGACCTATCCGGATTATTGAAGGATGACTTAATTGCTTCCAGCACCTTTTTCCCTTCAATGATTCCAATTTCATTTCTTGCTGCTGTAAAGGGCCAATGCGCGGAAACCTTTCCATCAGTCTGCTGCAGATGAATAATCGGCGAATAACAGGCGAGCTCCTCAAGCCAGGAATAGATGGAACAATCCTGCTTTTCGGCAAAAAGGTAAGAATGGCTTTCGCTTAATTCAATTATCTGATCTGCAATGCCTTCGATTCCTACATTACCTGGATTTCCAAAACCATCAACCAATTTAAAAGCCCGGTCGCACCCCAGCCACAATCGTTCCGACTCCGTTTTACCCGCGTCACCAAGCGCCTTAAAAATTGTTGCCTTATCTGGCTTCAGAAAATTTCGTTGTCCGGAAGCATGTCCGGAATCCAACGTAATATATATAGGATGTTTTGCCTTTTCGCTGGCTGCATGGATCAGGTCGTTCGCCCCCCTGATAGTGAACGGGATCTGATGAGGCGAGTACATCTGCTCCAGACCAATCGATTTACAACCAACCTCCTGAGCATATCCTGCGATTTCAGCGAGGTTTTTTATCAGTTCATTATAGTATTCCTGATAAATAGCCGGATTCTGCAGCACACTATCCGGAAAAGCGTGGCAATAAAACCCGAGTCCGGCACCCAGCGCTCCGGCAGTGGCAGCCATGGGCTTCAGCCACTGGTTAAGCATCCTGTCCCTGACTTGCGGATCGGTATGCGACAGTCCCAGCGTAGAATAGGTTCCATGTCCGGAATACAGATTGCAAACGGAAACACCTGTTTTTACTGATGCCTCCTGAACATCATCAACCCATCGGCTCAGGTAATCCGCACCCTGATAAAGCGGGTCGCACTCATTATCGGCACTAGCCTCCACATGATAAACCCCAAGGTCAGCCGCCAGCTGCATCCACTCTTTTGGTTTGGTAAACCGTTTAGAGGCAAAGCAGTTATCAATGGCCAGATAAATTTCCGGATAGTTCATTTATGCGGTTTTCTGATATTGCAATTTTACATAATCGCGCAATGCATTTGACTTGGCACTAAAAAGCTGCAAGTTCTCAAAGTCGAATTTCTGATTGAGTAAATTGGTATATACCACCTGCCATGATCCGTCCGGCATTGGTTTGATCCCACAGAAAAAGTAGCCCTTCTCAATCAAAACAGCATCCAGATTTTCAGGAAGATTTTCGCGGGTGCGAATGAATATATCGACCGTAATTATTCCTTCCTGCTGGAGCATTCTGGTTAACTGCCTGATATGTTTTTCCAGATCATTTCCGGGACAATCAAGCACTATTTCCGCATGCTGCTCTTCATCAATTCGAACCACTGTTGATTTGGTTTCTATTTGTGCTATGCTTCCCGAATTGGTCATCAAATCAACCGAAATCCCTTCATCAGAAAACATCCCACTGATCAGTTCAAAGTGTTCTGAAGGAATAAACAGTTTACCGGCATGATCAACCTCAGCCTGCTTTGTGATCAGGTGAATTGTACTCTCCCGGTCGGTACCTCCGCTGTTGATTCCAATAAAGGCAAGGTTCGGTAACAAGGAAAGTGATAACAGCGTTGGTGTAAACCGTGCAGCAAATGCCTGACTGGCTTTATGGGTGGTCACTGCCCGGGCATAATAAAGCATTCCCGGATGCATCGGCACGATTTCGTCTCTCGTAACCTTGATCAGCATCCGGAATAGTTGTCCACCCCGGTAATCCGGATCAATCATAGCCATTCCTGCCTCGCCAAGCCTTGCACTATCAATCATTATTGCGTTATGACCCACCACCTTGCCTTCACTGGTAACGGCCACTATGGAAAGCAAGTTTCCCTCACCGATGGCTTCCGTAAAAAGGTCCTTATCATACATCATTGGTTTCACATACGAATACCGGTATGTATTATATACCAGATTAATAATACCGGGGATATCTTCAGGTGTAGTTCGTCTGCAGATAATTCCTGTAACCCCTGCAACCATTGAACCTGCAACCAACTGTCGTTCAACAGGCAATATCTTCCGGTAATTTTTAAATTTTACACGGATCATCAATTCCCACCCCTCCCGGCCAAGACTGCGAAATAAAAGCTCATCGCAAAGATTCTTCAATAAATTCAGTGATAATCCATCGGCAGTTCCTTCCGGATCCTCAATGGAAAATTCAGGAACCTCCCTCACATTCATTGGTTGGCCGTGATTGGAAAACTGAAAACCCAGACCATCCTCCTCCTCAAAGGTGTTCAGATGAAACATCTCATGGAATTCGACATCAGGAATACCTCCGATAATAAACAGAAAAGCTTCTTCGCCAAGCAGCCTCATCCTCTTTTGTTCCTGTTCATCGGCACCATAACAAACGGCGGTTTCTTCGATAAAGGAGGATACAATGTTTGTGAATGCCAATTCGTATGGTACAACAATTTTCATTTCAGACAGGATTTTTTATAAAGGAAAACTATTTTGCAATAGGAGCAACATCAGCCTCTGCAGTGATCTGGGTTTTTGCCTCAACAGGGATATCAATATAGCTATGGATATTTCCCGTTGCATCCTTAAAAATTATGGCCGGCATCAATTTACCACCGACACTGATCTGCTGACAGGAACCCTGGAATGTAGCCCTCCAGGTGAGTCCCTTATCTGATTTGTTGGCGAAAGTGGTTTTTACGGACGAATCATGCCGGACAGATATCAATCCTGCGAAAACTGGAATATTCTCCACGGTAACACCGGACTCACTGTTTGCCAGCCTCGGGCAGGTAACGATCCTGTTCTCTGAAGCGACGGGCTCAACACCCATCAATCCACGAACCAATCCCTCGATGGCCCCGCTGGATGCTTCAGGATACATCCTCCTCTTATCGTGATATATTTTAACCAGATAATCATATCCATCAGCGTTTAAACCATATCTGAAAAACAACATGGGCAGATACGACAATACCTCCACCTGAGAATTGGCGATATCTTTCAAAGATTTGATGATTCTGGCGGGATCTTCAATCACATTGTACCAAAGCAGAAATTCACTGTTGCTGATGCCGCCGGTGGAAAATTTCTTATCGGTTTTATAAAAGGCGGAATAGGCCTGCGAACCTTCATTCCACCAGACCGAATCGATCAGGTGACGATATTCAGCTGCTTTTCCTGCATATTTTTCACTAAGACCCACCTCTCCTCTAAGCTTCAGAATTTTTGAATACGTTTTAAATCCATTGTAAATCAAGCCAAGCAGATCACCGCTCACCGCCAGGTTATCCTGCGATTCATCATAGGAAGGAATGCCCCTTGCGTATTTATATTTTACCGTTTCCGGCTTCAGGTTCATCATTCCCGGGCGATCCATAATCTGATCGGCCTGCAGCTGCCACCTTTCAACATATTCATTGAGGGTCAACCGGAAAAATTTATCAAAAACCGCATCATTGATATACGTCGCATTACCTGTCCATTCATAAAGTTTATAGCAAGCATCGATAATATCAAAATTGGCATTCAGGTTGTACCAGAAATCGTTATCGGAGGCGTAATCCACCGGTGCCGGTTTGTTGTACCGGTTGATTTCCCAGTAGGAGCAATAGTCTTTTTCTTCAGATATGTTTTCCACGAATTTTCGGAACATATTCAGATTCTGCTTTCCCTGCCAGAGGATTTCGGCTCCGATGCACTGGTGCGATACATCGCGGATGCAAAAGGCCTCGCGCTTGGGCAAGGCCGCCTCATACCAGGGTCCTACCGGATCATTGTCCGTACCCACGTATCCGTTTGAGGTTGTTTTAGCCCAGTTGAATATTTTGACCAACAGCGTGTCGGTTGAAACAATTCGGATGCTATCGCTGCCGTTTTTAAGCAGGTCATCTGACAGACCGGTTTTACAAGATGGAAAAATGGCAATTCCGCAGGTGATGAAAAGCCAGCCGGCAAGAATGAGGTGTTTAAGTTTTGTCATATGATGTAGTGGCAGAAGGTCATTTTAGGCAGGCCAAACGTGCAATTTATGAAGGTTAACTTGAGTAAAATGATAGTTAATCAAAAAGATCGTTTTAAATTATTATTTATCATTTTCAGGTATTAAACTTACACAATCCGATACTTCAATACTATATATATATGATTAAGAAATTGAATAGAATTGACAAAATTATGATTGTCAAATCTGGCAAAAACTTCATCTCCTACCAATGTCCTGATCACGGGGTTTATCAGGTAAGCCAATATTTTGAAAGTGCTGAATGCCCGTGGTGTCATTCTAAGAACCAACCCATCCAGGATATCGAACAGCTACAGGTAAAATTCCGCAAGGAACTTCATTTGGTTCATTAAGATTTCTTTCAAACTACCCTTTTTGTGAAAGGGCAGCGCCAATCGCGGTGGCATAGGCAGCATGATCAGGATAAATGAAAGTCAGGTCATAAATTACCGCAATCGCATCAAGGATTCTTTTTCCGATGGACACGTTACTCGCCGTGCCGGTCACTACTATGGTTTTCATGTTCCGGCTCTTTGCAGCAAATGCTGAAACAGTGCCGATAACCTGATAAACCATATTAAAGATTCCCAGTGCAATATCTTCTTCTTTCGCGCTATCCATGAGCTTGCCGAAATTTGAGGCGGTCATCTCCTTTTTGAGTATCCCGATGTCAGAATCAGCGATATCCCCGATCAACAGGTCGACCTGACCAATGCGTCCTTTTGATGCCATCTCAAATAACACGTCGAGGTCGGAGATTTTCAGCATGGCTTTGGCCAGACCAAGGATGGTACCGCCTCCGACAGCGGTACCACCGATATGATTTATCTGGTCTTTATGAGCTTCCACCAGGGCTGTTCCTGTTCCGAGATTGGCAATTATCAGGTCCGTTTTCCCTGAGAGGTACATGCCGCCCAGCCCGATTGCCTGAATCTCCTCAATCTTTGAGGTTGGAATACCGAATAAACGGCCATCGATTCGTGAAGCCCCCGCGCCGGTAAGAACAATATGGTTTACCGATGAAATCTCCAGATGATTATCCATCAGGATCTTACCCAGTGCCCCGGTTGCGGAGGTTATCGGATCAAATGCCTTAGTGATCTGAGTTTTAAACGAATTGTCGGGGTAAAAAACTACGCTTTTAGTAGTCGTACTTCCGATATCAATCCCTATGACCATCTTTATTTGGTTTAAACACTAAAGTTAAACTATAGAAACTTCAGTGCACCGGCCTGATGATAATATAAATCATTCCACTTGAGTTCTTTTTTGAAAGAGGTCAGATCCGTTTCCTTGCCGATGTGTACAAATTCAATTCCAGCCATTTCGCAGAAATCTTCCATCACCCGGGCATCAATAGCCTGACTGAAGGCCGTATGATGAGCTCCGCCGGCATAGATCCAAGCTCCTGCACCGGTTTTAAGATCGGGTTGAGGCACCCATAAGGCACGTGCAACAGGTAACTTAGGAAGATCAGC
The DNA here is from genome assembly GCA_903919065.1 of uncultured Bacteroidota bacterium. Lineage (GTDB taxonomy): Bacteria > Bacteroidota > Bacteroidia > Bacteroidales > UBA12481 > UBA12481. The sequence goes on from CAIXHD010000195.1 coordinate 9,477, forward strand.
TTCAGGCAACACACAGTCGACTGAGTTAACGATCATGCGGAAACGATTTCCCATATCGATCAGGCTGGTATTGATGGCCGGGCCTGCAGGAACATTAAAGACCAAACGTGCGGGAGCCTGTTTTCCGCCAATTCCCAGCGGATGAACTTCGAGTTTGGTTTTCCCGTCGCCAATGGTCGGGCAAATCTCCAGCATATGTGCGCCCAGTACCATCATTCCCTTTGGATTCAGATGGTAGGTGTAATCTTCCATGAAAGAACAGCCGCCCTTTAACCCTTTGCCCATCACTTTACAGATACGGACCATAGCCGCATGTTTCCAGTCGCCTTCGGCACCAAATCCGTAACCCGCTTCCATCAGACGCTGCGAAGCCAAACCCGGAAGCTGCTTTAATCCGTGCAAATCTTCAAAAGTCGTGGTGAAAGCTCCAAACCCACCCTTCTTCAGGAAGCTGAGCATTCCGGCTTCGAGGCGTGCCTGATACCTTACATTCTCATGATATTTACCACCTGGCAGACTGTCAGCGGGCAGTTGATAAACATCAGCATACTCCTTAACCAGATGATCGATTTCCGATTCAAGAACATCGTCGACACACTTAACCAGGTCGCCAACGCCGTATCCGTTTACCGACATTCCAAACTGGATCTGGGCAGCAACTTTATCACCCTCCGTAACTGCAACTTCACGCATGTTATCGCCAAACCGGGCGATTTTCAGATTCTGCATCTCATTCCAACCCGCTGCAGCACGGGTCCAGATGGCAATATTTTCCACCACGTCCGCATCCTGCCAATGACCAACAACCACTTTGCGGTTGATGCGCATCCGAGTCATGATAAATCCATGCTCACGATCGCCATGGGCCGATTGGTTAAGGTTCATGAAGTCCATATCGATCTCGCCCCAGGGCAAGTCGCGGTTGAACTGGGTATGCAGATGAAGAATTGGCTTCTGAAGCTTCTTTAGCCCGTTAATCCACATTTTCGAGGGTGAAAATGTATGACACCAGGTGATTAAACCGATACAGTTTTCAGCGGTATTGGCTTCCATCAATAGCCGGGTAATCTCATCAGGTGTAGTTAATACCGGCTTAAAAATCACGTGGACAGGAATTTCTGTCGACTGGTTAAAAGCTTCGGCAATGACCTTTGAATCCTCGGCAACCTGCTTTAGTGTTGCCGGTCCGTATAAATGCTGGCTCCCGGTTACAAACCAGACTTCCAAATTTTTAAATGCTTTCATAATATGTTGTATTATATATTGTACTATGTATTACCAGAAAATTACGTAAAAAGCAACACAGCTTGCCACAACAATCAATGAGGTGACCACATCAACGGCACTCCAGCTATTGCGGGTTTCGGCGATCTGCTCAGGCGACTGTGAAAAATAGGTAAGCCCCTGCAACTGCTCTACTCCCGCTTTTGGAGTGAACATACTGATTAACACCATGACTGCCATGGTAAAGAAGAACAGGAACAGGCAGAAATGCAGCCAATTTATGGCTAATAACATCCCAAATACACTATCAGGAGATATGGAACCTTTGAAAATCATCAGGGTTAACCGGAACATTCCGATAAAGAAGCCGAGGAGCAGACCCCATTCACCGGCTTTCGGAGTTATCCGCCGGTTGAATACCCCAAGCACAAATACCGCAGCAATGGCAGGAGCAATAAGCGATTGAACATTCTGGAGATACTCATATAATACGCTTCCCAATCCGCGCATAATCGGAATCCAGACCAATCCAAGCACCACAACAACAATGGTTGCAATACGGCCAACCAAGACTAACTTATGTTCCGAAGCCTGTGGCCGGTAATTTTTATAAAAATCGATGGTAAACAGCGTGGCCGATGAGTTAAAGTGAGCAGCCAGGGAAGTCATGAGCGCTGCAATAAAACCTACGACTACAATCCCCTTTACTCCGATTGGGAGAAGGTTTGTTACCATGCTGCCATATGCTTTATCATTAGAATCAAAATCGAATCCAGGAACACCTTTGGCTTTTAAGGCAGCTGCTATCATGCCTGGGATAAGGAACATGAATACAGGTAATATTTTCAGGAAACCTGCTAAGATGGTTCCTTTCCTTGCATGACTAAGATTCTTGGCCGCCAGTGCACGTTGCACAATATGCTGATCGGTACACCAATACCAGAAACCGATAATGGCAGCTCCGAAAAACACCCCGACACCCGGAAATTTATCGTACCATGGATCCCCTTTTGCATGGATCAGGTGCATATTGTTACCTGCATATTTGGTTACCTCATGCCAGCCGTCCATAATACCGCCGCCGCCAACTTTCAGCAGTCCAAGGATTAATATGGTAAAAGCGCCCACGATAAGAATCGGGGTCTGGATTACTGAAATTGTCATAATCCCTTTCATGCCTCCGAGCACGGTAAAGATCCCGGTTAGCAGAACCAGACCGATAGCCCCGAACCAGAAATCAATTCCAATAACTGATTCCAGAAAGATTCCTCCGGTAAAGGCTGTTACCGATACCTTGGTCAGTACATAGCTTATCAGGGTAATAATTGACAAAGTTGAGCTGGTATTCTTATTGTATCTTTTCAGAAGAAATTCAGGCATGGTGAACACTTTGCTGTGCGCATAAAACGGAACGAATACCCACCCTAAAACCAGGATCATCCAGCCCTGCATCTCCCAGTGAGCCATAGCCAGACCACTTTCAGCACCGGCACCGGCCAGCCCGACAAGATGTTCAGAGCCGATGTTGGCTGCAAATATCGCAGCACCAACCGCCAGCCAGGTCTCGCTGCGGCCGGAAAGGAAATAATCGCTGGTGTCGTCCTTGCCCCTTTTTACCACCCAGATCACAATGCCGATCAGGCAGAAAAGAAATAGTAAAATAATGATCCAATCGAGTGTTGCCATTGTACCTTTGAATTAATTTCCGATAAAGATAGGATTAAATGTATATTTAACATTTATTCCCAAAAATGAAATTTTATGACTGGCGGATCTGCTATAATCCTGTTCTTCCTCAGGCTGGTTAACGCAAAAAAATTCTTCGCAAACCAGTTTAAAAATCCACCCCGCGGAACCGTAAATTTTAAGCCGGGGAAATTTGGCAGCCAATTTCTTACCGAAGGATGGACAGTGGAAGGGTTCGATGTTTTAACAATTAAAAACCGCGCCAGTCCCTCCAGTGAGCACATCGTATTTTTTCACGGGGGAGCCTATGTGGTAGAGGCTTCCGCCATTCACAGGCGCATTGTTAAAGCATTCGTACTTAAGCATGGATTTACTGTCACTTTCATCGACTACCCAAAGGCGCCTGAGCACACATTTGAAACTACCCACCGCGTGATCCTCGAAGCTTATCAGGATATCCTGATGAGAAATCTGAATGATGATATTTTCTTCTTTGGAGACTCGGCCGGTGGTGGCTTAGCCCTGGCATTCCTTCAGGTTTTACGGGACAGAAAGGGGATTCCGATGCCTAAGAAAACCGTTCTGATGTCGCCCTGGGTGGATGTCACCATGGAGAATAAAAAAATCGTAGAATATGAAAGCAAAGACCCGATTTTAACGGTTGATGGATTGATAGCCCCAGGAAAGATGTATGCGGGCAGCGGAAATGCAAAGAATCCTCTGATTTCTCCAATTTATGGCGACCTGTCCGGACTTGGTCCGATCCAGGCATTCACCGGAACTAACGAGATCCTCTATCCCGACTGTATAGATCTTGCAGATAAGCTGGAACAGGCATCCGGGAGTTCAGTCGAATTGATCATAGAACCAGGAATGATACATGACTGGATCATCATGCCGACTGATGAAAGCAAAAAAACAATCCGTCAAATGGCTGAGTTTTGCCGCAAATAAGAAATTTTTATTACCACCGGTCCGAGCAAACCTGATTCTCTCAGATATTTTTCGGCGTCGGGGGCGTTGAATTTTATCACGTTAGTTTTAGTCAGCCGCTGGGATTCTGGCAACTTACCATCCCCGATCAGCCGGTTGGCCCACATATTTACCACTTCAACTTCCAGTTCATTGAGCCCCTCCCTGACAAAAGAAGTAATATCAAAACTGAAAGGCTCGCACCACATCACCTGGCACTGATGGCCATTGATCCTGATGGAGGCCATATCCTTTACATTACCAAGATCGAGCATCAGCTTTCTTCCTTTGATATCTTTTGCCGACAGATCAAATGTCTTCAGGTAACGGGCAGTTCCTGAGTAGTATCGGATACCGGAATCGGAAAACTGTGTCCAGGATTTCAATTCATCGATTTCCAATTTTTCCGGTCCGCCCCATTTTGGGTTGAAGTGCAGCTCCCATTTGCCCTTAAGTTCGATTACCCTGGCGGGTTGCCCGTCGGTAAACGAAATGGCTCCTCCATTTTTGGCAGCAGTTTTTTTAGGTGAGGAACCACTTTTAAATATCACAAAAATGGATCCTTCGGGGGCAAAGCGGAGCGGTAAAAATATTCGCCCGTTCTCCTCCCGATAGCCTGGAATCTCCTGAATCTCAGCGGTAATAGGATTCCATAGTTGCGGCACTTTTCCGGTTATCCGGAAGCTTGCCATGATGTCCTCATTGTTTGCTGTCCTGTTTGCTACAAAATAAATATCTTCCTTAAGGGTTGCCCGGTGGATATAATCCATTACAGTTTCTGCGCGCTGACTGTTATATCCAAAATCGGGTTGCACTTTCATTGCAGCGAGTACATCATTAACATTTTGCCCCCAGATCACCCGACCCTTGCCTACCCTGTTCTCTGTTACTGAAGTACCATCGATCTTTCCCCATAATCGACCTGCAATTTCTCTCAATTCCTTATCACTCTCCGGATATCCGGTCAGGCCGGTAGCCTCATCCGGACGAGGTCCGATAACGGTAAGCCCGGCATTGACAAGTGCTTCAACCTTTTTCAGAACACTCAGGTCGATTGATTTTTGGGGTGTAATCATCAATAACTTATAGCTCATCCCATCCGGAAGAACAATCTTTTCCCCGTCGAAAGAAGCACGATTCAACAGGACATCTTTGGAACATTTATCCCAGTCATAACCATACTTCAATTCGGGCAATTCTTCTTTCAGGAAAACAAAATTCGGCACATCATCGCCATAATAATAAAGAACATCGGCTACAAACAAACCCTGCTGAAGAAGGAAACTGCTGCGATCGAGATAGCTGATAAAATCCTTGGATTGCTCCCACCAGGTGACATTCGGGTTCAGATGGGTTCCGGCGAAATACTCATTGCCCGGAAGTCCAAATTCCTTTGGTGATGAGGTAAAAGTATGCCAGACAATTCGGTTAACTCCTGAGCAGAATACCCGGTCGATATTCCCTTTCAGGTCCTTCGGTGAGCGCTCCCATTGAGGTCCGATACTGGTAGGCCCCTCGGCTGCCATAAAACGTTTTCCGTTGGTATGGGCAACACTGGCACCCTGGCGCACAGACAGCCGCTCATCATCCTTAACCCGATGGGTATTTGACACCGCCCAGAATTCCCCTTGCGGAAAATCACTGATGCCCATAACTCTCAGTGCATCAACAGGCGCAGAGTGAGGTCCGCCCGATTCAGGATGAATGCCCAGCCCATATTTATGAGCCAGCTCATAGAATAGCCGGTAATGATTTTCGCTGACACAGTCGCCAATAGTCTTGCGGTAATCGTGCAAAAAACGATCGGTAATATCGCGATTTTCAACTATTCGTCCGGCCAGTGCAGGCATCAGATTTTGCATATCATATCCCCTGAATTTCCGGAATTCAGCAGGAAAATTTGCTGTCCAGCTCACACCGCCCATTTCCCAGCTGTCGGTTTGAAGGAATTTTACGCTGTTACCCACCGATTGAGCGGTTTCGATAAGGGGAATGATGACCGTTTTGCTGAAAAGGTCAAATGCTTCCGGACTTAGATGATCGACAGATAAACCTTCCCAGCCATCACTGTTGGTGGAGGTTCGGGCACCAGTGCAGGTATATCCGTAACGGATGATGGTCCAGTCACCCTCCGGAGCATTCCACTCCAATTTTCCATTTTTATAGTTACTGGTCAGATCAACGACCTGGTCCTTTCTGACAGCCATTTCGCCTCCGTCACCGGGATATTCATCTCTCAATAAATGCAGCGGATAAATCCCTTTCCAGCCCATGGGTTCATTGAACGACTTCTTCTTCCAGTTGAGGATGGCCTGATTCTGAACCGCCCTGCCCTCTTTTTTCGGAATCGCCTGAATGAGTATATCACGGTAGTATAATTCCTGCTTGGGCTGAGGCAATTCCAGGCTGACCTTTTTCCCTCCGGCAATATCAATTTCGGACCATACAATTCTTTTCATTGCGAATTCCGGAGTAATGGAAGGCCCACCTGGATTCCAGCCGCTCTGCGCATTAACACTCAACTCAATACCTATCCGGTCGGCCTCTTTAACGGCATGCTTGTATAGCTCCATCCAGGCCGGGCTCATAAAAACCGGTCCGGCAGCGGTTTTCAGCGCTACCTGATAATTCGAACTACCGGCATCCACGATCGAAGCTCCGCCATACCCTTTTGCTTTCATTTCCTCCAGGTCCCGCGTAATAGATTCCTTGGTGGCCATGCTGTTAAGCCACCACCAATAACAACGCAGGCGGGACTCGGAGGGCGGGTTTTGGAAACCCGTTTTCAACTGATTATAGGAGATGAGCCTGGAGGTTAGGATCCCACTGTTTTCACTTTGTGCCTGCAGTTGAAGGCTCAGAAATGAAGCTATTATTATTAGGACAATTCGATGCATATTATAGTTCAGCTTTTATACAAACATCAGCACTCATCAGGTAAAATTAACATAGTTATCGATCTAAGCTTCATAGCTGGCTACTGAAGGTGTCACTCGCCACTCTCCAAAAACCCCAACCCCCTTTCAATTTGCTTTAAGTTGGGTAAGGCTTTTTCATAATAATCGGGAAGTTCCGGACTTGTGCTGTAGCTCGCAATGCCAATTGGATTTTGGGCTTTCTTCAGAGTGTATTCAACAACAATCCGGTCTTTGGTTTTGCAAATAATTATGCCGACAGCCTCATTTTCATGAGGAAGGCGGTGAGTATCATTCAAAACATTCAGGTAGAATTCGAGTTTTCCTTTGTATTCGGGTTTGAAAGCTCCGGCTTTCAATTCAATCACGACCAGGCTTTGGAGACGACGATGGAATAAGAGAAGGTCGATGTAAAAATCCTGAGAGCCAACTGTGATTTTAAATTGGCTACCCATATAGCTATAATCACCACCCAGCTCTAAAAGAAATTTTTGAATATTCCTGATCAGGGCAGTCTCCAGTTCTCTTTCGGAATGCTTTTCCGATAGGTCCAGAAAATCAAAGGTGTAATGATCCTTGATAGCTAGGATTTTCTGGTTCTTAAATTGTTCAGCAGGTAAATCATCATAGTTGGTTTGATTAAGCAAATACTTTTCATAGGTTTTATTGTCAATTTGATGGTCAAGAACTCTTTTCGACCAGCCAAATTTCTTTACTGCACTAAAATAAAACTGACGCTCTTGCCTATCAATACATTTTTTTAAGATTAAAATATGGTGGCTCCAACCTAATTCTGGAACCAGTGGTTCCAGAATTGCATCTCCTTGATATTCATTATATAGACGAACCATAAGCCATAAATTATAAGCTGAATATCCCTTTGCACCTGGGAACTCGATTTGGAGATCTTTTGAAATATTCTCAACGACCGATTTTCCCCATCCTAACTCCATCTGCTTCTCACTGATCATTCTTCCAATATCCCAGTAAAGCCCTACAAGCTCTTTGTTTACTGCCTTTAATGCATCATACTGTGCCGATCGGATTCTATCCTTGACCGAACCAATAAAATCGAAATATTCCTTTGTTGCTGCCATAAAATTGTATTTTATGGTATAGATGCAAAACCGACAAGGAAATGGAAAAATGATCACGAATTTTTGCGCCTTCCGGGTCACCCGTTACTCGTCACTTGTCACTTGTCACATTCCCCGTCACCCGTCACTTGTCACATTCCTGATCCCCCGTTTCAATAACCATAGTACCTCCCTTGATAATATCGGCAAATCTCAGTTTCAATTTATCCAGCTTTTTCCCGTTCAGCAATGCCGATCTGATATA
>CAIXHD010000196.1 GCA_903919065.1 uncultured Bacteroidota bacterium
AGCATAGTTTTCTGATACTGAGGTCATCAGCGGAACATCAGTTCTCCGGCTTTCTGACCAGGCCTCAACACTCTGCTTGAAGATGGCAAGCCAGTTCTGGAGCGCGATCTTCTGGATGTTTGGCGTTGTGCCACCATTCCAGGCAACTTCAGGTTGGGCGAGGTACGCTGCAACGGCTTCGCTGCTGATCTTGTTTTCTTCCATGGAGCGCGCAATACCGGTTTCATAAGCTGCTTTGGCATCACCGGACACCAAGCTCCTCTGACGAGCTTCAGCAATGAAAAAATGCACTTCGGCGCAATTCATCAATGGGGAAAATCCCTTTGGATCATTACCAAAACGGTCAGCAATGAATGATACGTTATTGGCGTTATTCATGGTGTCCTTGGTCTGTCCGTAATAGAACCTGTAGCCGTTATAATTGCCGTATTTATTCTTGTCAACGTACACAGGCAATCTTGGATCGTTATTGTCCTTTAAGGCATTTACCATCACAGAATTGGTACGGTACTGATCCTTCTTCTTTCCATCGAGGGCTCCCATTCTCTGGAACCATGGCTCCTGATCAGGACTGACACCTGGCCACCAGAAATAGGCATTGTCAGCGTTTTCAGTCATAACAGGATAGGTTGAAGGATTGTTGAGTATTTCTGCCACCACGGCTTTTGCACCGGCTTCATCTGCATAGGACATCCTCATGGCAACCCTCAATCGTACTGAATTGCAGAATTTCTTCCACTTATCAACATTACCCTTAAACATATAGTCGCCAACTCCGATATTTCCGGTCCCGCTATTCAGAATATCTGCAGCTTCCTTCAGTTCCTTCAGAATGGCAGTATATACTTCCTGCTGGGTATCATATTTTGGATAGATAAGTCCTTCAGACATGCGGAATGCTTCTGAATAGGGAACTTTACCCCAGATATCAGTGGTCTGCTGTGCAGCAAAAGCTTTCATGGTCAGTGCTGCTGCATAAAGATTGGTATTACCCTCATCTTTAGCCAGTCGTGCTGCATCAACAAAGTAAGTCATGGCGATGTACATGGAACGCCACATGCTGTTGTTAATATCCACACGGTATTCATAATCCCCGGTGCCTATTGCAGCAGTCTGTCCTGCATACGAACCGGCATAATAAATATCCAGACGTTCACCATAGAGTGTTCCGATGACTGAAGTTGTAGCCCTCAGGAAGACATTGGTAGCCGGAACCACAGTAGGTGAATCCGGATTGATATTCATTGCAGTAAAATCCTTAGTGCAGGAGTTTGATATCACCAATACTCCAGCCAGTATCAGAAACTGTATTTTGATATTCGTTTTCATAATTTTCATCATTTTTTTTGGTTACTAGAAGCTTAAAGCCAGTTTAAAACCAAGGCTTCTGGTAGTTGGTATCTGGAAATTTTCGAATCCGACACCCGAATCGCCACCACCCAAACCAACTTCAGGATCAATTCCCAATTCTCTGGTGCTCTTGTCGCGATATAATATGGCCAGGTTTCTGCCGAACGCCGAGATAGTGAGTTTCTGCATCCATGGAAGTTTTTTCAGCGGTATATCGTAGCTGATTACCATCTCCCTGAGCTTGATATAGGTTCCATCGAGGATTGAGTATTCATGGTTGTTCCACATCCATGATCCGCCAAAATAATCCTGTGCCGAAACACGGACATCATTCGCTGTTCCGCCAACATAAACACCCTCTGCATTCTTAACGCCATCATCTTTTACACCATCCACAATAAGTCCGGTTTCCCTGACATTATTTGCAGTGGTGATTTCATAAGTACCTGTCGGATAAGCATGCCATGCCGTGCAGCTGAAGAATTTTCCGCCCTTGCGACCGTCGATCAGAAAACTCATGTATGCATTCTTATACCTCAACACGCTGCGAATACCGCCAGTCCAGTCGGGTGTAACATTTCCGAGGTTTTTACCAACGTTGGTGGTGAGTGGAATACCATCGCTGCCAACAACGATCTTGCCTGCATCATTTCTTACAAATGGCAATCCCCAGATAATCCCCCAGGGCTGACCCGGAATACCTACGGTTGTGGCTCCTCCAAATCCACCGGAAATCCGGTAAGATTCAAGACCTCCGTATAGTGCATTGACCATGTTTTTGTTCTTGCCCCAGTTAAGTCCGATATCCCAGGAAAATCCTGATGGCTTTTCAATGGCCTTAACATTCAGCATCAATTCAAGGCCGCTGTTCTCAATTTCACCGGCATTTAAACGCATTGCACTATAACCGGTTGTCAATGAAGTTGCTACAGATAAGATCTGGTTTACTGTATTCTGATCATAGTAAGTGATGTCCAGAGACAACCTGTCGTTAAAGAATCTCAAATCACCACCAAACTCTAATGAAGTGGTGATCTGTGGTTTCAGGTTTGCCGGTGGATAAGTTAAACCGGGGCTGAAAGTTGAAATGGAATTAAATGTTCCAACGCTGTATGTCCTGGCCAACTGGTAAGCACTTGCATCACCCCCAACCTTGGCCCAGCTGCCTCTCAGCTTAGCATAGGTCAGGATGTCGGATTTCAGCTGAAATGCTTCAGTGGCATCAAACCCCAAACTTACGGAAGGATAGAAATACGATCTGTTTTCTTCAGGAAGTGTTGAACTCCAATCATTTCGTGCAGTTACACTCAGAAACAGAAAGTTTTTATAGGATCCGTTGGCTGCAAAAAATACACTGTTAGTTCGTTTTTGATTCGTACTCATACTTACGCTTGGATTACCTTTGACGTTACCAATGGTGTAGAGATCCGGGACCGTTAAGTCGCTGGCCGCCATATACATTGATTTCGCCAACACGTTACGGTAGTTTGCTCCGGCCAATCCATCAATCCTGATATCGCCGAAGGTTTTATCGAACTTAAGGATAAAGTCAGCGTTGGTCTCGTTAAAATAATATTGAGTCTGGTTAAACTGGCCACCGCGCTTCCGGCTGATATTGCCCTGAGTACCTGATTGGGTAAGATCTTTTCTGTATTCATTATAAAAATCGATCCCTACCCGACCCATTACAGATAACCAGTCAGTTATCTTGTAATCGACGCTTGAGTTACCGAATACCCTGTCTCTTTCAAATCCGGTAAGGTTTCTGAGATTGTAGTATGGGTTATCGCCATCGGGGAAAATATATCCCGTATTGCCCTGGTCGGCATAAAGCTGCTTGGCATAATTAACATCAAAATCCCTTTGCATCCAGGCATAATCAACACCAATTCCGGAATAGCCGTTGTTCGGTATGTTATTACTTTTCTTTTTCAGATAAGTAATGTTGGTAATAGCTGTCAGCCGGTCGGTTGGTCTTAAGGTAAGACTGCC
>CAIXHD010000197.1 GCA_903919065.1 uncultured Bacteroidota bacterium
AAACTGGCCGGAATCATCATGCTTAACCTGCCGCTGGCACTCATCGGAGGGGTCTTTTCCATCTATTTTACCTCCGGAATACTCAGCATTCCCGCCATTATCGGGTTCATTACCCTGTTTGGGATCGCCACGCGAAACGGAATTCTGCTGGTTGCCAATTATCAGCATCTGGAAAAGGAGGGCACCCCACTCTATACCACGGTTACCAAAGGATCGACCGACCGGTTGAACCCGATTCTGATGACCGCGCTGACCGCTGCATTGGCCCTCATCCCTCTGGCAATGAAAGGTGACTTATCGGGTAATGAAATTCAGAGTCCGATGGCGAAAGTGATATTGGGCGGTTTATTAACCTCCACGCTACTAAACATTTATGTGGTGCCTATTATGTACAGTATTTTTAAAAAGTCGGGCACCCCTAAAACTGAAAAATTATGAGAGCACTGATTATTTTAATATCCATTCTGACTGTGGGTTACTGCTCTGTTTGGGCCCAGGGAAGTGTGGATCGGATTATATCTGAGGTGGAAAAGAACAATACAGGTTTATCTGCTTTGCGGAGTAAAGCAGAAGCTCAAAAACTGGGTAACAAAACCGGTATCTATCTGAAAAATCCGGAGATCGGATTCAATTATATGTGGGGCAGTCCCACCCTGATCGGTAACCGGACTGATATGAGCTTCGACCAGACATTCGATTTTCCAACCGCATACCGGTACAAGGGTCAGATTGCTGCCGGCCGGAATGAGCAGGTTGATATGGATTATCAGCAGGCCAGGTTTTCCCTGATCCAGCAGGTTCGTCAGCTTTGTATCGATCTGGCCTATACCTCATCTATGCAGGTGGAATACATCAAACGGATGGAAAATGCACAAAGCATCGCCAACTCCTATCAGGCAAAATTTGATCAGGGAGATGCGGGGATCATCGATTTGAATAAAGCCCGCCTTAACCTGTTGTCTATCAAAAAGGAGGCAGAATCCAACAGTATCGGGCAACAGGCATTGCTGGCAGAACTGGCATCCCTCAACGGCGGGACTCCGGTACAATGGAGTGAAACTACTTATCCTGCAAGGGAAATTCCTGCTGATTTTGAACAGTGGTATCAAAAGGCGGAGTCAGCAAATCCTATGCTGGTATGGCTGAAAAAGGAAATCGAGATCAGTGGGCAGCAGGAGAAGCTCCAGCTGGCTCTCGGCTTGCCTAAATTCTCAGCGGGCTATTTGAGCGAGAAGATCGTAGGCGAGCATTTTCAAGGAGTAACGCTAGGTATGTCATTGCCTCTCTGGGAGAACAAGAATGCGGTAAAGCAAGCCAAGGCTCAATCATTGGCGGTTCAGGATACCCAGCGTGACCGAAAGCTCATGTTTTATAATCAGCTTAAAATGTATCACGCCAAAGCGGTCAGTTTACATAATTCAGTAGGTGACTACCAGTTGGCCCTTAAAAACATCGATAATGGTGTTTATCTGAAAAAGGCACTGGAAGCAGGTGAAATTTCACTGATCGACTACATTCTGGAGCTTTCGCTTTATTACGAAGGTCAAACAAGGCTTTTGGCTGCTGAGCGTGATCTGAATCGGGTAATTGCTGAATTATATCAATTTCTGGAATAAACCCAAAAGGGTGTGCCTTTAAGTCACTGCTTGACTTTCCAAATTTACTTCCTCCGATTCGAAGCCCCGGGTTTATATTCCCGGGGCTTTTTTTTAACTTCAGGTAACCTTGCGCGGCGGTACTCCGTACTTCTTTTTAAATGCAGTACTAAAATGCTGTGGAGAGGAAAATCCTAACTCAAAAGCAATTTCAGTTATGGGTTTGCTCCTTTTCATCAGCTCAGTCCGTGCGGTTTCCAGTCGGACATCAGCCAGCCAGGCAAAAACCGGCTGATTGAAAATTTCTTTAAACCCATTTTTCAGCTTAAACTCATTGATTCCTGCCAGCCTTGCCAATTCGGGAAGACTTGGAGGATTTTCCATGTGCTTTAACAGGTAATCGCGGGCAAAAAGAATCCTTTCCCGGTCGTACTCTTTTTTTATGTAGGTCATTTTCCTGTTAGATTATCTGTTTAAAATAATCCCGCTAATATAATTTATTATCCCGTAAATATAAATCGATAAATTTTTTGCTATCTACTTTTACATCGGTTAAACACAAACAAAATTAACACTACATAAAATGGTAAATTTTAAACCACTCCGGCAAATGATTGAAGTCAAAGGAAATGGCAACATCATATCAAAGGAAATCAGTGTGAGTTCGTTCATTTGCCTGCACGTTGCCGGCAGAGGGATGGTTGAATTGTATCAGTCGGACGAAGAAAAAGTGATTGTGGAGACCGATGAAAATTTACACGAATTCATCAGTGTCATAAATTCGGGAAGGACCCTCTATGTTTCGGTGGAAGGGAAATTGCGACAACCGGTTTTCACGCTTTGTAAGATCAAAATCTACTTAAGGCAGATCGATTTAATATTCATCAGGAATGAAAACGCAAACCTGATTTGCGGCAACCAGATTGCCGCGACGGGTCCGGTGGAAATAAAAATTCAATCAGCCGGCAATGTCGAATTGGATATGAATGCACCGGCTATTAAGATCCTATGCCAATCCGTGGGTGATGTTGTGCTGAAAGGCAAATGCGACAACCTGAGAGTAAAAAACCAGGCAGTCGGGGATTTCAATGCAAGTGACCTGTTTGCCGACCGGGTATCCATACAGAACAGTGCCGTGGGGAATATACTTCTTCACGCCGAAAAGGAAATCACCATCAAGCATTCGGGGGTGGGTTACATTCACTACTCAGGCAAGGCCATCCTGAAAGATGTAAGGCAACATGGTGTCGGGGAAATAAAGCACGTGGATCAGTGATTATCCTGATGCCAAGTTAGTACCCAGTCCTACCAATCAGGCACACATCCATTTCGTATTTGGTTACTACCTTTAGACCGATAATAAACAAATCGGGTAAAGGGGAAAACCATGAAAAGAGTAACCAAAACAATTCTGCTACTTTCGATATCACTGATCAGCCTGATGCTGCATGCACAGGTTAAGCCGGCCCATATTTTTGATAACAATATGGTATTGCAGCGTGAAAAGCCAGTCAGAATCTGGGGATCCGCATCTCCGCAGGAAAAGGTTAAAATTGAATTCGGCGGACAGGTAAAATCCGTGGTTGCAAATAAGGATGGAGAGTGGTCGGTCTATCTCGATCCGATGCCTGCCAACGCACAACCGGGGGATATGAAAGTCTCGGGTAAATCCAATAAGGTCCTGTTCACCAATGTACTGGTAGGGGATATCTGGGTATTGGGAGGGCAGAGTAATATGGAATTCGACCTTGCAAGGATCTTTCATGGCGATACGGAAATCCTGTCGGCACACTTTCCGAATATCCGTTTGATGACCATACCCAGCTCAGCTGATCTGAAACCACAGAAGGATTTTGAACGAATCAATGAGTGGGACGGCTGGAATGAACGCTACGATAAAAAGGGTTTCTGGTTCATCTGCTCCCCGGAAACAGTCCCGACATTTTCCGGCCTGGGCTATATTTTCGGCCGGCGCCTGTATATGGCCAGCCAGGTTCCCATCGGATTGATTGATGTATCCATAGGTGGCACCACTGTTGAAGCATGGCTCACTCCGGAGACATTGGCCGGAATGCCTGAAAACAGTTCCCTGCTTAAACAATGGAATGAAAAGGTGGCTGCATACGATCCGGTTGAAAACCTCAAAACAAAGATCAGAAACTGGGAGAAAGACAGTGCAGCCCGGATTAAGGAAGGCCAGAAGCCCGAACCAAAACCGATTAAACCCGCTCTTGGTCCCTCTTTCGACAGGAATTTTCCGGGATCATCTTATACTGGAATGGTCGCTGTAATTGCCGGTCTCACCGTAAAAGGGGTAGTATTTCACCACGGGTATAATAACGCCCTGGAAGATTCACGTCCGAAATTGTATGCATTGAACTTCAAGGCATTGATAGCCGACTGGAGAAACACCTTTAATGATAAGAATTTGCCTTTTGGAATTATTGAATTCAGTGCAGGTGGCGAACCCCAGACACTGGATAATTATGAACTCAGAATGCTCGACCCTGCTCCATCTATTCGTGAAGGTCAGTTTAAAGCCTTCACAGATCTGCCCAATACTGGATATGTTTGTTCCTACGACCAGCAGGTGAACTGGTACCATCCCCAGAAAAAGGTGGAGGCTGGCGAAAGAATGGCCCGATGGGCCTTGTCGACCCTGTATGGTTTTGATCTTGTATGGGAACCGGCAATTTGTACGGGAATTGAACGACTTCGGGATAAAATAGTCGTTACCTTTAACAAGGAGGTAAAAATGTCGGATGACCGCCCGATCGAAGGTTTTTGCATTGCCGGGAGCGATCGGCATTTCATTCCCGCAAAAGCCGCCTATGTGAAAACACCCGACGATAAAGGCAAGCCGGTTGATGATAGAAAGAGGATCGAAATCAGTAACCCTCTGGCAGTTGATCCCATTGAGGTGCGTTATGCCTGGGCCCGAAATCCGTTAGGAAACCTGGTTAATCAGGATTGCCCGCTCATTCCGGTTCCTCTGTTTCGGACAGATAATTGGGACTATCCCGAAGCACCCTATTTACCTGATGAATACGCCACCCACCGAGCCAATATGAAAAATCTGCGCAAACAAGCAACAGAAATGGCGCGGGTCAGGATCATAAGTGAAGCGGAACTGAAATTGAAATGAACCCCTCATGAGCCAAGCTCCCAAAATGCAATGAAAATGTTCAAATCTTAAGTTTTATGAAGTTAAAGATCCTGATTGTCATTTCGTTATTTTGTTTTTCGTGTTCTCCACAGAAATCCGGTGACAGTTCTGACGTTAAGGCCGCGAAAACATCGACACTTCCGGAATGGTTCAGCAGCGGGAAATTCGGAATGTTCATCCACTGGGGCCCCTATTCGGTTTTGGGTGGCGAATGGAACGGTAAGCGGATTGAGCAGGGAGATATCGCCGAATGGATCATGCAACGGTTTCAAATCCCTGTGAAGGAATACCGCAAGGTTGCCGCCACTTTCAATCCGGTACAATTCAATGCGCGCGAATGGGTTGCACTGGCTAAGAATGCCGGCATGAAATACATCATCATCACCGCCAAGCATCATGATGGATTTGCCATGTTCGATTCCAAAGTAAGTGATTACAATATAGTTGATTATACTAAATTCCGCAGAGATCCGCTCAAGGAACTGTCGGAGGCTTGTGCCGAATCCGGAATAAAATTCTGCGTATACTATTCACACCGCGAGGACTGGGAAAATCCATACGGCTACGGAAATACCTGGGATTTCGATTCTTCACAGACCAACCTCGACAAGATGGATCATCCTGAATTGTTCCGAAAGTACCTGGATACCAAGGCCATTCCACAATTGAAAGAACTGCTCACCAATTATGGACCATTGGGGATCGTGTGGTTCGACCGGGGAATGTATACCCAGGAGCAGGGAAAGGAATTTGCCGATCTGGTTCATAGCCTGCAGCCGAATTGTTTGGTTAACGGTCGCGTTGGCCACTATGACCAGGAGCTGCTTGGTGATTACCAGAGTCTGACAGATAACGGGATGCCGGTTGGAGGAATCGAGGAGGCCTGGGAAACTCCACAAACGCTTAATGATACCTGGGGATATAGCAAGTTCGACCAGAACTGGAAGCCGGCCCGGGATATTATCAAGAGGATGGTTGCCATTGTAAGCAAGGGAGGAAATTATCTGCTGAATGTCGGGCCCACCGGTGAAGGTGTCATTCCGGGACCTTCCGTTGCGATTCTTAAAAGTGTTGGAGATTGGATGAATAAGAACAGTGAAAGCATTTACGGAACTTCTCCCTCCCCCTTCCCGGTTGAGTTCCCGTGGGGTTTCTGCACAAGAAAGGACGATCTGCTTTATCTTCATGTATTTGACTGGCCTGCGGATGGGATTCTGAAACTGGAGGGACTGAATAACCGGATCCAAAAGGCTTATATGTTGACTGACAAAGAAATACAGTTAAAAGTTGAAAACGGTGAAAGTGGTCAGTCGCTGATCACTTTACCTGAATCCCGGCCCGATGCGATCAATTCTGTAGTCGTATTGCAAATTGCCGGTCCGCCTGATATTGAGCCTCTGGTGGTTCAGCAGAAGGGCAACGAACCGGTAATACTGGATTTTCTTACCGCCTCCACGCGTGGCAAAGCCGTTAAGCGATTCAACCGTAAAGGAGAAGAAGGGCAGTTCCATATTTCAAAAATGGAAGGACCCGACGATGTGATCGAATGGCATGTGAATATGGTAAATCCGGGAATGTATGATGTTTCGATAACCTATGCAGCGATACCCGGATGGGAAAACTGCAGTTACAAGGTATCCGCTGGCAAGGAACAAATCACATGTACAGTGAAATCCAGTCCGGGCTGGTATGAATATAAAACGGAGAAGATCGGACAGGTGAAGCTATCCGGAAAAGGAGAGATCCTGTTCCGGCTCTATCCTGAGCATCAGCTCGATCATTACCTTATGTATTTCAGATCTTTGCAATTAGTTCAGATAAACTGAAATGAAGCAAACAAACGCACTTGCCCTGCTGAATCCTGCCATTTTAACCCTGGCATCCTGCGCCTTTCTGTCATCGACCAGGGAAGGGGTAAAACAAGGATCCGCCAATCCGAATATCGTATTCATTCTGGCGGATGACATGGGCTATGGTGATGTTGGATGCTTTAATCCAGAGTCGAAAATCCCTACACCGAACATGGATAAGCTGGCCTCGCAGG
>CAIXHD010000198.1 GCA_903919065.1 uncultured Bacteroidota bacterium
ACTTCAGGCTTGTCATAGATAAAACAGATACGACCATCCGGATGAAGCTCACAGACAACAGTAACCGCAGTGCCTCCTTCCGGAGTGGGAGCCATGGCTTTCCAGGTAATTGCCGCAATAGTGTCGTTGCCATACCATGAAATTGAATTTCCTTCCATGTAATAATCCAGGTCGGGACCGAACCCATTGATCTTTTTTATTGAAGCAAAAACCAGGTCCGGATCAATAGCATATGGATAAGCATACTCTTCCTGATCAAAAAGCAATTCCACATCCTCATTAGCATTGAAATGATCATACTCCTGACCATAAAACCGAAACTTAAAAGGGAGATCAATCCGATTCAGAGTATTGCCTGATTGACCATTATACATCACTTTTCCGCCCCATTGAGGAACAGGGGATTTTCTGAATTCCAGCTTATAATCCGGAACCAGTTCCCACTTAAAAGGATTCGCCGCTCCATCAACCTCCATCTGAAGGGAAACATAATCGCCTGATTTTGCAATCAGTTTGGGCACTTCCTTAATCTTTATCTGATTAAACCTTAACGATCGTACAACACTCATCAGTGTCCTTGAATTGCTTTTTATTTCCACCCTGGATTCTCCACAAATTGTTGAATCCCTGGCATTAAAGTCATTATAAACCATCATAGATCGGACCTCACCATCGCTGGCACCCCAGGATCCCTGATCATCAACGATAAGAAATATGCGAACGGGACCTTCGGTCTCAACAAAATCAAGGAGTGGTGAGATATCCAGACCAAGCTCAAACCTGGTGGCATCCGGCTGGCCATTGCCATAAAGAGGAAGTCGGCTACCCTGATAATTAAACATTGGAAATTCAACAATATGTTCCGGCTCAGCAGCATTGGGGTCATTTGAGATACCGGCCATTATCCGCACACAGCTCCTGCATCCGTGCGAAAGTTCAGCCCTGAGCATTAGGATAGGGGCCAGAGTTTTTACGGCATCCACAATATGAACAGATTTATTCCATAACCCTCCTTCATAACCATAAAGGCCAAGCAAATGATAAGGCACGTAGGCAAATCCGTCATCTCCCCAACTCTTGCCCCAGGTATTGGCAACCAGAAGTGCACCTTTTTCAAAATCCTTCAAATCAACAACATGATCACCATTAATATCGATATTGTTGGTGAATTCGCCATCGTCGTTCCGATCAAGCCGGATAGAATCATTGTATCCGATTACTGTCAATGCATGGCCAACATAGGTACCGAAGGTGGTTATATAAGAAGCCCCTTCATCATAAGAATTCACCGGAAGCCGGGCCAGATTCATTCCTCCGCTGGCAATTTGGAAATTTGCCATTCCACCGAATTTTGATCCATCAAAATGGTCAAACAGGTAGCGTTTCAATAACTGAAGCCCCTCAGGGGTTCCCACCGGCAGTGACCAATTTTCCATAACCCGGTTTTGCATAGCCCGATAATATCGATCCCAGCCCGACATCCACCAATTCAGGTCGGGATTATCGGGGTAATCAACCTGGTTTGGCGCTCCCCCCGCTTTGATGATTTCCCAGCTGTCAAAATAGCTCACTCCGTTTCCATACAACCCCTTATTGAGAAAATTCCACACATACATTGGAGAATAACGGTTTTCCGGCAATCCCCCATCGGCGTTGCGCCAGCGATTTAACTCATAGGTAAGCAGATAGCCTATGGAACTCGATTGATTGCAGCTCCATCCGGTCTGATTAAAAATCTCGGGAAAGTATTTGCTTTTCGCCAGGTTGATTTTGGCCGGCAGCTTCACCGAGGATTTCAGAAGAACTTGCTCAGGAACCTGAAATCGCGGAAAGTCCTTTCCCTCAGCCAGTTTCTGACTAAAGACGGTGACAGACAGCAAACTAAAAGCCAATATAACAAGCAACTTCCGCATTGATTGAAATTTAAGGCAAAATAGCGATATAATCCTACTTATCGACAGTGAGCTTGTCGTCCAGCATCCGGTTATTATATTGCTGTATAAAGGCTTTAACCTTCAGTTCCATCTTTTGTTCAATCTCCGGATATTTTCCGGCAAGATTGTTTGCTAAAAGAATATCAGCCTTGACATTAAAAAACCCTGTCTCAGTTAATCCGTTAAACAGGTATAGATAATCGCCCTGGACCAACTGATAGGTATTTGTTGTATAAGTGATTACAAATGGCTCTTCCTCTGCGTTCAGGAGATTTCTGCCAAAAGCAAAGTAGGGCTTGTCATAATTCAGGTAACCCAGTACGGTCGGCATGATATCGATTTGCTGGGCAAGGTCATTAACAACGCTTTTAAGGCTTCCATCCGGCCTGTAAAAAACCACCGGCACCCTGAAGGCTCCGATATTGGTTTTATATTCGAGATAGGATGACTGGCTGGTATGGTCACCGGTAATCACAAAAAGGGTGTTATTGTACCAGGGCATCTTCGAGGCTGTCTGAAAGAACTTTCGAAGAGCAAAATCTGAATAATTAATGCATTGATTGATTGGCATGGGTCCCTTCTTGAACTTTCCCTTGTAACGGTCCGGAACGACAAAAGGATGGTGGGAGGAGACAGAAAAAATCGCAGAGCAGAATGGCTGTGGAAATTTGTTCATCGTTCCAGCGAAATACTGAAAAAACTCTTCATCCCAGATCCCCCAGGAGCCATCAAAATCCTCCTTATGCGGATATTGAGTCATCCCATAATACTCCTTAAATCCGACTGATTTCGTAAAAGCCTCAAAACCAAGAGAGCCATTTGGAGCACCATGAAAAAATGCAGTATGATAACCCTCGGCATTGAGAATGGAGGCGATACTGTTCATCTTATTTTGCGAATAGGAGGTTAACAGTAAAGGCTCCTCCATCATTGGAATACTCGCCAGCACGGAGGGAATGGCATCAATGGATTTCCTACCGTTACTAAATGAATTAATCGTTACCCGACCATTACTGATCAGTGAATCAAGGAATGGAGTATAGCCGGTATAGGAGCCTCCATCGAGGTGGTGCCCCCAGGTTTTGGTATACTCGCAGCCAAAGCTCTCCATGATGAGAATTACCACGTTTTCCTTTTTGAACGGAGCAGTCACCACCGGACGGTGGATAGGAGTATATACTTTTTCAAGATCCTCTTCGGAATTGAAATAACTCTCTTTTTCGAAAGTCCGTTTTCCAATGGTTTTGTAAATGGCAAAGGGTGTATTTAAAACAATATTTGCCTCGAGCGGCTCACTGATATATTTCCCAGCGTTGCTCAGTGTTATTGGCCGGGTCCTGCGGCTCCAGTCGCCTGTCAACCCAACAATAATCAATATTCCGAAAAACCCAAATAAAACTGTCGCTTTCATCATGGGTACCACTTTCAGCTTCCAGCCCTTGCGGCTCCAGTGCCTGCCAAGATGCGGAGGTCCGTATGTGAAATAGAGCACTGCCATCAATAAGACCCAGATCAGAACAACATACCAGTATCCGGCAATAAACTTGGGCATCAGGGCTCCGAGATTATCCTCATGCTTGAATTCGCTGAAAATTGAAGCGGTAGTTCGACGAAATCCAAACTGAAAATAAATAAAATCACAACAGTTAGCCAATAGTGCCAGTCCGTTAGAAATCATATAGACGTACTTCATCACGATCTGAAAAAACTGGTTGTAACGAAAGTTCATTGGCAGCAGCATCAAACCAAAATAGAGCAGGTTGGTATAAAGCACCGCACTGATATCGAATTGAATTCCTCCCCCCATGATCTTCATCATCCCACGGAAAGTGGTATTCGGAAAATAGCCAATATTGATCAGGTAAAAGGCGATTCTGCAAACCATAAACAGGAACATTACCACAAAAAATCGCCAGATCAGCAATAAATACAGATTCTTATGAAGCTCAATATCAGAAAAGTATTTATTCCAGATTTTTATCACGGTAACTTGATTTGTCAGGGCTAAAAATATTCAAAATAACTGTGCGAATGTTCTGTACCGAGAGAATAGACGTTTATAACAGTAAAGAGTTACAAAATGGTGCTTGGTAATATGGCCGATCCCGTATTATAAATCTATATTAGATGATCAATGTTAACTTTGGCATAAAACAATATTATGCGCATCCTGATCATCGAAGATGAAGTGAAAGTAGTTGATTTCCTCAGGATGGGGCTCGATGAAGCGGGTTATGAGGTGGAAGCTGCTTTTGACGGGCAAATGGGTTACCGCCTGGCAACCAGCAGACCATTCGATCTTATTATCCTGGATGTTGTCCTGCCAATTATGAATGGGTTCGATGTTTGCCGGAAAATCAGGGAAAAGGATGTTGCTATTCCGATCCTGATGCTAACCGCTCTGGGAACAACAGATGACAAACTCGACGGATTTGATGCAGGGGCTGATGATTATCTGGTTAAACCTTTTGAGTTCATGGAACTTCTGGCGAGAATTAAGGCTCTTTCAAAAAGATCATCCGCAGGTTATATGGCAGGCAACTCAATGAAGGTGGCTGATCTGGAACTTGATCTGAATAAAAAATCCGCCCAGAGAGGAAACACAACCATTGAGCTTACAGCCAAGGAATATTCATTGCTCGAATTCCTGATGCGAAATAAGGGCAGGGTGGTTTCACGCTCAGAAATCGCTGAAAAAGTTTGGGAAATCACTTTTGATACCGGTACCAATATTGTCGATGTATACATAAATCTGTTACGGAAAAAAATCGATCGGGATTTCGAGCAAAAACTGATTCAGACAAGAATTGGCCTTGGTTACACGATAGATTCAGAATAGATGGAAATAAGGAAGAAAATAAGTCTTCAGTTCACGGTTATTGTGGCGATTATTCAGTTAATACTCTCCCTTGCAATCTATCTATCTTTTGCGAAATCAAGGGAAGATGATATTTATGCCAAACTCGAAGCGAAAGCAAAAGGTGTTGGCCAGATGCTGATTGATATTATTGAAATCGATGCTGTTCTTTTGGAAAAGATTGAGCGAAATAATCCACTGAGTTTGCCATTCGAAAAAATCATCATCTATAATTACCAGAATAAAGTACTGTTTTCAAATGACGAGCATGGAGAAATAGGAATTAACTCAGCACTTATCGACCAGGTCCGACTTAACAATCGAATAAGAATCCGGATCGGGGATTACGAAGTACTGGGAAAATTTTACACGAATCCGAATGAACGGATTGTGGTTTTCGTTGGAGCGATTGACAGCAATGGATTCAAGAAACTGATAAATCTCAGATGGATTCTTTCAATCGTATTTTTTATAGGGTTAGTCATGGTGTACATAGCAGGCAGGATATTCGCCGGGAGGGCCGTACAGCCCATACTTAAAGTTATTTCGCAGGTTGACTCCATCGAGATCTCAAATTTGAATGCCCGGCTTGAAGAGGGGCCGAGCAAGGACGAAATTGCGAGTTTGTCGGCCACCTTCAACAAGTTATTGGAACGGCTCGAAACCTCCTTTAAAATGCAAAAGAGCTTCATTGCAAACGCTTCCCATGAAATTAATACCCCGTTAACGGTTATCACCGGACAATTGGAAGTTGTTTTGATGAAAGCACGTACAAATGAAGAATATGCTGAAACAATAAACAGAGTATTGTCTGAAATACGAAATCTAAATATTTTATCGATTAAGCTTCTTATGCTTGCCCAGGCCAGCACCGAGCTAACCAGTAAAAGTTTTGCACTGATCAGAATTGATGAACTATTATGGCAAGTTGGAAGTGAGATTTTAACGCGTTACCCTGATTATTCGGTCAAGATCGAAATGCAGGAAGAATTTGATGACGCAGCGGACCTTACCGTATCAGGAAATGGAATGTTGTTGAAAACAGCAATCACCAATATTATCGAGAATGGCTGCAAATATTCCGGCAATCATAGAGTTGAAATTGACCTTACTAAAAAGTCCGAAGCAGTCATTATTCACTTTAAAGATCAGGGGATAGGAATTGCTGAGAACGAATTACAAATGATATTCCAGCCCTTTTACCGCAGTAAATCAACAAGAAACAGCGAGGGTCATGGCATTGGCCTATCTCTGGTTGATAAAATCATTTCCCTGCATAAGGGATTAATCCATGTTACCTCCAAAGTTGGAGAAGGTTCCGACTTTACCATCCAGTTGCCGCTGGCGAATAAACCTCATTAACCGGGTAATTTTAATCCTATTTTAATCTGGCTTTCATTCCATCTTAACCTCAATCAGTTAGGTTAGCACCTTATTCCATGGAAGAATTATCAGGTGAAAGCACTAAAATATACTTACAAGATTTTTGCGATATCCATTATCTCAATTCTGGTGCTATGTTCTGCTTTCCTGTTGGTCAATTCCATGAAGTTATCAAGGAAACTTGATCAGGAACGATTGGAAAAAGAATCCTTAATATCCGAAAAAATACACCTGACCAGAAGCCTTGAACAACTTCAAAGGGAATTAAACAATCTTAAACAACACTAACGTTATGACAAAGAAACAAGTCCCTGATCTGGTTAAGGCTGCGCTGGTATTTGCCGGTGTTATTTTACTGATGGTTTTGGCTAAAATTGTCTTTAAAATTTCTTAACCCCAGATCAAAACATTTTTCTTTTTACTTTAGCAATAAAGTTGGCGTATGTTTCTATCCATGATCATCTTGTTCGTTCTGGGGTACATAGCAATTGCCCTCGAGCATCCGCTTAAGATCAACAAAGCAGCTACTGCATTGATATTGGGCTCCTTAATGTGGGTAGTTTACATCATGGGGCTTCCCGGTATATTATCAGAAGGATTGAATAAAGCCTGGAATAGTTTTGCCCTGGCAAACCCTGGTGCCGGCATGCATGAGATGGTGAAGTTTGTTGGAGAGCATGAAATATTGTCCTACCTGTCTGAAACTGCATCCATTATTTTCTTTTTGTTAGGTGCCATGACGATTGTTGAAATCATTGATCAGCACAGAGGATTTAAAGTCATAACAGAGAAAATCCGCACTACGGATTTCAAACGCCTGATCTGGATTATAAGTTTTATCACATTTTTCATGTCGGCCGTTCTTGACAATCTCACCACGACCATTGTGATGATAACCCTACTGAGAAAACTGGTATCTGAGAAAGAGCAAAAATGGTTAATTGCAGGGCTGATAATTTTGGCAGCCAATGCAGGAGGAGCCTGGTCCCCGATTGGAGATGTGACTACCATAATGCTCTGGATCGGTGGTCAGGTTACAACTATTAACATTATTCTTAAAGTCTTCCTGCCCAGTCTGATAAGCATCCTGATACCCTTACTTATCATTACCTTTTTTTACCCAAACCGTACCATTGCCCGACCATTATCAAGTAAGGAAGACCAGCGCGAATTCAACGGGGCTGCTGAAAGGACCGGAATTTTAATCCTTGGTATCGGCGCTTTACTTTTTGTACCGGTATTTAAAACGATCACTCATTTACCACCATTTATGGGGATGCTTCTGGGCCTGGGTGTATTATGGGTGGTGACAGAGATCATTCACAAGGGCAAACCCCATGAAGATCGCAGAAAGCTTTCAGTAGCCGGAGTCCTTACCAGGATTGATGTTCCAACTATTCTGTTTTTTCTGGGCATTCTGATGGCGGTTGGCAGCATGGCATCAGCGGGGCATCTTAATCTCCTATCAGGATGGCTCGACAATAAGGTTGGCGATATTTATGTTATAAACCTCATTATAGGCGTATTGTCGAGTATAGTCGACAATGTTCCTCTGGTAGCCGGAGCCATGGGAATGTATGATATAGCCACCCCGGAAATGGTGAGCGCCGCACTCAATCCGGCTTATACTCAAAACTTCGTTCAGGATGGCCTGTTCTGGGAGTTTCTGGCCTACTGTGCAGGTACTGGTGGCAGCATACTTATTATTGGATCAGCTGCTGGGGTAGCAGCAATGGGCCTCGAAAAAATCGATTTCATCTGGTATCTGAAAAAAATCAGCTGGCTGGCAATTATAGGATATTTGTCAGGGGCGGGCGTTTATTGGTTGCAGGCTCAGTTGATCTAAACAACTATCCAAACAGCCAAAATTTGACACTTACCTCTTTATCAAGCTATTGATTGCCTGATCAATAACAGCTGCCACCAACGTACTTCCAGCATCGGTCAGGTGAATCCCATCACAAAAGTAAAGGGTATCTTTATAGGCGCCCGAGGATCCAATGCAGGCATTTGCTCCCAGATCTGCTATTCCGTCAGCAAATTCATTCCAACCAGATCTGATATCATTATTATACACGTTTCGGATCTTATCGCATTGGCCAAAAATTGTTGAGCCTTTCATACTCACCTCTGTGCATATGATCAAACGCCATCCTTTGCTTTTTCTTGCATTACAGTAATTCCTCAAATTATTGAAAGTCGTTTTTGCATTCCGATGATGAAAAGCAATGTCGTTCACCCCGATCCAAACAACCAGGATATTCGATCTGGCAACATCAGAATGAATGGGGTCAACAAAAACTTCAGCCCTGTCTGCCAGATCCTCAGTAGTAGACCCGCCCAAGGATGTTTTAAAAATGACCGGTGACCCCCGGAGCACAAGAAAATTAAGATAAGGATTGAGTCTTGTGCAGTTATACCCGTCAGTGCGGGAATCGCCTTCCAAAACGACAATATCCTTGCACGGATAAGACAGGTTGATTACAGGGCCATATGAGGTTCCTGAAGAGTTTACAGCAAATGGCTTAACATATAAACTTTTACCGGATTCAAGGAACATTGTATAGGAGAATTCCCCTTTACCTGACCCAATCCTGATGATACTATCCAACAACTTCTTGCCATGCGGTGCAAGTATCAGCGGATTACTTTGCAAATCGGGATAAAAATATAGGAATCTGAATTTTTCAGTTAAACGAAAACGCCGGAACTCAATTAAGAATTCCGGCGTTTTCTGTGGTACCACTCGGATTTGAACCAAGGACTCACGGATTTTCAGTCCGTTGCTCTACCAGCTGAGCTATGGTACCATTTTCAATGGGGAGGCAAATGTAAAATAAAAAAAACAGATCAGCAATAACATAAGGAAAAAACTAACCGCATATAGCCTATTTTATATCTTTGCCTCCCTATTAATAAGCTGGAATGGAGTATTTTATTCATACTTTAAAAAATGGCATGCGGCTGGTTCATATGCCTGCTGATAATGAGGTGGCCTATTGTGGGCTCCTGCTGAATACTGGCTCACGCGATGAGCTGGAGCAGGAACAAGGGATGGCTCATTTCATTGAGCATGTTATATTTAAAGGAACAACACACCGAAAGGCCTATCATATATTATGCCGTTTGGACGATGTCGGCGGCGAGATCAATGCATACACCACAAAAGAGGAAACTGCCTTCTATGCAGGATTTCTGGCTCAGCATTACGACCGCGCAGTTGAACTTCTCTCAGATATTATTTTCAACTCCACTTTTCCTGCCAACGAACTGGAAAAAGAACGGGAAGTTATCGCAGATGAAATCAACTCGTTCAAGGACAATCCATCAGATCAGATTTTCGACGATTTTGAAGAATTGATTTACCCTAACCACCCGATTGGCCGGAATATTCTCGGAACACCCCAAACCCTGGTGACATTCGACGAGAAGGCCATCCGGAAGTTTATGTCGCGCACCTATCATACCGATCAGATGGTTATTTGCTCCGTTGGAAAAATCGATTTTCCACGGCTGACCAAAATGATTGAGAAATATTTCGGTGAGGTAAAAACAAAACGACGCAAAGTGGAACGCACCCCTGTTATCGGTTATACACCGGTGCAGGAAGTAAAAATCCAGAACACCTTTCAGGCTCATTGTGTGATTGGAAACATGGCCTATCCGGCCATGCACCCAAGCCGAATGAACCTCATCCTCCTCAACAATTTACTGGGCGGACAGGGCCTGAACTCAAGGTTGAATATGTCGCTCCGCGAAAAGCACGGCTATGCTTACAATGTTGAATCCTCCTATACACCATACATCGACACCGGGGTTCTGACGATCTATTTCGGAACAGATCCTGAAAAGCTCGAAAAAAGCATTGTATTGGTACACAAGGAACTCGACAAGCTTCGGAATACAAAACTGGGAACACTCCAGCTCCATCGGGCAAAAAATCAGATTCTCGGACAAATAGCCATGTCGGCCGATAATAAGGAAAACCTCTTGTTTACCCTTGGCAAAAGCATCATGCTTTTTAATCGGTACGATACCATGGAAACCATCCAGAAAAAAATCGAAGAGATCTCAGCCGATCATCTTATCGAAACAGCAAATGAGATTTTCGCACCCGAAAAATTATCCATGCTGATATTCAAATGAGCGATTTTTTCAAGCATAAAGGCATTACCCATCCACTGCTTGACCGGTATGTACTTGATCATACCACGGCCGAGAGCCAGCTCATGACACAACTATTCAGGGATACTTATGTCAAGGTTCATCATCCGCGACGAACCTCCGACCACTTGATCGGCAAGTTTCTCGAAATGGTATGCCACATGATAAACCCTTCAAGAGTGCTTGAAATTGGAACGTTTACTGGCTATGGTGCCCTGGCTATGGCTGCCGGATTGTCTCAGGAAGCAGAATTGCATACCATCGAAATCAATGATGAGTTGCAGCCACTTATCAATAAATGGTTCAAAGAATCACCCGACGGCACTAAGATCCATCTGCATATAGGGGATGCACTCAGAATCATTCCGGAACTTGCTATGACATTTGATCTTGTATTTATCGACGGAGAAAAGAATCAATACATTGAGTATTATGAAGCTGCTGTTAAAAATACCCGGGCGGGCGGTTTTCTTATTGCAGACAACACTTTGTGGAGTGGCAAGGTATTAGAAAAGGATATTCCTGAAAACGATCATTTCACCAACGGATTACGACGATTTAACGACCATATACAGGCCGATCCGAGGGTTGAAAACCTGTTGCTCCCGGTATTTGACGGGATGATGATAATTCGCGTAAAACCGTAGGGGAGGACCTATGAGTCCTCCCGGTCATTTCATTTTTTCATAAAAACGGTAATGGTTGCCGTCCATACCCAGCGATTCATATACTTTTTGTGCGGATTCATTCGTCTTGTCGACATATAAACGGATGCCACCAATAGAATCGTCATTCTTCAATTTATCCTCTAACCAGGCATACATCTGCTTAAAAACTCCCTGCCGGCGCCACTCTGGAAGTACATAAAGCGATTGGATCCACCAAACCTGCCGGGCACGCCAATCTGACCACTCATAGGTGATCATCAGGCTTCCGACAATCAGGTCATCCTCTTTGGCTACCAGATAAAAACCCTTGCCCGGATCTGCAAATACAGAACCAACCCCACGAAGTACCGTGTCAGCATCCAGTTCCATGCCTTCAGTCTCCCTGGCCATAGTTATTTGAAAATCAGCTATCACCTTAATATCTGATTCTGTTGCTTTTACAATTCTGATCATTGCTGATTTCTCCACATAGGTTTTATCCAACTTTTATCTTTAATGCTTTTCCTGATCAGGTAAAATCCAAAAACCACAAAAACTACTACCATAATAACAGATGCCTCCGGACCGAATGCTCCTCCGGTAAGCCAATCCGGACCTGTAAATGAAGCATTGAGAATCCCGTCGGGCTCCCCACCTGATACCGGAGCACCATAAACACCTCCAAGGGCAAAATTCCAGCCAATATGAAGGCCGATGGGCACCCAGAGCTGGCGTGTGATAACATAAAGCATAGCGAGGATCACACCCGCAGTTATGGCGATGGAAACCGAACTGAAAAAAGTGGCATTAGGATTCCAGATATGCAGAAATCCAAAAATAAGTGCCGATAGTGCCATAGACAACCAGGTTCCGATACCCTCTTCGGCAATACGGAAAATGATTCCACGACTCAAGATCTCTTCAACAATGCCAGCCTGTACCGACATGATCAGAACAGGCAGCAATACTGCCGCTGTCTTGATTCCCGAAACGTGATAACCACCGGCGATAAACATGACTAGCATGATTAGGGAGATGAATCCAAATCCGAGTAACAGTCCCAGGCTAACCTGACGAAATGCCTTACGCGGATTCAATTCATGCACCCTTCGCCCTTCAACTGTGGCACAATAGAAAACATAGCCGATCCAGGTAAAACTGCAAGCCAGAACCATACGAATTGCAGAACCAAGCAATTTGTTTTCGCCGTTAAGAAGGTCTTTGGATATCCAGGAGGCCAGTCCAAGTGCTAAGCCGGTAAAAGCGACAAGAAAGACGAGTGCCAATATCAGGCGTGTGATAGGAAAACGAAGAATTCTCATTCCCCTTTCCGAAAAATGCAGGGCAAGCGGATGGACATCCATCATCTGACTATTACTTTATGAATCCTTACCGGAGGATCTATTTTCTGTCCGATGGCCGGTCCGCTCCAGATCTGCTCTGCAAGAAAATACCCGTCGATAACCTTACCAAAAGCTGCAAACCCCTGACCATCAGGATTTCTTCTTCCTCCAAAATCCAGTTCAGGTTGATTTCCCATGCAAATAAAGAATTCACTTCTTGCTGAACCTGGAGTTGAACGAGCCATGGATATCACTCCTTCCAGATGTCTGATTCCCGTTTCTTTGGTTGTCTCATGTCGGATTGGCTTCACATCAGGCATATTTTCCTTACCATCAATACCACCCTGCAAGACTTCAATTTTTATTGGATTGGCATCTGCGGTACTTCTGACTGCCCGATAAAAGCTCCCTCCGTCAAGCATATGATCTTGTGCGAGTTTTAGAAAATTACCGGCAGTAACAGGTGCTTTATCGAGGTATAATTCAACCACAATATTCCCCTTTGGAGTCTGTATCTCTATCACCGGATTTTTCTTCGTACAAGAAGCGCAAACGATTAATATCAGCAATATGAATCCGGATATATACCTTATTGATCTACTCATAGCTTATTTGTTAAACAGATTGATCAAAAATATAAATCTTTACACCATGAAAAACATATTTCTCATTTCCATTTTGCTCCTGTCGGGATTAACCGGAGTCAGGGCACAGGATACCTTACCGGGAACTGCTGCAAATCTTAAAACATGGTGCTATTTTCTGGCAAGTGATGACATGAAAGGCAGAAAGAATGGCTCATTGGAGATGAAAGCAGCTGCAGAGTATATTGCTTCTGTATTTCAGGAAGCAGGATTAAAGCCCTTTTCAACAGAAACCGGATATTTTCAGGAATATACGACAACAAGAAACAATGCAGAAATCGCCGAACGAAATGTGATTGGTATGCTCGAAGGATCTGATTCACTGCTAAAAAACGAGTGGATTATACTTTCTGCCCATTTTGACCATATCGGGATCAGACAGCCGGTTAATGGCGATTCGATTTATAACGGAGCTGATGATAACGCCTCAGGCACGGCTACTTTAATGGCCCTGGCAAAAACTATCGGGGCGATGCCTGTAATGCCAAAGCGTTCCATCCTATTCGCTGCCTTCAGTGGTGAAGAAATGGGTATGCGCGGCTCAAGATGGTTTGTAGCCCATCCCTTAATCCCCCTGGATCAGGTAAAACTCAACCTGAATTTTGAAATGGAAGGCGAATCTGCCACACTTGGTAAAAACAAGTACCTTCTAACAGGTGACATTTTTACGGATTTTGATGATCTGCTGGATAGCTACAATAAAAATACCAACTGGGAATGTGTTGATGTTTACCAAACCACTCCGAAAGTATTTCAGGCGTCTGATAATGCTGCATTCGCCGTAATACATGAAGGAGAAAAAACCATACTGAATATTCCGGCGTTTACTCTGGTAACTACTGACAACTTGCAAGTTATTCACAAAGTAACAGACGAAGCACAGAATATGGATTATGAAAACATGGCATCCCTGGTTGCCTATGCCGCAGGATTAATTCAATTCCTTGCTGCCGATCCGCTGGCTATTCACTGGGATCAGGAGGCGTTCGACAAGTTTTACATGAAGCTGTAGGCAGTCTTCGGTCTTCAGTCTTCAGTCTCCAGTCTCCAGTCTTCAGTACTCAGTACTCAGTACTCAGTAGCTATTGCATGGTGTCGTAGTATGCGACAGGGTTCCCGCCTCCGCGGGAATGGCAACTCTCTGAAAGCAACCTTGGTCTTGAAATTTCAAAATTCAAAATTGGTCCTGGTGCCTCGCATCGTCATCTGACCCACGGGTTAAAACCCATGGCTATTGATACTGCCGTCTGAAGACTGAGTACTGAAGACTGTGGACTGTGGACTGAAGACTGTCCTAAAAAAATAGCTGACGGCAAGTCAGCTATTTTTTGTACCCGGGACCGGAATCGAACCGGTACGACCGTAATGGCCACTGGATTTTAAGTCCAGCGCGTCTACCAGTTCCGCCACCCGGGCCTCTACAAATAAAAACCTGAATGCGGTAGATACATCCAGGCTATTTTCTGAGCGAGAAACGGGACTCGAACCCGCGACCCCGACCTTGGCAAGGTCGTGCTCTACCAACTGAGCTATTCTCGCATTTGGGACTGCAAATATAAAGGAACTTTGCTTTTATCGAAAAAAATCAGCCACTTTTTTTTTCATCATGTTGATCCACCCAGCTCAGCATACCTGAAACACTGGGTCAGATGGTCATTTACCATCCCTGCAGCCTGTAAAAAAGCGTACACAATAGTGGATCCAACGAACTTGAAACCCCTCTTGATCAGATCCTTACTGATACGATCGGACAATTCCGTTTTGGCAGGCATACCTTTGAGTGAGGTCAATGCATGATGCTCCACTTTGCCTTCAGTAAAACCCCAGATATAGGCATCGAAGCTCCCGAATTGTGTCTGAATGTCCAGAAATGCCTTCGCATTGATCACCGCAGATCTGATCTTAAGTTGATTTCTGATAATTCCGGCATTATTCATGAGTTCCTGAATCTTGCTTTCATCATATCCAGCCACCACTGAAGGATCGAAATGATCGAAAGCATTTCGGAAATTATCGCGCTTATGAAGTAC
>CAIXHD010000199.1 GCA_903919065.1 uncultured Bacteroidota bacterium
ATATGAAGTAGTTTTTATTGATACTTACCGACCCGTTATCGAGGAGCTTAATCGCCGTAGAAATTACAATGTACTAATCAAAGGCGAACAGACAGAAACACTCAATATCAGCAATGTTCGTGGCATTCATGCTGAGGATGCTGTTCATGTTGCTAATGAAATTGCTACTGCAAACATTCTTGCCGTTTCGGTGGGAATTGCCGGTCTTCCGGCTGTAATTCCATTAATTGCCAAAGGATTACTAGTTCGATATCAGACCAATCCCGAACTCCCCCTGGATATTATTATCGCAGAAAATCTTCGGAATGCTTCTGAATATATGCGGGTGGAACTATCGCGTCAGTTGCCATCCTGGTATCCGCTAACGGAATTAGTAGGCCTGG
The DNA here is from genome assembly GCA_903919065.1 of uncultured Bacteroidota bacterium. Classification (GTDB taxonomy): domain Bacteria; phylum Bacteroidota; class Bacteroidia; order Bacteroidales; family UBA12481; genus UBA12481. The sequence goes on from CAIXHD010000199.1 coordinate 384, forward strand.
TGGAAACCAGCATAGGGAAAATGGTTCCTATCATGCTTGAAAGGGATATTGAGGAAGACATTTTGCAGGTATTTGCCGAACCCTATAATACCCTGATCCTGGATAAACTGGCGTTTAAAAACTCAATTCCGGCAATTCAGGGCCTGTCGCCCAAAGAAAACATGAAAGCCTGGGTCGATCGTAAACTTTTCATTCACAATCTGGGGCATGCAGCGACGGCCTATCTTGGATATCTTCACAATCCCGATTTTGTTTACTTGTATGAGGCTCTTTTAATACCGGAAATAAAAAAACAGGTGAGGGAGGCCATGCTTCAGGCAGCAGATATCCTGTTAAGCAAGTATGCCGATGAATTCACCATTGAAGCATTAACCGCTCATATTGATGACCTTATTAACCGCTTTCAAAACAAGTCTTTAGGCGATACCATTTACCGTGTCGGTTGCGACCTGATGCGCAAACTCGGACCGGAGGACAGGCTTGCCGGTGCCATAACACTTGCCATTGATCAAAATCTGCCTTACGATAAAATTCTTTTTGTGCTGGTCACAAGCTTCTATTTCAGGGCAACAGACGAAAACGGCAAAAGGCTTCCCGGGGATGAGGAGTTTTACGATTTATCTGCAAAGGGAACAGAATTAATCCTGTCAGATATTTGTGGATTCGATTCGAAACAGCACCCCGAACTTTTTCAAAAAGCAAAGATCCTGGCGGACAAAATATCACATCAATCTGTTCGATAGCAGTGTTTATCATGGCATAAATGACTAATTTATGGTCCTCATAAATTAGAGAATCATGAAAACTAAACTACTGATTTTCAGCCTTTTTATTTCGATTTCTTTTACTGCCTTCACTCAGGTTGCTCCTATGGGGCAAGTGCTGGAAGGCCTTTCGATGCAGAGTCCTATTCTTGGACATGCGGTAAATTATGCGGTTTATTTGCCACCGGATTATAAGGAAGGCACCCGCTTATATCCTGTTGTTTATCTTTTGCATGGATATACTGACAATGAATCCGGTTGGATACAGTTTGGTGAGGTAAATCTGACAGCCGACAAGGCCATTGCCGCACGTGAAATACCGCCGATGATTATTGTAATGCCTGATGCTAAAGCCACCTGGTATATGAATAATGCAGATGGATCGGAGAAATATGAGGACATGTTTATCCAGGAATTAATCCCCTATATCGATAATAATTACCGGACCCGCGCCTCAAAGGAATTCCGGGGTATTGCCGGCCTGTCGATGGGTGGATTCGGATCATTGCTATTTTCAATGAAACACCCCGATAAGTTTGTTGCCTGTGCCGCTTATAGTTCAGCTGTCTGGACCGACGAAGAAATCAAGGCTAAACCTTCTGGCAATCGTGACGGATTGTTCGAAAAACTTTTTGGACTTACCTCTGACAAATCGCTGCTTACTGCGCACTACAGGGCTAACAGCATTCTTGACCTGGCTCAGACTTTACCAAAAGAACAACTTGAAAAGGTCAGGTTTTACATCGATTGCGGAGATGATGATTTCCTTTACAAAGGCAATTCGGCACTGCATGTGCTTTTGCGCGACAAGCAGATTAAACATGAATACCGGACCCGTGATGGCGGACATTCCTGGGTTTACTGGCGGACCGGAATCAGTGATGGCCTTAAATTCATTGGAGAAAGTTTTCACCGCTGAGAAAATCGAAAATGAATACAATTTCGTTATGCGGACTGGCCTGCGACGAGTGCGAGTTTTATAATAAAACCTGCGCTGGATGCTATGCCGTTCAGGGCTCTACTTTTTGGGCCAAAGAAATGATGCCAAACAAAGTGTGCCCGTTGTTTCAATGTGCCTTTAATGAGAAGGGTTATGAAAGTTGTGGAGATTGTGCTGAATTGCCATGTGCCTTATTCCTCAGCATGAAAGACCCGGCAATAACTGATGAGGAGCATGAGAAAATGATTGCCGTTCGGGTAACCCGACTTCAGAGCTGAAACATCAGGGATACAGTTCCGTAGAAGACCTTATAATGAAGCGGTTATTGAGAACCATATTGTTCTCTGGAGTCATTTGCCTTCTCTTCACCGATTGCCGGAAAGAGACCAGCATCACTCCTTTTTGCACTCCCCTGAAATGGTTTCCCCTTGAAGTTGGCAATTACTGGGTATACAAGAATTACAGCATATATGACGATGGGCGGGTTTTTGACCGGAAAACCGACAGTATGTATATCTCATCCGATACCCTCATGCTTGGTTTCAGGTTCTTCCATCTGGAAGGAGATTTTTCGGTTCATCCCATCGATAAATACTTAACATCAGACAATGGTCAGATAAGAAGTGCCTCAGGATATGTATTTTATGAATGTCCCCAACTGTTTCCTTCAAAGAAACTGTACCCTCTTATAAGTTTTGATTTTCCCGGAACCATAAAAACCGTTCTTGTTGATTCACTTCTCCGGGTGCCTGCAGGCGATTATAAATCATTTATGCTTTTTGAAGCGCACAGCATGTTGGAGGACACGATATGGATAGTGACCTATAAATGCTATTATGC
>CAIXHD010000200.1 GCA_903919065.1 uncultured Bacteroidota bacterium
AGATTCTCTTGGCCGGACCATCAAAAAGAACATCTCCGAATTGGGCGATAATGTTGTTTATATTCAAAAGTGGCCGATCATGTTTGGTCCGGGGTTCCAGTGGTGGAAATACGTCCAGCGCCCCGAGACGGAGCTTCGTGAAATGGATGAAATCATGAAGCGCGCCAACACCGTTGAATCTTCTGCATTTACAATTCAGGGACCCAGAAATGTGAGTTATAAAAACAACTCTATTCCGGAGGTAAATATTCTTGCGGTCTCGGAGGATTATGAAAAAGTCCGGACGTTTGAAGTCGAAGAAGGACGGTTTATCTCACAATCGGAATTCAGGAGCGGAGTCAATGTTGCCGTTATTGGCCGAAAGATTGCAGATGACCTGTTCCCCGGCGAAAGTCCGATCGGAAAATCGTTTGAAATATCCTCCGCAAAAGTTATAGTGGTAGGAATATTTAAAAAGGAAGGTGAAGGAATCAATGCCGGCAGCAATGATGAAATCTCTATGATTCCGTTGAATTATGCCCGAACCCTTCTGAATATCCGCAGTTATAATGTTCGCCCTACCCTCCTGGTGAAATCAAAAGCAGGTGTTCCCCTTGACGAAATGCTTGATGAGCTTACCGGGATCATGCGCTCCATCAGAAAATTAAAGCCTATCGAGGAAGATAATTTTGCTCTAAATACTATGTCGATGCTCACCACCGCTTTCGATTCGCTGTTGATGACCCTTAACCTGGCAGGATTTATTATCGGAGGATTTGCCATCCTGGTGGGTGGTTTTGGCATCGCTAACATCATGTATGTAACAGTCAGGGAACGTACCAAGATTATCGGAATCCAAAAAGCCATCGGTGCACGTAACGTTTTTATATTATTCGAATTCCTGTTCGAAGCCATCACTCTTTCTGTTCTGGGCGGTGCTGTAGGACTTCTTCTGATATTTATCGGCTCATTAATTGCCAATTCCATGATGGATTTTAAGATTGTTCTGGGATTGAACAATATCGTACTTGGCTTGGCTATCTCCGCAGGCATTGGCATTATCGCCGGCTTTGCTCCAGCGTGGCGGGCCTCAAGGCTTAATCCGGTGGTGGCGATTTCGACGGTGTAAGAAGACGTGACACGAAACACGTGACACGAAACACGAAAGAAATTGCCCTCGAAGAGTTGTCATTCCCGCGAAGGCGGGAACCCCGTCCCAAACCACGAACCAGTTAGCGCGAAGCGCATAATTAGCGAACGCAGTGAGCATAATTAGCGACCGAAGGGAGCACATTTAGCGAACGCAGTGAGCATAATTAGCGAGCGTCAGCGAGCACAATTATCTTCAATCACCCCCAACTCCAGAAACTGCGCCACACTGAGCTGCTCGGCCCGTTGCTGACCGAATCCGGTAGCCTCATATTCCGGTGTCCAGACAGCCGACAATGCATTGCGCAAAGTTTTCCGTCGCTGATTAAATGCCATCTTCACTATCCGTTTAAAAGTAACTGGTGAACACGGCAGGCTTATGTCTTCCTTGCGTACAAACCGGATAACCCCGGAGTTGACTTTCGGCGGAGGATCAAAAACATCGGGAGATACACTATACAGATATTCCGAGTCGTAAAAAGCGCCCATCAAAACACTCAGAATGCCATAGTCGCGGTTGCCCGGACCTGAAGTCAGCCGCTGGGCCACCTCCTTCTGAAACATACCGGTGATCTCCATCACCTGATCACGGTATTCCAGCAAACGAAATAAAATCTGTGAAGAAATATTGTAAGGGAAATTACCGATGACAGAGATCGGTCCTTCCGTTAATCTCTTCAAATCATACTGTAGAAAGTCTTCAGCCAGAATTTGTGGAACCAAAACCGGAAATTTTTCTTTCAAATACTCAACCGACTCATTATCAATTTCTATTACCCACAATCTTTCGCCAAATCGCTCAAGCAATCGGCCGGTAAGCACTCCCATTCCTGGCCCCACCTCCAGCACCAGTCCATTATCCAATGCTCCCAGCCCATCAGCTATCCGAAGAGCTGTCGGAATATCAGTAAGAAAATGTTGTCCGAGGAATTTTTTAGGGCGTACGCGTTTTGACATAGGTATCGGGTATCGGGTTTCGGGTATCAGGTATCGGGTGTCGGGTGTCAGGTGGATTGCCTGTTAATTAGTTAATGCTATATTTACTTTTCTTAAACTTCGTCAAAAGTAGAGATTTTGAAAATCAGTCCGAGGCAATCTGCGATAATAAAGGCATTACTGGCTATAATAGCCTTAGCCTACCTGGTTTACCGGCTGGTTACGTTCGAACACTGGGACCAGGCAGGCCAACGATTCTCGGATGCTTTCACTGGCAACCGGCTCTTTTTTCTCGCTGCAGCTATTTTGCTGATCGTCCTGAATTTCTCCTCCGAAGCCATTAAATGGCAGCGACTGGTGAACCGTCTGGAGCCGGTAACCTACCTGAAAGCCATGGCGGGGATTTTATCAAGCCTGACAATGGCCATCACCACACCCAACCGCATCGGCGATATTGTAACCCGTGGACTGATTCTTAAACCC
>CAIXHD010000201.1 GCA_903919065.1 uncultured Bacteroidota bacterium
AACCTCAAGCTTATGCCCCTCTGGTGCAGCATGCAAATACATCACACCCGGTTCGTAGGCAAAATTCATCGGCAGTACATAAGGATTATTGTCCTCTGCCATTCCCAGATAGCAAACCTGTGCTTCATTGATGATTTTCTCCATCTCATCAATTTTCGATAACATTCGGGGTCTTAGGTTCATAAAAATTGGGTATTAGGTATGGGGTATTAGGTATGGGGTATGGGGTATCGGGTATCGGGTATCAGGTATCGGGTTTTGGGTTGAAATTTCAAAATTCAAAATTGGTCTTGGTCTTCAAAATTGGCCTTCGAATCTCCTCTTTCTTACTTGTTACTGAATATATCCTTCCATCGGAAACCCGAGTTATCAATTGGTCTCCAATGGTTACTTCGCTCACTGATTTCAAGGGTTTTCCGTCTTTAAGCGTGATAGAGTATCCCATCTTCAAAATATTGACAGGATCCTTTAATGTCGCTGTTTGCTCAAAACGTGCCAGCTTATCCTGATGAAGTCTGAAGTAATGGGTTACAGAACTTTTCGATCGCATAAGCAGCTGCGCCAGAGCCAGTTGTTTGTAATCCTTATATCCCCTGATTCTTAATCGCATGCCTTCCATGATGCCGGCCAGGGAGTTTTTCTCATCTGACAGGTAAGATTGGACATAATCAATGGTATTCTGAACCGAGTAATCCAATCGGTTTTCAAACTCTTCCACACGGCTGATCAGAAATTCTGCCACGGCGGTTGGAGTCTTGCATCGGGTATTGGCTACCAGGTCGATGATGGAATCATCCTGCTCGTGGCCGATCCCGGTAATTACAGGTATTGGGAATTGCGCCACATTGAAGGCGAGGTCAAAATCATCAAAACTGCTCAGGTCGAGCTTCGAGCCGCCTCCGCGGATAATAACCACCGTGTCGAAGAAGTCACCGTAACCGACAATCCTGTCCAGGGCAGCGATAATTGAGCTGCTCGTTTCCTCTCCTTGCATCACTGCAGGGAAAAGGTGCGGATAAAAGACAAATCCCGACTGGTTTTTTACCAGCTGATCGGTGAAATCGCCATATCCGGCAGCAGTAGGTGAGGAAATTATGGCAATTTTCTGTGGAACCAGTGGCATCTCAAGCTCTTTATTCATCTCGAAAATACCCGCTTCCTGAAGTTTCCTGATAATCATCTGACGTTTGCGAGCCAGATCACCAACCGTAAAGCTGGGTTCGATGTCTCTGATATTTAGGCTTATCGAGTAAAGTTCGTGGAATTCGATATCTGCTTTAACCAAAATCTTGATGCCCGGCATTAATTCCTGACCGGTGGCAGATTCAAAGAATGGACGCAGCATTCGATAGGCAGATGCCCAGATGGTAGCTCTTGATCGAGCCAGTATCTTGTTGCCGTCTGGTTCTTTCTCGATAAGTTCGAGATAACAGTGCCCGTTCCGGTTAACAGAAAAGTCGCTGATTTCTGCCACTACCCACACCGTTCCTGGAAAACCCGCCTGAACAATCATGCGAATTTGCCGGTTGAGTTCGAAAAGCCCCAGTGGTTCCTGCTCCGCCATGCTTGAAGTAGTATATTATTTTGAAACCTTTACTACCCGCTGCTGATGGTGCGTAGTTTTTGTATTGATCCGCAGGAAATAAATACCGGATGCCAGGTGTTGGAATTCATTGATTTCTATACGGTTAATCGAAGTATAACCAACTGCTGCCGGCTTGGTATACAGCATTTCTCCCGATGAGTTCAACAATTCAATAGTAATATCCTGCGCGTCGTGGGAGTAAAAATCCACAGTCAGCTTATCAGTAAAAGGATTAGGGAAAACACCGAAAAGTGATTCATTATCAAGCTTTACAGGGTTTATCCCTTGTATCAGAAACCATGCTTTTCCGTAATCCGGCAGTCCGTATCCAAGCAGTGAGTCGGGTGAATTTGCCTGTGAAGCGCTCTTCTGGATCGCTTCAATAATCTTGATCGGGCTCAAAGTTCGGTTTGCCTGCCATAAGCAGGTGGTAAGTCCGCAAACCAGTGGGGAGCTGTAAGAGGTGCCGTTGCCGCGGGCCAGTGTTCCACTGGTGCTGACGAATGCGGTACTCAATCCCTGGCCGGAAACATTAGGTTTTATTCGCTTATCAAATGTTGGTCCGGTGGAGCTGAAATAGGCATATTTTCCGAGAGAGTCAACGGCTCCCACAGTCAGGATGCTGTCGGCATCAGCAGGTGCTGTTATATAGTGCCAGGCCTTGTTGCCTTCATTTGCAGCACTCGAGCAAACCAGAATGCCTTTGCGGCCGGCTATTGTTGCAGCAAGCGAAATGCGCGTGGATCTGCCGTTCATATCAGCATAAGTATGATTCATGGATGCATCATCAAATTCCGAATATCCCAGAGATGAGTTAATCAGATCTGCACCCACACTGTCAGCATATTCTGCACCTGATACCCAATTGTCTTCCTCAACCGGATATTCACCTGCCACATCTTCAGTTATTAAAAGATAATAAGATGCCTGGGGAGCTGAACCAATAAACTGACCCGGCAGGTTGGCAGCCATTATCGATAAAACCTGTGCACCGTGCTGATTGCCGTCGAAAAGGACTGGCCTGTCATGGACAAAATCCCAGTTTCCCAGAACGTGATGCTTCGACCACAGGGAATCAAAAGCAGGGTTGATATTAACATTATGAAATCCGGCATCAAGAACAGCGACAACCATTCCTTGACCCTGATATCCTTGATTATGAAGAATATGGCCATTTA
>CAIXHD010000202.1 GCA_903919065.1 uncultured Bacteroidota bacterium
ATTCCGGAGCAATGTGAGCAGTCATTTTCAGCTCAATACTTCAATAAAGAACGCGATCCATTTTCCTTCTAAAATTAATAATTAGTTTTCAGTTACTCTCTTTCTTGTTTTACGCATTGATTCTCCCTTAAGATTTACCCGAAATGAACGGTGAACGAGCCGGTCCAGGGCGAATGTCTGTTTGTGTATCCGCAAACTGACCGAGTGCGAAGCAATGAAGGTTCCGCGGCCCAGCTTGTACAAGTCTATTCAGTTTGAGAGTATTAGATATTCCAACTTGTTTCACTAAAGAATGGCCGGACAACAATCGCTGCTGTACAAGAGAATTTTGACCAGTTCGCTGAAATGCTTCAGACAGATTTTCCTGATCGGATCAGGACCATGAAATAAATTGAGGAAACTTACCGCTTTTCAAAAAGACCTGATGTTAGTGGCAGGCCGAATCCGGGTGAGAATAAGGGGAAAAAGTGACTAATAGAAAACTGTACAATAGAGAATTTGTAACAAATTATTGCTAAATTCGTTACAAAAATTTCCAAAATAGGCGATGCAAAGCATTGAAAAACAAATATTAGAAAAGATTAAGAAAACGAGCAGGGGTCTTTTGATTTTCGCGGAAGACTTCTACTCTCTGGGATCAGCAGAAGCTGTTCGTTTGGCATTGCACCGGTTGGAAAAAAAGAGAGAAATAACCCGTGTGGCCCAAGGAATTTACGTCCGGCCGAAAGTCAGCGAACTGATCGGGGAGACCCTTCCATCAGCAGAAGAAGTGGCTGCGGCTATTGCCAAACGGGATCGTATACGTACGATACCTACCGGGGCCTATGCATTGAACGCTCTCGGTTTAAGTACGCAGGTACCCATGAAGATTGTTATGTTGACTGATGGATCGCCCAGGATCGTGAAAGTTGGCAAGCGAACCATAAATTTCAAAAGAGCTTCCTCAAAGACTCTGTTGGCCAAAGGGGCCATTAGTCGGCTAGTGATACAGGCGCTAAAAGAAATTGGCATTAATAATCAGACGGATGCTGAAGAAGTTAAGATCATTCAATTATTAAAGGGCGAGAACAAAGAACATCTCCTACACGATATTCCTTTGGCACCGGTTTGGATTCAAAAAATAATGAAGAAAGCAATGTTGTGATACGACCACCTTTTCTTGACCTAAGCCCGGCTGATAAAGAAGCAATCTTTAATCAGATCAGCAACGAGACTGGTATGCCGTCCTTTGCTGTAGAGAAGGACTGGTGGGTAGTTCAAACGCTGTCCGTTATTTTTGAAATGGAGGCAGGGAAGCATCTTGTTTTTAAGGGTGGGACCTCATTGAGTAAGGCCTGGAAACTGATTCAACGGTTTTCAGAAGATGTTGACCTATCGATTGACCGGGCATATTTGGGGTTTGGTGGGGAATTAACAAAAAGTCAACGGACCAAACTTCGAAAGGCGGCCAGTGAGTACACTGCCGGGCCCTTCTTTGAGGAATTGCAAGGGCAGTTTTCAGCCAAAGGGATAAACGAATTGATCTTTAATGTGGTCGAAGCCGAAAGTACCGATCAGGATCCCCGAATCATTATTGTGAATTATCCCAATGTGATTAAATCACCAGGGTATATCGAGCCCAGGGTTCAAATTGAAATAGGATGCCGGTCGATGCAGGAGCCGTTCACAATCATGACCTTTGCTTCTTTGGTTGATGAAACATTTATC
>CAIXHD010000203.1 GCA_903919065.1 uncultured Bacteroidota bacterium
CCACCATCGAACTCAACCGATGAACGCCGATCCGCAAAGCATCTGCGATTACAACAGATTGATAAACTTCACAGTTTGGGATTGTGGGAGTCCTCTATTCCTGTTAGAGTTTCAACATGGCTTTCCGTTTCTGAATCGAATTCCTGCCACAGTTTATGTTCGCGCCGCTACAAAAGTGGATTGAGCTGTAAGCAGATGGCCATATTTCGTCCAGATCCTTTTGTCCACGGAATCTGAAAAGTGGGTTGCCATTTCCGGAAGGATAGTTCTGGATTGTTCCGACTTCTTGTTTTTCGAGAATTTCCCTTCTTTCTGGACCACCTGAGTATTGTTCATGGATATGAGGGTGTATTTGCATTTCGTACCATTGAAACGGACCTGCGGAAACGCCGGATCCGAGCCTTTGAGGATATTGCCCCACAAAAGGTATTTGTCATGTTGCGGGGGTTCCATTCCCTTGTGCACTTCCTGAATAACCGTCCAGCCTGCTTTTTCCAGCCGGGCGATTGCCTGGTCGTTGTATGAAGCGGATTTGTTCACGTTAGGGTTCTTGCTGTCACCATACCGATCCCGGTAATAGATGATCGTTTTATCATGATGATGCCTGTAATAGTCTGTAAATTGATCTGTGAGGGTGTTAATCATCACTCCGTTTGGGTTATCCGGTTTTACGAAAAACTCATTAATAAAATTGTCAACGAGTCCTGCCGAACTATTGACAAAATCCACCCCTCCCTCCTGGCCGACAGTGAATAGGGAAATGGAACTGCCCCAATCCGGTGTGATTTCTAGTGGTGCATCCGGATTGCAATCTTTATCAAAGCGAGAGTCCTCGGCGGCCAATCTGGAAAAATCCCAGTTGGTATTTTCAGCCATATCCCGGATGAATCCATCGTTGGTGGCATTGAAGTACACGTGTTTGGCCTCGTTCAAATGGTAATAACAGTCCTCAACCGTATCCAGGAAAATGTTCATGATTTCAATCATGAAGGTCAGAAGGTTTTGTTTTTCGTATTCCCTGATGATATAGGATATTCCGATGTTGTCTATGTTATCGAAGGCATTGGCCAGGGTAAACAGTACCCCTGATTTGGATACAAACGGTAGGATTTGCTTCCGGAGGCGGATGGTTTCGTTATTGATCAGGGTATAGAGTTTCATGTCCCTGGCGTAATAGGCAGGGATCAGCTCCATCTGCAATTTTACGATCCGGTTCCAGATGGAGAATATTTGGAGTCCGGCTTCTGTTTCGTAATAATCGGCGAAATCAAGCAGCCACTTTTGTGTTTGGGAATATGGCATCGATGAAACGTAATGATAACCGTGGTGGAACGGAACAAAGTTCCCAGAGTTCGGGCCCCAGAGATCCTCATTCCCACGGTTCGTTGGGAGGTTTCCTGGTCGTATCGTTCTTTGTCTATGGTGAGCGCTTCATCCAGTATTTCATAATCCACGTTCGGACCACGTGCGGATCCGATGCGATCCTGCGACAGCATCAAGATGGCATTCCCGTTTGCGAAGGAAATAACGTTATCGAATTTCATGATCTTTTCATACGGGGTAAGGAAGCTAGAGGGTGGCCGGCGACCGACCACATAGTTTTTATCCTTGGCATATCCCATGGCCTCCAGGAATTTGAATGTTGAGGGGAGCGTCCGGGTGAGCAGCTGTCCATAAGTCTGACCGGTAACAGAGGTCAGAGCCCGAGGCATCCGGCGGTTCACGGCATTGATATCCCAACCCACAAGAAATGATTTCCCGGTTGCCCGGCTCCAGATATCACATTTTGACCGTGGGTTCAGCAGCAGGCTGGAAAGTTGCGGGCGGTTGAGCGTTAATTCTTCTGTCATGTTTTAAAGATTTCCGCGGTATCTTCTTCCGAGATTTCGGTATAAATCCCATCGGATATTGCCTTGAGTTCAGCCGGGCTGTAGGTATCGATATCCTTCATGTCGATATTGATGGTTTTGGAGTGCTGATTCAGCTGGATCAGGAACGTGTGCTTTTCTACCAATTTCGGGTCCTTTTCCTCGGGTATTTTTTCTCCGATAGCGCGTATCAGGTTCGCGTGACCAGACGACCAGTTGCGGAGATCCCCCCGGGCTTTGGCTGCCTGGATTTGATCAATGATATCATTTACCAGCCAATTGTGCCAAAAGTCGTAATTGAATGATTGCTGGGTTACATTCAGATCCCGGGCGCACTGCAGATCGCGCGTGGCGGTACGACGGGAGATATCCGGGTACTTGTTCATGTGTAGCGAGATGGCCGTTTTCCCCTGGGGGTGCCGGTCGATGAGTCTGGCCAGGCTGATAATCCGGCAGATCATTGCGGTTTGTTCTTCGGGAAGCTGACTAGTTTCGGGGTCGAGTATGGCACGCTTGACGGTTTGCCAGTTTTGATCTTCCAGGGAAGTGATGTGATAACTCATAGTTTATCGATTTCTGCATTTTGAATCATCGCGAGCATCATTTGCTGAGCCGGG
>CAIXHD010000204.1 GCA_903919065.1 uncultured Bacteroidota bacterium
ATACGAAAAGTTACTGCTGTCAACCGACATGGTGATATGCTTTGTTTATCATTGGATTCGGTTCGTCACGGAATAAGGATATCCAATAATTTCAGAAGCCTGACTATCGATTTTTCAGCGGGTGCTGCGTACCGGCATCCACTGTATCGTACTCGGCTTGAAGGGTTGGAGGCCAGCTGGGGACCCTGGAAAAATCAATCATCCATTTCATTTACCCGTCTTCCTGCCGGTGATTATAAGTTGCAGATGGTTTCCATGAATATCAATGGGTTGCCTGGCCCGACAACAGCATATTCATTTATAATCAAATCGCCATGGTACAGTTCGGTTATAGCTTTGATTATTTATGGTTTAATGGTCATCGCACTGATCGTGTTTTTAAGAATTACCTTTTTGAAAAGATTAGGCCTGCATCAGCAGCGGATTGAGGAAGAAGAGATTGAAAAGCGCCGTCAGGAGATGATTAAGGCTGAGCAGGAAGTGATTAAGCTCCGAAATGAGAAGCTGGAGGCGGAAGTGAATTTTAAGAATGTGCAATTGGCCGATTATACCATGAGCATTATCAAGAGAAATGAACAGCTGATAAAAATCAGGGATGAATTCATGCGACAATCGGGTGACAAGGGTTCTGCTTTTTCACGGTCATTTCACGAGAAAATCATTCGGCTATTTGATAAGCAGCTATCTTCAGAAGATGATTGGCAAACATTTGAGACTCATTTTGATCAGGCACATCAGGATTTTATTAACCGGCTGAAATTGAATTTTCCCAATTTAACTCAGAGCGACCTTAAGCTATGTGCTTATCTGCGACTTAACATTTCATCCAAGGAGATTGCTCATCTGCTTAATATATCCCTGCGTGGAGTTGAAGTGCGTCGATATCGTTTGCGCAAGAGGTTAAATATCAATACGGAAGAAAATCTTTATGATTTCCTTTTGAGATTTTGACGTACTATTGTAGTACTGCTGTGAAATCTATTATTTTTATGAAGTAGCGATGTGAAACGGGTTTGTTATGAAAGCAAATCCATCCCTTATAACTTTGGTAAAATTGAACCTTGAGAAACCAATGAATCTTTAATTTCCGAATAATAAACCTTTATATGAAACCTATAAACCTGAAAGTCATTATCCTTTTTCTGGTGATTATTTCCGGTGGCACTTTTGCTTTTGCTCAGAGCAGAGTCATTACCGGGAGAGTTACCGGATCGGATACGGGAGAATCCCTGCCTACTGCCTCCGTTGCGGTGAAAGGGACCACTCATGGTGCAATCACCGACATGAACGGAAATTATCGGATTGAGGTGAATGCCGGAGATGCGGTGCTGGTGTTTTCATTTGTTGGCTATGAGCGACAAGAGGTTGAGATTGGAACAAAAACCCAGATTGATGTGGTGCTTAAAACAAAAAGTGCTGCCTTGGAAGAAGTGGTTGTTATAGGATATGGTACTATCCGGAAAAGCGATCTCACCGGTGCAGTTAGTTCGGTGAAAGCTAAGGACCTGACAAAAATAACTTCAGTTAACCCTGAGCAGAGCCTTCAGGGAAAAGTAGCAGGCGTTCAGGTAACAAGCACTTCAGGTGCGCCTGGAGCTGCCCCTGTCGTTCGAATAAGGGGCGTCGGTACCTTTAATAATTCATCTCCTATATATGTTGTCGATGGTGTTATCCTCGACAATATCTCATTTCTGAATTCCTCCGACATTGCTTCGATGGAGGTCCTTAAAGATGCTTCAGCAACTGCAATTTATGGTTCAAGAGGCGCCAACGGTGTCATTATGGTTACCACCAAAACCGGAGTAAAAGGCGCCGAAAAGCCAGTTTTTAGTTTTAGTACCGAATTGGGAATCCAGAACCTTTCAAAAAAGATTGACCTTCTCGATGGCCGGGAATTCGCAATCATTACGAACGAAATTGTTACCGGAACTTATAATAACGTTGATGCTGTTCCAAATACTGATTGGCAGGGCCTGGTCTTTAATCCTGCCCCCATGCATAATAGCCAGTTTTCAATTTCCGGTGCAACTGCAAAAACTGAATACTATATAAGCTTTGGCTTATACCAGCAGGACGGTATAATTGATAAGTCCAGCTATAGACGCTATACAATCAAAGCAAACAACACCTACCACCTGACCGATCATATTAAATTTGGTAACAACTTCACCCTTGCACCCTATTCACATCAGAATTCCCCTAATGTGACTTATTCAGTTTATCGGGCGCAACCGCTGCTTAACCCATTCTATCCTGACGGATCTTATGGTGTTGTGTATAATGTTGGAAACCCGCTGGCCGACCTGGCCAATTCAAATAACTATAATTCAGGAGTTCGTGGTGTGGGCAATATTTTTGGCGAGTATTCATTCCTGGACGGATTTACGTTAAGGTCGAGCTATGGAATGGATGCCAGTTTTGGGAATTCGAAAAGTTTTACTCCGGCATTTACTGTTTATAATCCTGATGGTACCGCAACACAACAGCAGAATATCCTCAGTGATATATATAGTGGTAATTCTCAGAATGTAAGTTGGTTGTGGGAAAATACCCTGAATTATTCGAAGACTTTTGGTAAACACAGTTTCAATGCTTTAGCCGGTTATACCATGCAGGAAACGAAATCGGAATCCATGGGCTTATCCGGAGAAAATGTCATCCGCAACGGAAGCGACTTCTGGTACATCGGACCCTCTTATATATATGACCCCGCCAATAACGTCAATACCATTCAATCCATTTACAACGGTGTGGATCCCAATCAGTACTATTCAATGTTATCCTACCTCTTCAGGATAAATTATACACTGATGGACAAATATATGTTTACTGCCACTTTCAGGCGCGATGGTTCGTCGAAATTTGTTGCGGCTAACCGTTTTTCCAACTTCCCTTCACTAGCCGCCGGATGGAATATCGGACGTGAGAGTTTCATGGAAAAGTTGCCTGTTTTCACTACTCTGAAGCTCCGGGCAAGCTGGGGGATCATTGGTAATGAAAAGATTAGTTATTACGACAGGTTCGCTAGGGTTCAGTCTGATATTGTTGCCGTTCTCGGTGATCCGGATGCTGCCATAGCCGCTGCATCCTTTGGCAAGAGCGGTAATCCTGATCTGAAATGGGAAAGTACAAAACAGACCGATATCGGCCTTGAGTTCGGGATGCTGAAAAACAGGCTTACCGGTGAGTTTGATTTCTACAACCGTGTAACCGACGATATTCTTGTGGAACTTTCGACCCCTGGCCATATGGGTAATGGTCTGGGACAGAAAATCCGGTATAATGCTGGTTCAGTCCTCAACCGGGGTTTCGAGCTAAACCTGAACTGGCGCGATGAAATTGGACAATTTACCTATGGTGTGGGGGTACTGGGATCGACAGTTTATAACGAGGTGTTATCCATTGGTGGAGCAAGCGGGGTAGATTCCCTTTTAATTGGAGGTTATTTGGGGAATGGACAGCCGGTTACGCAGAGTCGTGTGGGACTGCCCATCGGGGCGTTTTACGGATATAAAACTGATGGTGTTTTTCAGTCGCAGGAGGAACTTGATGCCTATCCGCATTCGTCACAGGCAGAAATTGGTGACCTTCGATTTGTTGATACCAACGGAGATGGTAAACTCAATAGTCTCGATCGTACCTATCTCGGATCTTCCATTCCTAAATTCATCTATGGTTTTAATTTCGAACTTGCATATAAAGGATTTGAGTTTTCAGCAGATTTTCAAGGTCAGGTCGGAAATAAAATATTCAATGGTAAAGAAGTCGTTCGCCCTGATCCCTACAATTTTGAGCAACATGTTTTCGACAGGTGGACAGGACCGGGTACGAGTACTACAGAGCCAAGGTCTTCCTTTGGAGGCTACAATTTTTCAATATCCGACCGATTTATCCAGGACGGTTCGTTCATGAGGCTCCGAAACATAATGCTGACCTACAAAGTGCCTGCTTCAGTTACTTCCAGGCTGAAACTCAGTGAGCTGAGAGTCTATCTGAAAGGAACCAATGTTTACACTCTTACAAAATTTACCGGGTATACCCCGGAGATTGGGAGTTATGATGTCCTTTCCAATGGCATCGATTACGGAACCTATCCGGTTACTGCAGTTTATTCCTTAGGTCTTAACTTAACATTTTAAGCAAGATGAAAGCACTGATTAAATATACAATAGCATCCGTCCTGCTTATTCTCCCATTTACAGGATGTACGGATTTCTTACAGAAAAATCCTCAGGGTGAACTCACTCAGGAGGTATTCCCTAGTTCAGCTTCAGATGCCTTGCTGGCTACAAATGCTGTGTACACAACTTTACGCGACTGGTCCTTTAATATGGGCGGTTATCCCATTTTAGACATCATGTCGGATGATTCACACAAGGGGAGCAATCCAAACGACCAGCTAACCACACTCGGACCATACGATGATTTTAAGATGAATGCTACAGCCGACGGACTGGATCGCTGGTGGAGCACACTTTATCAAGGAATAAAGCGGGCAAATGTGGTCGTTGAAAAAGTTCCATCCATCGTTATGGATGAAAAGGAGAAAAGTCAATGCATCGCGGAGGCAAGATTCCTGAGAGCTGTTTATTATTTCGACCTGGTGCGTGCCTGGGGTGGGGTTCCGATTGTTACCTCCGTGACACCTCCGTTGCAGGTAGCCCGGGCAACGAAGGAAGAAGTTTATCTGCTTATTGTTGAAGATCTGGGATATGCCATTGCAAATCTTCCCGTCCGCAGTGCAGAAGCTCTTGCAGATCGCGGTCGGGCCACCAAGGGTGCTGCTCAGTCGTTGATGGCTAAAGTGGCACTTTACCAGAAACTCTTTGTTACAGCAGAGGAGCAGGCATTAGAGGTAATCCGTTCAGGTGAATATGATCTGGAACCCGTATTTGCTGATGCCAATGGGGTAATTGGAGAACATGGTATTGAATCGGTTTTTGAGGTTGGTGCAATGGAAGTTGAAGGTTCTTTTGGAGATCAATTTGCCAATACACAGGGAGTCAGAGGCACGCCGAACCGTGGCTGGGGGTTTAACAGGCCTTCTGAAACTCTGAGGAATTCATTTGAAACAGGCGACCCCAGGCTTGATGCTACGATAATAGATATTGGAGAAACACTGGATGGCGTAAAAATCCTGGGCGATGGAACCACTCCGGATTTTGAATACGATGATAACGGAAAAATCTCTCAACGAGAGTGCTATAATCAAAAAGTATGGGTACCTGGTTATAACACGACCACCCAGTTTGGACATAATCGGAGGCTCATTCGTTACGCTGATGTCCTTTTGATAGCTGCTGAAGCCTTGAATGAAAATAATAAGCCCGCTGATGCGTTGATTTACCTGAATAAGGTTCGTCAGCGTGCACGAGGCGTGAACTCTGCCATTCTGCCCGATATCACTGAAACAGCAAAGGACAAGCTGCGTGCACTGATATTGAATGAGCGTCAGCATGAACTTGCCTTGGAGAATACCCGTTTCTGGGATCTTGTTCGTACAGGCAGGGCTGTTGAAGTGCTCGGTCCGCTTGGTTTTGTAGAAGGTAAAAATGAACTTCTTCCAATCCCGCAAACCGAAATTGATATCTCACAGGGTACTCTTATTCAAAATCCGAACTGGAATTAATGGAATAATAATTTACTGAACAATATTTTATCTAAGTCTCACATTAAAATGCTCTATTTTATGAAAAGGAAAAATGTCTTAATGAGTCTTGTCCTGGTATCTGCGATGTTCGCTCTTGTGTTGAGTGGTTGCAAGAAGGAACCTACTACATTCACGCTGAGTGCTTTGGTAGCTGGAGCTATCGACCTTAACGGCGCTACCACGTCGAATATCGTTCCGGTTAAGCCAGTGATCGTGGCCACCTTCAATACTGATGTTGATGTTGCCACGGCTATTCCAGCCAATGTTACCCTGATTCAGGATTATGACAATGCTGCAATTGCAGTTACTGTTACCGCAAGTGGATCAACAATTACCATTACACCGACTGCTGACCTGGGCAGTGGCACTCTTTACAAACTGACCCTTTTAGCTGGCTTAAAGTCAGCTAATGCTTTGGCTCTTACCTCCGTAACTCGGAATTTTACCACAATCGGAACATTTGTTCCTACCGGTGCCATCGCTCATTGGAGCTTTGAAGGTAACGCTAATGATGTGGTCGGGACTTATAATCCACATGCAAATGGAGTTATAAATGTCTCCTATGGTGCTTCACGCAATACAACTGCAGGAAGTGCTGCAACATTCGATGGTACTTCCAGTATTATTGAGATTTCAAATGGCGATCTGCTTATTAAAACCGCAAATTTCACCCTGAGTTTCTGGGTTAAAGCTACAACTCAGGAAAAAGGTCATTTTGTAATGGGTTTAGCTGCTTTCTACGGTTTCCAGTTTGAAATTGCCGGAGATTTCAGTAATTGCAAACTCGCTGGCCGTTATGATGTTGGTGGAACAAAAACAACTTCTGAAGATCTGTGGTTCCCTGGCGACGGTAAAACCAAGGATAATGGTGGCTGGCAAGGTTGGACCTTCAACAAGGACCTGACCGGTTCAGGCGGAGTTGCTGCTTTGCTTAAAGATAAATGGGCTCATGTAGTTTGTACCTATAACAGTGCAACCAAGATTGGTACCATGTATATCAATGGTGAAAAAATGAAGGCCCAGGATTTCAATCTCTGGCCTGATGGTGACGACAAGCGGAGCGTTACAGGTATGACATATGCCGGTGTTGCCCCTGAAACTGTTAATGAACTGGCGTTTGGATTTATCCAATCCAGGGAAGGAACTCTTTGGGATTCTGAAGCTTGGGGCGGTTACGATTTCCCGGGTGCTAACCACTTCAAAGGTCAGCTCGATGACGTCAGGATCTTCCACAAAGCTATTACTGAGACCGAAATCAGGCTCATGTATAATTCTGAAAAGTAGGATTGGTTAAGCAAATTAAGGGAGGATCCGGATCATCCCGGACCCTCCCTTTTTTATATTATTTACAAGATTGAAAGCAAAATTCTATATCGTTCTCTCCTTTGCCGGTATACTTTTAATGGTTATATCGTGCAAACCAGATGATCCGCAAAACCATGGCACCATGCAGCTGGTGAAGGTTACGGCAGGGAGTACTACTCTAAGCATCGATCTAACCGTGGCAGACATTCCGGCTGATGCGGTTTTTACAGTTGAATTCAGTAGTGCGGCGGATACAGCTTCGCTTCATTCCGGAATTATCCTTAAAAATGATTCTGGCTCCCTGGTCGTCTGCCATTTTTCTTTTTCATCTGACCAGGCAAAGGCAATACTTAAACCTGTCAGCAATCTGGACTATGCGACGAATTATACACTTGATATCACTTCCGGTATCAAGGGAGTTAATGGGGAAACATTTCCCGGGGTCAGATATCGCCTGGTTACCGCTGCCGGAAAACTTACACTATTGAATGTCTCGCTGAACGGAACACCGTTCAAAACTTCAAAGCCGCTCAACAATATTGATTTGAATCAGGTCATAATTATAGCTGAATTTTCAGCTCCTTTAAGCAGCTCCGGATATCAGTCTTATTTTACCGTTTCAGGTGGTGCGCAAATGACGGCAACACTTTCCTCCGACAGCAAATCGGTTACCCTGAGTAACTCTCAGCCTTTGAACGGGTATAGCCGGTATTCCTATAATATATCATCGAATCTTACTTCTCAGGCAGGATATTCTTTCGATGGGTTTTTCAACTCTTTTTTTACCTGCATGGATTCAATAGACAAGTACCCGAGAATATCGGATGAACTGCTTTTGGATAAGGTGCAACAGCAGACTTTTAGATATTTCTGGGATTTTGGTCATCCTTCCTGCGGAATGGCCAGGGAACGGAATTCCTCTGGAGATATTGTTACCACAGGCGGTTCTGGTTTCGGTATCATGGCAATGGTGGCAGGCATGGAAAGGGGATTTATCACCAGAGATGAAGGGGTGGCAAGGTTTGACAAGATTCTGCATTTTCTGGAAACCTGCGACCGGTTCCACGGAGTATGGCCTCACTGGCTTAACGGGACCACCGGTAAAACTATTCCTTTCAGTACAATCGATGATGGAGGCGACCTGGTTGAAACATCTTTTATGATTCAGGGATTACTGGCTATGCGGGAGTATCTCAATCCCTCGTCGGAAACGGAAAATGCACTGGCCGATAGGATTACCAGCTTATGGGAGTCGGTTGAGTGGACATGGTTTCAGAATGGCAAGGATGTGCTCTTCTGGCATTGGTCGCCCAAGAATTTTTTTAACATGAATATGCAGATCCGCGGCTATAATGAGACTCTGATAACTTATATACTCGCAGCTTCTTCCCCAACATATCCAATTCCTGCATCCGCCTACCATAATGGCTACGCAAGCAACGGTGCGATACGGAACGGCAAAAAATATTTCGGCATTACCCTACCTCTGGGCGGAGATTTTGGAGGCCCCCTGTTTTTTACTCATTATAGTTTCCTGGGGTTGGATCCGCGTAATTTGCAGGACGATTATGCCACTTACTGGGAACAAAACGTTAACCAGTCTTTGATAAACATGAATTATTGTGTGGCCAATCCGAGAGGTTTTATCGGATATAGTGCTGATTGCTGGGGTCTTACGGCCAGCGACAACCAGTCGGGCTACAGTGCGCATTCTCCAACCAACGATCTTGGGGTGATTACACCAACCGCCGCTATATCCTCGCTGGCATACACTCCGGAACAATCGATGAAAGCCATACGCCATTTCTATTACAAGCTGGGTGATAAGCTCTGGGGGCCTTACGGATTCTATGACGCGTTCAATGTAACTTATGGCTGGTGGGCGGATTCTTATCTGGCAATAGACCAAGGCCCTATAGTTGTAATGATTGAAAATTACCGGTCAGGTTTGCTGTGGAACCTGTTTATGAAAAACCCTGAGATCAAGGCAGGGCTTTCCAAGTTAGGGTTTAACAATTAAAAATGTTCTGATCCTCCATGAGTGCAATAACAAGTAAAATGAGAAACCTGTTTCCGCTCAGTATCCTATTATTCACTTTTGCTTTTATTAATGATGCAGGTCTTGCGCAATCCCAGAATCTTGCTTTTAAGTCACACGGCAAGGTCGATTACCCGTTAACCTCAGCCGAGGTGTCTATGCTGGATTCAATCCAGCGTAAAACCTTTCTTTATTTTTTAAATGAACATCATCAGGAATGGGGTATAGTAAAAGATCGTACCGCAACCTGGGCTCCCGCCAGCATTGCTTCTACTGGTTTCGGGATTCCTTCATTTGCAATCGGAGTTGAAAGGAAATGGATTAGCCGCGAAAAAGCAGCTGGCATCACCCTTAATATTCTGAAGTTTTTTGCCAATTCCGTTCAGAGCGCTGAAAAGAAAGTGACAGGTTACAAAGGATTCTATTATCACTTTCTGGAGATGAAGAACGGAACCCGCGAATGGAATTGTGAACTTTCCACCATAGATACAGGCATCTTGATGATGGGCGTCCTTTTTGCCCGGAATTATTACAATCTGGACAATGAAACGGAGAAGCAAATCCGCTTATTATCTGGCTTCATGCTAGGCAGAATCGACTGGGACTTCATGCTCATGCCTGACACGGGAAAGTTTGCGAATACGATTTCAATGGGCTGGACGCCTGAAAATGGCTTACATAAATTCGGCTGGAGCGGTTATAATGAGGGACTTTTTCTTTATGTTCTGGCTGCTGGAAGTGGCATGGAAAATGCAAATCGGAGTTATCAGGCATGGTTGAAATCCTACAATTGGTATACTCCATACGAGGGCCTTTCTCACGTTGCATTCCCACCTTTATTTGGTCACCAGTTTTCGCAGGCCTTCATCGATTTCCGTGGAATTGTAGATGGCTATATGGAGAAAAAAGGAATTGATTACTTCGAAAACTCACGCCGTGCGACTTATGTCCAGAGGCGTTATGCCATTGATAATCCTCAGGGCTGGATTGGTTACGATTCGCTCTGCTGGGGGGTCACTGCGAGTGATGGCCCGACGGAGAAATTGAATTTTGGCGATAAAAAATTCTTGGGTTATGCAGGCAGGGGAACCAGTGGACCTGATTATAACTACTTTGATGACGGTACCATTGCTCCCTATGGCCCCCTTTCCTCTTTGCCTTTCGCCCCTGAAATAGTGCTTCCCACCATTCGTTCCATCAATGCAAAGTATGGTCAGAAACTATGGGGAAAATATGGTTATTTCGACTCATTCAATCCAACTGCTAAGTGGGTGAACGATGATTTTATCGGAATCGATGAAGGGCCGATGCTTATCATGATTGAAAATTTCAGGACCGGCCTGGTCTGGAATTTTGTGATGAAAGATCCTGTCATTCAGAAGGGCTTGAAAACACTCGGCTTCCATTCAAAGAGTGTTAATCTGGATGATTTAGAAACCAAAACAGGTTGGAATTTTATCAAATCCGATGGAGTAAATCTTGATTTATCAAATGAAAAAGGATTGACCGGTAACGCTATCCGCTTTGATTACGATTTCCCAAAAGGCACCGGCTATGGGGGGATACAGAAGTTTTTTCCAATTGACCTTCCGGATAATTATGAGTTTTCTTTCTATGTCAAAGCAGAATCTCCCGCCAATAATTTTGAAATCAAATTTATCGATAACACCGGTAACAATGTTTGGTGGGTGAATAATCGAAATTATGACTTTCCGAAAGAATGGAAAAAAATCAGGATAAAGAAACGGCATATCAATTTTGCCTGGGGGCCCACTCCTGATCAGAATTTAAAGCGGATTGACAGGATCGAGTTTACAGTTGCCTCCTTTGTTGGTGGTAAAGGAACTTTATGGATCGACGACCTGAAATTTGAACCGCTGCCACCTGAAACGCAATCTTATCCTGAACCATTACTGTCAACCCCTTCCGCCGGTGATATTATTGTGGATTTTACGACCCGTAGGGAGTTTGGGGGATTGCAGATCAACTGGCAAAAGGGTTATTCTGCAAAGACCTTTGATATCCTGCTTTCGGGCGATGGCCAGCAATGGGAAAAAGTTTATTCTGTACAATCGAATCTGGCAGATGTCAGCTTTGTAAGATTGCCTGAGGTGGAAGCAAAGTATCTGAAAATTAATATATTGAAAGGTAATTCTGTTCAGGGTTCCAAAATCAGTCAAATTAAAATTCTGGATATAAAAAGTTCGTTGCATCCAAATGATTTTTTGATTTACACTGCTAAAAATTCACCTGTTGGTGACTATCCCAGGTACTTCCGCGAACAAGCATCCTACTGGACCATCATAGGAGCAAATAATGATGTTAAAGAAGCGTTGATAAATGAAGATGGCATGGTGGAGGTTGATAAGGCGCTCTTTTCAATTGAGCCCATGATAAAAGTGGGGGATTCACTGTATAACTGGAGTAATGTGGAATCCATCCAGTCACTCGGAGCGCCTGGAAATAGGCATGAATTTAATTTTGTTCCTACAGTCACCTGGAAGTTGAGGGATTTGAAATTCACTTCGGGAGTAACTGCTACCGGTGAAGCCAATAAAAGTTCAATGCTCAATATCAGCTACGCTTTCGAGAACCCCTCATCAAAATCGCAGGTTTTTGATTTCTATCTGCTGCTTCGACCTTATCAGGTTAACCCCTATTACCAGTTCCTTAATCTTACCGGGGGTACAGGGAAAATAAATTCGATCAGTGAGGAAGGCGGTAACATTGTTGTCGATGATAAAGTAATACTCTCGCAGCGAAAACAGGATGCTTTCGGGGTGGCTGCTTTTGATGATGGAAATCTTCCTGAGCTATTGAGAAAAGGAGGTTTTCCGCAGAGTAAATCTATAGTTGATCCCTTTGGCCAGGCAAGTGGTGTCATTAAGTATTCCATTCATCTCCGCCCCGGAGAGAAAACAAAATTCTTTGTGGTGGTGCCATTTTATGGCAGTAAGTCGATCGATGAAAAAAAGGGTACGGAATATCTGTTCGAAGGATTGGAAAAGGCTGATGACTTCTGGAAAACAAAGGTTGGACATATCCGGTTTAATTTGCCTGCCTCGGCTGACCGGATCGTTAATACTTACCGGTCGAACCTGACCTATATATTGATTAACAGGGATAAAGCCGGTATTCAGCCAGGCTCGAGGTCGTATGAACGAAGCTGGATTCGCGATGGTGCGCTCACATCATCGGCCCTTCTGAAATCGGGAATCGTTGCTGAAGTAAAGGATTTCATTGACTGGTACACCGATCATCAATTCGAAAACGGAAAAGTTCCATGCGTTGTCGATTCAAGGGGCCCCGATCCGGTCCCCGAGAATGACAGTCATGGCGAAATGATTTACCTGATACGCGAATATTTCAACTTCACAAAGGATACTGCATTTCTCCGTTCAAAAAATGAAAATGTTCTTAAAGCTGTCAGGTATATTGAATCGCTTATCAGTGAGCGGTCGACGGATTACTTCAAAAATGGTAATGACAGTGTAAGGGCTTACTATGGCCTGGTGCCTGAATCCATCAGTCATGAAGGTTATTCGGCCAAACCTATGCACTCTTACTGGGATAATTTTTTTGTAATGAAAGGACTGAAAGATGCCGCGGAGATTCAGAAAATACTGGGTGAAAAGGAATCTTATGAAAGGATAAAAAAGGTTCGGGATACCTTCAGAGAGAATCTTTATAATTCCCTCAGGCTTGCAATGAAAACCCGGAAGATAAATTACCTGCCGGGGTGTGTGGAACTCGGCGACTTTGACGCCACTTCAACCACCATTGCTTTAACTCCCTGCAACGAGTTGGTGAATCTGCCTAAACCACAGGTTTACAATACATTTGATAAGTATTATGATTTTTTCAGAGACAGGAGGGACGGAAAGCTCAACTGGGTGAATTATACACCCTATGAAAATCGTTTGATCGGATCGTTCATTATGCTTGATCAACCTGACAGAGCGCATGAATTGATCGATTTTTTCCTCAAAGATCAGCGTCCTCAGGGATGGAATCACTGGGCTGAAGTTGTTTGGCAGGATTATCGTACTCCCCGGTATATTGGCGATATGCCCCACACCTGGGTTGGCAGTGATTTCATCAATGCTATCCGTTCGATGTTTGTCTACGAAAATGAATACGATCAATCGGTTGTCCTGGCTTCAGCTCTTTATCAGGATTGGATAGATTCGCCTGCGGGGATGTCTGTCGAAAATCTCCCTACCTATTATGGGGAGATATCCTACTCCATAAAAAAGGATAAGGGTAAATACCTCTTTTCCATTTCAGGCAGTGCAAAGCTTCCTGTTAACGGAATAAAAATCAGAAATTTTAACGGGTCAAGATTACCGACGAAGGTTACTGTTAATGGAATCGAAAACAAAGATTTCAATGAAAAAGAAATCTCCGTTACAGTTATACCGGCAAAAGTTGTGATATCCTATTAACTGCCTTGAAATCTGACATTTTATGAAAGAAAAAAGTACAGTTCACCAACCCAGAACAGAGGACAAGGTGCGCGTATCACAGCTGGCCGCTTATGGTGCCGGAGGTATCATTCCGATCGCATTATTTAATGTTGCCGGGATACTTGTTGGCTTGATGGGCAATATCAGTTTGGGACTTAGCGCTTTCTGGCTGGGAGCTATCATGATTGTTCCCAGGCTGTGGGATGCTCTTTCAGATCCTATTATCGGACATCTCTCTGATAATACCCGCTCCAGATGGGGACGCCGGCGTCCTTACCTGCTGCTTGGCGGTTTACTGGTAGCCATCATGTTTGTGGTTATGTGGTGGATCCCGAAGGGCGATATGGTGCGAACCTGGTTTCCATCTGATTCAGGTTATCAGTGGTTTCAGCTTTCCTATATTTTGGTGACCCTGTTGTTGTTTTTCACGGCAGTCAATATTTTCGAGATCCCTCATGGTGCTCTGGGTATGGAGATGACTTCAGACTCCCATGAGCGTACCCGTTTGTTCAGTGCCAAGAGTTTTGTCGGGAATCTCTTTGCGATGAGCACACCCTGGCTTTTTGCCCTTGCCAATATGGAGGTTTTCAAAGGTCCCGGTGGAAATGAGGCAGATGGAATGCGCTATGTCTCCATCATGATCGCTGCAATAATTATCCCATTATCATTCTGGTGGACTCTGAAATTGCGCGAACCAGGATTTGCAAAAGCGGCAACCCATGAAAAGACCCCTTTCTGGCAGGATATGAAGCGTACTGCCACAAACAAGAATTTTGTCATGCTGACGCTCACTATTTTTACCCTGGCCATGGGCTTCAATTTTGTGCAGCTGCTGGGTTCCTATATTCCGATATTCTATGTTTTTGGCGGTGATAAAGTTGCCGGGGCGAGGTTACTTGGAATCAACGGTACCGTATGGGCAATTACTGGCTTGCTTGCTGTTTTTCCTCTGAACTGGATCAGTCCGAAACTCGGGAAACGTAAAACCCTCACTATTGCCATTTTACTGATGGTTATGGCGCAACTTTCAAAAATTATTTGCTATAACCCACTTCATCCTTACCTGATTATCATACCCACCATGCTGCTTTCGGCTGGTATGTTGTTTTTCTTTACCCTTGGATCCTCCATGGTTGGAGATATTTGTGATGAAGAGGAACTCAAAACAGGTTATCGTGTTGAGGGAAGTTTCTACTCCATTTTCTGGTGGTTCATCAAGATGGGAACGGCATTGGCCAGCTTCGTTGCCGGTGCACTGATTGTGCTTACCATGTTTGACCAGACACAAGTCACAAAAGTTGACAGCATTCAGGGTGATATCAGGGAGATGCGTGCTGAAGTTAAATACTGGCAAGAGAACAAGGGTTTCAATACGGCAAATACAGATTGGATAGCTTCCATAAAAACCCAGGGCAATAAGGCTTTGCAGGAATCAAAAGATTACCTGAAATACCTTGATAAGGAGTCTTTGAAGAATCAGGATGAGGATCATAAATATCTTCCTGAATATCCAGCTCTAAGGAAAGAAATGCTGCTAAACGCCAAGACCACCACTAATTCTACGGTTACCGGACTTGAGCAGATTTTCTCAACTGCTGATCGTGCCGGGGCTGGAATCACGAATTCCGGAATAGATTCACTGATGAAATCAGCAATGACCCTTGCCCTTCAAACAAAGTTTGAAAAGGCTAAAATGCATTCGTTCGAGCTTATGTCACATCTGGAAGCCAAATCTGCAAAAAACACAAACAGTAAGGAGCACTATCAGGTGATTATTAATAATATAACCGGGATAAACAAAAGTATCTCAGGCATGAATACTTCCATGACACCTGATTTACTCGATACTGAACTGGCTTCCATTGAAGGCAGGATTGTACCGTTGACAAAGCAGACTCCATATACATTATTGATGATGCGGGTTGTTGAGATCGGATTGCCGATTCTGCTCAGCCTCTTTTCAATATTTTTTCTTCTTCGTTACACTCTGACTGAAAAAAGATCCCATGAAATTAAGGAGCTCATAATGCAAAGAAATTCGGAACGCAAAATTCAACCGGAATGACATTTAATATTAAAGAAGGTGATTTCTTCCTGAATGGAAATAGAGTCTTTCTTAATTCAGGCGAAATCCATTATTTCAGGATAAAGCGGGAGCTTTGGGATGTTCACCTTGATGCGGCAAAAGAAGCCGGTTTGACTACTGTAAGTTCCTATGTTCCCTGGGCATGGCATGAACCGGTTAAGGGTGTTTTCGATTTTAACGGAGCCTCGCTTCCGGAGCGCGACCTTGAGGGTTGGCTCCAGCGCTGCCAGGCTCACGGATTGACGTGTATCGTTAAGCCCGGGCCATTTATTCTTGCAGAAACCCGGGGAGCCGGGCTCCCGGACTGGTTCCTTAATGAATTTGGTGATGACGTTAGAATGCACAACAGCAAGGGCGCTGTCGTTGCAAGCGATGGTGTCAGCTTATTCAATGAACAGTTCCTGAAATACACAAAGTTGTGGTATGATCAGGTTATGCCATTCATCAGTAAACGTGAAATATCCGTCGGCGGTCCGATCATCATGATGCAGATCTGTAATGAGATCGGGGTATTTTCCTGGCTGGCCCATCAGGGGGATTATAATAAGCAGGTTAAGGATCGATACCTTCAGTACCTGAAGAATAAATTTGCAGATATTCATCTGATTAACACCCTCTGGGGAACCCGCTATGCTGACTTCGACTATGTTGAACTTCCTCCTGACGGAAGAATGGCTTATGCAAATAAAGGTGATCGCGGGAGGGATTATGAGTGGCACTGTTTCTGGAGAATTTATTACGGCGATTATCTGAAGATGCTGACTGCATGGGCAAAAGAACGTGGTATTTCGGTACCGCTCTATCACAATCTTCCCGGTTGGATTTATGGCAGCGGCTATGAATTTCCGGTGAACATTACCATGTACGACGATTTGTTCGGAGATAAAAGTGACATCATCTTTGGTGTTGATCATATCCCTGAATACCTGTCGTACCGAAACATGCACGACGACAGGATCATTAATGACATTACAATCGCAATGCAGGGCAATAAGCCCCTTTTCGCAGCAGAGTTTCAGAGCGGTTCCCGCGAATACCATGTGGTAACAAACCCGCGTGAGATGGAACTATTTTACAAAGCCAGCATTGCTAATGGCCTCAAGGGCTGGAATCATTATATGTTCTCGCAGGGTCGCAATCCCAGACACAGGGGCTATTCAGGGGAAACTTTCTATTGGTTCAACCCGCTTACTCCGGAAGGAGATCGCACAAGCGTCTTTCCACTGGTGAGGCATATGAGCAAACTGGTAAAAACATCAGAGAAACTTATTCTGGAGGCTAAACGAAAAGCGGAGGTTTGTGTGCTTTTTTACCCTCCCTATTATGCCACCGAGCTGGAGCGTCCTGAGAATGGTGCCAGCGAATTGTTGTTTAATGCATCTTCCATCCGGCGACCGGCTTATTTCGATGGATTGCTAAAGGCACTTCAGGTGCTGAATATCGATTATGATATGGCTGACCTGTGTCAGACCACTGCTGAGAAATTGAAAGATTACAAGCAGGTTTGGGCCTTCTGTACCGATGAGATGAATGGTCGGGACCAGCAGGTTATCGTGGATTATTCGGAATCAGGTGGTAACCTTGTTATCTTTCCTTATCTGCCCGACCGGGAAATGTCGCAACAACCATGCACCATCCTACGCGATGCTCTGGGCGTTATTCCAACCGGTAAGGACATAATCAATTCACCGCTGATAGATGTATATGACCTTATAGATATCAAATGTGCAAACCCGCTGATTACCTATTCTTTGGAATCACTAACCGGAGCCGAAGTCATTGCCCGGACCCTGAAGGGTAACGTTTGCGGGTTTGTAAAACCTCTTGGAAAGGGGAAAGTTCTGCATTTGGGAACCTGGATCGGCTTCGATACCGAAGGGCATAAACCCGTATATGAAACGATTCTGAAAAGTTCCAGCGCAACTCTCAGGCATGCTTTCCCGGATAATATAAATCTGGCTGTCAGAGAGCGATTTGCAAATGATAGCTCCGCAATGTTGTTTATCGGCAATTATTACAACGAGGAACAACGGGGTAAGG
>CAIXHD010000205.1 GCA_903919065.1 uncultured Bacteroidota bacterium
TCCAAGTTCGAGTCGGGCAATTTCATTTGTATTAATATCCCCTATCAGCCAGGCATTTGCATAACCGCCATTATTGCCCTTCTTCATGATAGCGCACCATTCATCAATATTGGCGGAATATTGGGTAGCTGTCCGCATCCTGGCAAATTCAGGAATACCCTTTTCATCGAATGGAAAGAAGGCTCCTATAGTAGTTTCTGATCCAACCAGGCCGGCACTGGTGACAAAAAAATCCGTTCCGCTGTGAATAAAGCCAGGCTGGGTTTGCATGAGAATCCTTTTACCCTTTTGGGGAACAATATCCATCACGATATTGCAAAGGGGGTTACATAAACTATTCATGGTATTGTGCCCAAGAACAATACTGCCATCTGCAGTCATACTCCCTGTTGCTATAAATGAACTGCATGACTCTTGCTTCGGATCCGGGGAATTAGGAGAAATCTTATCTTTTACGGTTGGCCACCAATACCCTGTGAGTTCTATGGAAGCATTATAGGCGATCATTTCCTCAAGACTTGAGGTTACCCCGGCGGCCTTCAACCCTTCAACAATACCCTCTATTTCCAGCAAATTTTCTGCATCAACTTTTGGTTTGATAATTTTATCCGATTGGCCGACCAGCCATTTCCAATCCATGGCACTTTTATAATGCCACACTTCGCTCATTATCCGGAGCGATTCCCTGATTTCCTTTGCGAGAAGATAACCATGCTGAAAACCGCGCTCCTTCGGCTCACCCTCAATATGAATATAGATCCAGCCGGCCTTTTCATGACGGTTTGCCTTCGACAGCCATGCTTTCTGTTGATCAGAGAGTTGATTGCCAGTCTGACCGATAGCCATTATCGGGCTAAGCAAAACCGCCAAAACCAAAACGAAAATTCTATTTTTCATAGCCTGAAATTTTCGATTTATTCAATTCTTCTGTGTTATGGGAGGACCCGCGGGTCCCTCCCCTACACCGTTCTTCTGTCTTCCGTCTTTCGATCTTCTTCCTCGTCTATCGATCTTCTTCTTCGTGTCACGCGTCACGCGTTTCGAGTCACGATCCTACAATCCCGCCTCCATCACCAATATTTCGGCTACATCCAGATTCCTGATCTCACTTTCCTTATTCAGATATTTCACGCCATCGGTTAGCATCGTGAGGCAGAACGGGCAAGATGAGGCAATCACGGTTGCTCCGCAAGCCACAGCCTCTGCCGTTCTGGCGGCAAAAACTTCTCCGGTCCCCTTTTCAGCTTCCTTGAAATATTGCGATCCACCGGCGCCGCAGCACAGTGAAAAACTTTTATTGTGATCCATTTCAGCTTTGCCGGAATCAACCGTTCCAAGCAATGACCTGGGCGCCTGATAAACGTCATTGGCACGGCCCAGGTAGCAGGGATCATGAAAAACGATTTTATCCTCTTTAAAGGCACCTGATTTTACTGCAGAACCTACCGGCTTAAAATGTCGATCCAGAAAAGTAGTATAATGCTCTACCTCTGCACTATAACCGAGATCCGGGTATTCATTCAAAAACGTATTGAAGCAATGCGGGCAAAGGGTGATGATCTTACTGACCTCATAGCTTTTAAATGTTTCGATGAGGGTAAAAGCCTGCATCAGGTACAGCATCTCATTCCCTGCCCGTCGGGCCGGATCGCCAGTACAGGTTTCCTCGGTGCCCAGAACAGCAAAGTCTATTTTCAGATGATTGAGCAACTTTACCATGGCCCGGGCCACCTTCTGATATCGATCATCAAATGCTCCGGCACAACCAATCCATAAAAGGTATTCGGGCTTCTTACCCTGAGCTTTCAGATCAGCCATTACCGGAACCGGAAAATCAAGTCCGGCCGTCCAGTTCAATCTATCGTGACTTCCATATTGCCAGGGAGCTCCATTGTTCTCGATATTGGAGAACATCATGTTTATAGCTGCCGGCGCTGCCGCTTTTTCCATTACAAGGTACCGGCGCATATCAAGAATTAATGAGGGCTGATTGATATTAACCGGGCACTCCCTGGCGCATGCATTACACATGGTGCATGCCCAGATTTCCTCTGAGGTTATATATTCACCCAGGTAATTTTTACCGTCAACATGATCCTTGCCGTTCTTCATTTTATCGGCCGCCATCTCTTTCATTCTTTCACGAAGATCGATCATCAGCTTACGCGGCGATAACAGCTTACCTGTTTTATTAGCGGGACAAACATCGGTGCATCTACCACACTGGGTACAGGTGAGTGAATCGAGATAACTCTTCCAGGTAACATCCCCGGCATCCAGCAGCCCGAAGCGGTCAGGCTCACCCGTTGGTGCTTCAGCCTGATCAGGGTACAGCATCGCCTTAACCTCTTTCATTACATTCTCCATGGGTTCAGCTTTTCCGAGCGGCCCGAGCCGGCTGAGCAGCACATTCGGGATCGAGAGGAACACGTGAAAATGCTTGGAGTAAGGGAGAATATTGGCAAAGATGAATATCAGAGTAATGTGTGACCACCAGAAGAAGCCAGGGAGTTTAGCAGCTGAGGAGCTGAATAGGGAAGCCAGAAAAGAGCTCACGGGGTAATTACCGGCAATAGACGTTGGAGACGATAAGACAGAAGACACGTTGTAGCCAAGCAGTGAAACCATCAGCAGGAAAATCATGGTTAGAGCTACCACCGCATCGATATGAGACTTTTCTTTCATCTCAACACCATGGAACCGCTTGATATTCAAAAACAAGCGTCTGATAAGGAATATTATTATCGAAACCAGAACGATCAGGGCAAAAACATCACCGGATCCGGTAATTACATCATATAAAACACCCAGACCGGCGAAAGAGCGTTCAGATCCGGTTAATCCGTCGACAACCATTTCCAGCGAACCCAAAGTGATCACGCAAAAGCCCCAGAAAGTCAACGCATGAAAGAAGCCGATCACCGGCCGGCGAAAAATCCGCGACTGACCGATAGCCACCCGGAACATGATTCCGATTCGTTTGCCCCAGTGGGTGATCTTATAGGGACCAGTCAGGTTAAAGCGGTAAACATAAGTTAAGACTGTCCATGAAAACACCGCCAGCGTTAACATCAACAAACCTGTAAATATCAGCTGCGCTGTCATTTTTTATTCCGATTTGAGCTTTTTAATCGCCTGTGTCAGCACTGGCAGCACTTGAAAAAGGTCGCCGACAATACCATAGCGGGCAAACTGGAATATCGGAGCTTCCGGATCTTTGTTGATAGCAACAATCACCCGAGATGAGCTGATACCTCCTATATGCTGTATTGCACCTGATATTCCGCACGCGAAATACAGATTTGGAGCAATCACCTTACCCGTCTGACCCACATGTTCCTGATGCGGTCGCCAGCCTTCGTCGGCCACCGGTCGCGAACAGGCCATAGCAGCACCTAACGAACCGGCAAGCTCTTCAAGTATTTTCCAGTTGTCGCCGCTTTTAAGTCCGCGGCCACCCGATACTACCACCTCGGCATCCTGAAGTCTGATAGCCCCGGTTTGCTCCTCCACTTTCACCACCTCGAAACCGGCAGCCGGAACTGCGATTTCCGGCACAAAATTCTCGACTGTGCAAGTCACTGGATTTTCAGCAATTTGCCATGAATTTCTGGCCAGGATCATAACTTTTACCGGGGAAGTAATCTCAACAAAACCATAAGCTTTTCCAGTAAATACCGACCGCCGGATTTTGAAAGGCTCGATGCTATCCGGCAGTCCAATGACTCCGGCAACATATCCGGCCTGCAACCTCACGGCAACGCGCGGAGCTACAGCCCGGGAAATTGAACCATCGGAAAACAGCACACAGGATGCGCCGGATGCTTGTGCCGCTGAGGCCATAAAAGCAGCATAAGCGCGATTATCGAATGCCCGACCACCCGGTTCGGGGGTCAGCAATATTTTTGCAACACCATATTTTCCGAGTTTATCAAGCTCTGAACCGGCAGGATTTCCTGTGACCAAAGCTGTAACCTGACCTCCGGTCTGATTTGCAAGGGCAAAGGCATAGGAAGCTAATTCAAGAACAGACTTCGAAAATTTTCCAGCATCATGATTGGCATAAATCAAAACTGACATAATCATCCTCCTTACAATACGTTAGCTTCGTTTCTCAACAATTCAACCAGTTCCTCCGGGTTAGCAGGATCAATCATTCGGCATTTCGACCGTGGAGCAGGATTCTCAAATTTCACATAAGCACTGGTTCCGGTGCAAGGAATGGGTTCCAGCTGCAACAGAGGCTTGCTCCGTGCGCCCATGATACCCCGGAGTGATGGGATGCGCGGATCCTTGGCAATACCTTTTTGAATGGTAAGCACACAAGGCGGATGGGCAATAATCGTTTCCGTGCGACTGTCCATTTCACGCTCAATCGTAATGGAATCCCTTGCTGCCGAGAATGAGGATATCGAAGAGAAGGAGGTCCAGTCGAGCAATTCCGCCAGCATTTCCCCGACAGCCGATCCATTGTAATCAGCGGAATCATGCCCCGTAATAACAAGATCAAAATGCTCCTTTTTCACGACTTCCGATAATTGACAGGCTACCTCCATGGCACCGGCTGCGGCAACGTTGACCCGATAAGCAGAGTCGGCCCCAACGGCCAGTGCCTTTTGAATCACCGGATCTGCATCCTTTAATCCGATATGCACCACTGAAACCTGGGTAACCACGCTATCGGGCTGCTCCCGGATTTCAAGTGCACGGGTCAGTGCAAGCTCATCCCATGGATTGATGATCCACTGAATGCCAGTTGTTTCCATCGAATTCATATCCGGTTTAAAACGGATTTGTGTGGTGGTATCCGGAACCACACTCATACAAACAAGTATCTTCATAGCTTAGTGGCTAAAAATATCTCTTGAAATTATTAATTTCTGAATTTCAGAAGTTCCCTCATAGATCTGTGTGAGCTTGGCTTCACGCATCAGCCGTTCCACGTGGTATTCCTTTACATACCCGTATCCACCGTGAATCTGAACGGCTTCCGTAGTCACCCACATGGCAGTTTCGGCACAATGATATTTGGCCATCGCGCTGGCAACGCCAAAAGGCTGATGATTATCTTTCAGCCAGGCGGCATGGAAGCAAAGCAGACGGCCACATTCAATACGTGTATACATTTCGGCCAGCTTGAAAGCCACCGACTGATGATGGAATATCTCCGTACCAAATGCTTTTCTCTCTTTAGAATATTTCACTGCCCGCTCATAGGCTCCCGAAGCGATCCCGAGCGCCTGCGATGCAATTCCCAGCCTGCCTCCCTCGAGGGTCATCATGGCCATTTTGAATCCGAATCCGTCAGCACCAATACGATTCTCCTTAGGCACCTTAACATCGGTAAACATCACAGAATGAGTATCGGAACTACGCATACCCATTTTGTCTTCGTGAGGTCCCAGCGTTATTCCGGGCGAATGGCGATCTACAATCAGTGCATTAATCCCCTTATGTTTAAGTTCAGGATGGGTCTGCGCAATAAGTATATAAACGGATGCTGAATTACCATTGGTGATCCAGTTTTTTGTTCCGTTAACGAGATAATGATCCCCCATATCCTCAGCAGTGGTATGCTGTGAAGTAGCATCCGATCCGGCCTCTGGCTCTGATAGCAGGAATGCGCCAATCATCTCTCCGCGTGCCAGTGGCTTTAAATATTTTTCCTTCTGCTCCTCTGTACCAAAAGCTTCAATGCCATAGCAGACCAATGAATTATTTACCGAAACGATAACAGAAACCGAGGCATCAACTTTCGATAGTTCCTCCATGGCAAGCACATAGGAAATGGTATCCATGCCGCTACCATCATATTTCGGATCCACCATCATGCCCATAAAACCCAGGTCGGCCAAGGCTTTCACATGTTTTGCCGGGTAAATACTGTTGGCATCGCGCTCGAGAACATCCAGTATCAGCTCCCGGTTGGCATAATCGCGGGCAGCCTGCTGAATCATTTTTTGTTCCTCTGTTAATTCGAAATTCATGGTGATTTTTTTTAGGTGTCGGGTATCAGGTTTCGGGTATCGGGTATTAATTACTATATGAACCTCGGAGCGCCCCTTCTCCCGTGAGTGGAGCGCCAGCGCAACGAGCGCGGGAGAGGGGGAAGGGGGTGAGGTGGATCATAATTACATATTTCTGCGGTAGCGGCCGCCGATCCGGTATAAGCTATTAGTTATCTGACCAATGGAGCACACTTTACTGGTCTCCATCAGAATTTCGAATGTATTGGTGCCTTCGGCGGCAGCATGCTTCAGTTCCCCAAGAGCTGACTCTGCTTCCGCTTTCCAGGCAGTATGCAGGTTTTCAAGCGTGTTAAGCTGATTTTTCTTTTCTGCCTCTGTCGCCCTGATCACCTCGGGCCTAACCACCGTGGGGGAGCCGGTTGAAGAAAGAAACGTATTCACTCCGATGATCGGCAGTTCGCCAGAATTTTTCAGCTTTTCATACCACAGCGATTCCTCCTGGATCTTTCCGCGCTGATACCCGGTTTCCATGGCGCCCAATACCCCACCCCTTTCTGTGATCCTATCGAACTCTAAAAGCACAGCCTCCTCGGTGAGATCGGTGAGCTCATCAATAATGAAGGATCCCTGCAGAGGATTCTGGTTCTTAGCCATGCCAAACTCATGATTGATTATCATCTGAATAGCAATGGCACGTCGCACAGATTCTTCAGTCGGTGTTGTAATTGCCTCATCATAAGCATTGGTATGCAACGAGTTGCAATTGTCATAGATTGCATTCAGTGCTTGAAGCGTAGTGCGGATATCATTAAAATCGACCTCCTGGGCATGCAATGAGCGACCGGAGGTCTGGATATGATATTTCAGCATCTGCGACCGGGTATCAGCACCATACCGGAATTTCATGGCTTTGGCCCAAATCGTGCGCGCCACTCTGCCGATCACTGAATATTCTGGGTCTAA
>CAIXHD010000206.1 GCA_903919065.1 uncultured Bacteroidota bacterium
ATCGTTCCCGGCACAAAGAATATCCTCTGTTACCCCCGGACCTTTAAAATACGGGAAGATCACTGATTTTTTAGCTGAGCAGGAAAACTGCGGATAGGCGGCAAAGATCTCTGTGGAATGTCCGGGCATTTCGATTTCCGGAACAACGGCAATAAAATTCTTGGCTGCATAGGCAACTATCTCGCGGATATCTTCTTGCGTATAAAATCCATTCACTTCACCCGGATATTGAGGATCAAATTTCGAACAGATTTGTGTCAGAGCGGGATATTTTTTTATCTCGATCCGCCAACCCTGATCATCCGTCAGGTGAAGGTGTAAAACATTCATTTTTATGGCCGCCAGCCGGTCGATATACTTCAGCACATATTCTTTTGGCAGGAACGTACGGCTGCAATCCAGCATCAGTCCGCGCCAACCGAAAGCCGGAAAATCCGCCATATCCAGGTTTGGAATTTTGCCGCTTCCATCCGCGGGAATCAATTGTCGCAGTGATTGAACCCCATAAAACAGACCTGCCGGCTCTTTTGCCGTTATCGTGGTTTTATTCCGGCGGACAGTTAGCAGATAACCTGACGGTTTAATATCTGCCTGATCATCAATCTTCAACTCGACAGTCCCTCTTCCTTTATCAGGCAATTGGCCAATCTTAACCACCTCCATAAACTGATCCGCTATTTCCTTTACCTGGATATCCGACTGATCAAATTTGACGGTTACGGCATGACTAAGTATGAAATCGCCCTGATAAAAACTGACCGACTGTGGCTTTGGAATAACTGCGATTTCACGCATTCCAGTGGGGACCGGCTTATTGCAGGCCACCAGCAGGATAAGAAACGATAAGAGGGTTAGGTTCTTCATATTCAATTATTTTTCGGGTTCCAACGAAATTTTGCCCATGGCAGAGGGCAGAAGGCAGAGGGCTAAAATTAGTCATAGGAACTAAGATGCAGGTTTTAAGTTAAGTAACAAGTCAGGGACCACGACCTTTGTTCCTATTTCTTAAAACTTTTTACTAATTTTTGCCTTTTGCCCTCTGCCATTTGCCTTATTTCGAATTCCAGCTCTCGATATCACTGCGCTGATTCTTCACGCATTGCGCCAGCTCATTCAGCTGCATATCCTCCTCTGTTTCAGGAACTATCTCGATACCATGCGGTGCTGGCCTGGTATTTTCATCGACGTGAATATAGGTAACAAATCCGCTGACCAGATTCTTATTGTCGTTCATTTTTGTGACGGTAATATAAGCCATGAGGCTGCTCCGGCCGGCACAGATAATCTTGGATGCAAATTTCAGTACTTCACCTGGCTTCACCGGTGCAGAAAAGTACATGCCGTGGATCTGCAGGCAAACCACAAATTTGGGATTGATAATATTAGCTGCGGCAATAAATCCTGATTCAACGAACCATTCCGCAGTGCGTCCGGCAAATAAAGTACCGTGATGATTGAGGTCCTCACCTTTCACTAACCGCATCGAAACGGCCTCAACAGGCTTGATTTTTCTGGTTTCCATTTTTATAACTTTTTAGAGTTGGCAAAGTTAGGCCATTCTTAAACTGTGATACATGATAAATGGCAGAGGGCAGAGGGCAAAAGGCAGAAATTAGTCAGAAGTTTTAAGAAAAAGGAATAAGGTTTGTTGTCCGATCCTTAATCCTTTTCCCAGTACCCTTTTACTGATTTCTGCCTTTTGCCCTCTGCCTTCTGCCTTCAATATCGTCCGTACTCCTGAATAGTATCAAACATCGCCAGAACATTTTCCGTCGGTGTTTCTCCGAGCAGAAAATCGTGACTGGCGCCGGCGATAAAACCTCCACCTGGCATCATTATTTCGAGTGTCTTAAGGGTTTCCTGCTTAACGTATTCGGGCGTACCATCAATAACAACACGCTGAGAATCGATGCATCCGTTAAACAGCAGCTTATCACCGAAATCCTTCTTCAGTCCATGGAGCTCCATGCCATAGCATGATGGCTGGATCGCATGTACTCCATCTATTCCGGCCTCAATTACCTGTGGCATCAGTTCGCGGAATCCACCGCAGCAATGCAATAATACCTGACTTCCATAAGCATGACCCAGATCGGCCATCTTCTTGAATTTTGGGAAAAGATATTCGCCAAACAGGTCGGTCCCGATGAGTGAACCATTATTGCTTCCCAGGTCGTTTCCGATAAAAAAGATATCAATCAGATCGCCCACTTCGGCGAAAATGCGCTCATTAACAGCGTAATAGTAATTAAATACCAAGTCGTAAATAGTATGTGCCCACTCCGGCTCAGTATACATCCTGATAAACAGGTTCTCCATGCCCACCATATCGATCACATCGTGCCAGAAAGGGGACCAGTCACCTCCAAGAATAGCATATTCATCCTTATATCCTGAGCCTTGAGCCCTAAGTTTAGATAGGTCAACCTGATTCGGATCGGGCCAGGGAAACGCTTTCATCTCCTCGATACTAGCCTCAGCCAACGGATGACTCAGCGCCATGCCGTATCCTACCCCGCCGCGCTCGATTCCGAACGGCGCAACCTCCAATCCGTTTTTATCCAGATAGGGCGCAGTGATCCGCCGGAAATCATCGCCAAACCGAATGCGCAATCCTTCATCATCAAGATTCAGGGCTTTTTTAGATTTTTCCCAAAACTCAGGGGAGGATCCGCACCAGCGCGGAACCCGGTCAGGCGCGCGATGGCCGAAGGTGGTGAGTACTCTTTCTTTTGAATTCATACTGTTCAGGATTTCCCCCGAAAATACGGATTTCCCCGATTTTTCTACCTTTATACCCAAGAAGACCGAAAATGAAACAATTAAAGAAGATTTCCATTCTGCTCATAATTGCACTTTGCATAACAAGTATCGGTTTCCAAACCTCTGCTCAAAGCAAAATTTCGGCTCATTATTTCGGCGTCATGCGGTTGGAAAGCCAGGCTTCTTATGACTTTTTTGTCGGACCCGATGCCGGTGATTTCAAAACCTCCATCAAGGGATTCGGTTCGGGAGTGCTCGATTTCTTTGGCGTCAGAGGCTCTTGTGATATCATTGATATCGGTACAGAAAAATACTATCTGAGCATAGGTGCTGGTGTAGCAATTCTGAAATACCGGCTGGCCAATAACCTGGTATTCGGTCAATCAGAAGAAAACGGGGTAACCTGGATGACTGATCCTGATATCACTCATAATTATGTGAACACCTTCTTTGGCTACGGAAAAAGCAAAATCATCACCACCTCCTTATACTTCCCGGTGGATATTAATATCGCCCTTGGGAAAAGTGCCTTTTTCAGCATTGGCGGATATTTCGACGTTAATCTTTCTGCACGATATAAGATGAAATACCTGATTGGGGAGGACAAGATAAAAGAGATTATACGGTCGGATGAATTCAGAAAATTTAATCCATCTACCACTAAATTTGGGGTAAACGCAACCCTGTTTATTCCAAAACTGGGTTACGGACTTTCGGCAACCTATTCCCTCACACCATTTTTCAAACCCGGAATGGGACCTGATATTCACGAAGCCCGTATTTCTGCCACCTACAACCTACACCCCTGGAATCTGCCAAAGAAGAAAAATAAAGATACAGAATCCTCAAACTAACAAACCAATAACTGTTTAGAATTTATGGAAACCCATGGAAATGTGATGATTATCAAGGACACAACGTCCAACCCCGCGCCTCTCGGTTTGCTCGGCTTCGGCATGACCACCGTTTTTCTCAACCTGCACAATGCGGGTTTTTTCGAACTCAACTCGATGATTATCGGGATGGGAATTTTTGTCGGCGGATTGGCCCAGGTTATCGCCGGCGTTCAGGAATGGAAAAAGAACAACACTTTTGGCGCCACCGCATTCACCGCTTACGGCTTCTTCTGGATTTCCCTCGTGACTATCTGGCTTTTGCCCAGAACCGCCATGGGTGCCGACCTGAAAACCAGCGAAACCGCCATGGGATGGTATCTCCTGATGTGGGGAATATTCACCTTGGGCATGTTTATCGGAACCCTGAAATTGAGTCGTACACTGCAAATAGTTTTCGGCACCCTGGTCATTCTGTTCTTCCTGCTGGCCATCGGCGATTTCACCGGAAACAAAGGCATTAAAACGATAGCCGGATATGAAGGTATTGTCTGCGGCCTTTCAGCAATCTACGGATGTTTAGCTCAAATTTTGAACGAAGTATATAAACGTCAGCTGCTCCCGTTGTGAATAGTGACAGGTGACGAGTGACAAGTGACAGTCGAAGAAGAAGATCGAAATGCGAAGAAGAAGACCGAAAAAATAAAAATTTACTTTATCATGACCCGTCACCTGTCACCCGTCACCCGTAACTTATCCTCCGTCACCCGTCACCCGTCACTCGTCACCATCTTCTTCGTTCTCGTCCTCGCCAGCTGCAAGCCCGATCCTCCAGTGATGCAAGTCCCTATCGGCGTCGCGGTTTCCCTCACCGGCGGGTTCAGTCCGTATGGTATTATTCAGAAAAACGGGATCAATATGGCAATCGATGAGATCAACCTTGAATCAGCTATCGCTGGGTTTAAGTTTGTTCCATTTATTCTTGATGATCAGTCCTCACCGGCAACCTGCCATAGAATTTACAGTGAACTGATCACTGTAAATAAGGTGATAGCCATTATCGGGCCAACCTCCTCCAACAGTGCTTTTCCAGCCGATTCTCTGGCACAAAAGAGCAAGGTGGTGGTGGTGGGAATCTCTAATACCGTCCCAGGCATTACGGAAATCGGCGACTATATTTTTCGCAACAGTCTTCCAGAATCGGCAGTGATTCCAAACACTGTTGAGGTAACGCATAGTAAGCTTGGGTATTCAAAAGTTGCCATCATTTATGGTAACGACGATCCCTATACCATCGGGGCTTACAACGCCTTTAAAAAAGCCCTGGACAACACATCCGGCATAAGTATCGTAGCCACCGAAACCATTCATAAAGGTGATACTGACTTCGGCAGCCAAATGTCCCGTATTTTAGTATCAAGTCCCGATGTTATTGTGATACCGGCTCTGGTGAATGAGGCCTCGGCAATTATGATCAAGGCAAGGCAGATGGGCATCCCGGCCCGGGTTAAGTTTATCGGTGGCAATAGTTTTAACACCTCGAAATTATGGCTGCAAGCCGGCGAAGCCGCCCAGGGAGCTATCTGCGGAAGCGCGTGGATTTATACGGAAGACACGCCTGATAACGCTGATTTTGTTTCAAAATACACCGCAATTTATGGTTCAAAGCCCGACCAGTTCGCTGCACAGGCTTACGCCAGCGTTTATATCATTGCAGATGCCATCAAACGCTCCGGAACTCCGACGAGCGAAACCCTGCGCAATAATCTGGCTAATACCAGTAACCTGCCAACAGTGCTTGGAACATTTTCATTTGATCTCAACCGCGATCCCGTTCATCTTCCTGTGGTTCAGGAACTGGTCAACGGTGAATTTATACTATATCATTAAAGGAGATCTTTGCCATGATCAACAGAAGGTATTTTTTACAATCCATGGCAGCCGGAGCCGCAGTACTGGCGTTTTC
Organism: uncultured Bacteroidota bacterium; assembly: GCA_903919065.1. Lineage (GTDB taxonomy): Bacteria > Bacteroidota > Bacteroidia > Bacteroidales > UBA12481 > UBA12481. The sequence continues at coordinate 5,563 of CAIXHD010000206.1, forward strand.
CAACCTACCGGGATATACTTTGGAAATGACGAAAAGCGGCGAGGATGTGTTTGCCTATATCAAACGCATTAAGGGCCATTTCGATGTCGATTTGTACAGGCAGATACTTGGCGCCGCCAATGAATTCAAGGAGGGCGATCAGATTATCGGTGTTGCAGCAAAGGATGATGCCACCCGTATCATGGCCCGCGAACTGCTGTCGAATACAAGAATTTCAGCTATCGTTTCGCATCCTCTTTTGAACGATGATCTCCAGCTGCTGATCAATACGAGCCTGAATGTTAATGAGTCTAACAAGGTATCCGGATGGACGCTCGGCGAACTTAAACAATTCGTACTCACAGATGACCCGGCAAAGGTTAAAGCCACCTCCGCCGGCCTCTCCAGTGAAGTGATTGCCTGTGTGGTGAAACTCATGAGTAACGACGAGCTTATCCTTGCGGGATCGAGGATCTTCAGCCCTCTGCCCGGTAGTAATATCGGTGCAAAAGGATACCTCGGAGCCCGCTTACAGCCCAATTCACCGACTGATAATACCGATGATATATTTTTCCAGGTGCTCGACGGTTGGTCTTATGGAGTAGGTGATGTTGTTCTTGGTACCAATCCGGTTTCCAGCAACACCGATTCAATTCTGGCTATCGAACTGACTCTCAAAGATATTCTGCACACATTCGGACTGGAAGAAGTAATGCCTCATTGTGTATTGTCCCATATCGACCTTCAGGCTGAAGTGGAAGCCGCCAACCCCGGTACCACCGGAATCTGGTTTCAGAGCATCGCAGGAAGCGACAGTGCCAATGCCACTTTTGATATCAGCAACTATAAAATGCTCAAGCTGGCCGCTAAGCGAACTGGGAAATACGGCCTTTACTTTGAGACTGGCCAGGGGGCCGATTTTACCAATGGCCATTCGCACGGTTTCGATATGGTGATCCATGAATCGAGAAAATACGGTTTTGCACGGGTACTGACCGGCAAAGTTGCTGAAGCACAGAAGGAAGCCGGAAATGTGCCCGCTCCCTGGGTCCACCTGAACGATGTTGCCGGGTTTATCGGACCCGAAGTATTCCGCCGGCGCGACCAGCTGGTACGTTGCTGTCTCGAGGATATCGTAATGGGGAAATTGCACGGCCTTACCCTGGGACTCGATATTTGCGCCACTCTGCATATGGATATCACACTTGATGATCTCGACTGGTGTGTCGACCAGATCATGCCGGCCAATCCGGCCTATCTGATGGCTCTGCCAACCAAGATCGATCCCATGCTGGGTTACCTGACCACCGGCTTTCAGGACCATGTAAGAATCCGGGAAAAGTTCGGTTATAAGGTAAATGACCGTATGTGGGAATTTTTTAAACTGATCGGCATTATCGATTCAGAAGGAAAACCAACCATCCATTTCGGCGATCCGCTGTGGGTATTTCTGCAATATCAGCGAAGAAAAGGAGATATCCGAAGCGATGCGGATATTTTTAATGAAGGACAAACCCGGCTCGAAGCCATTAAAAAACACGGTGTATTTATCGCCCGCGGTTATGGAAAAGACCCTGCAGAACTGGAACCTTCACTTGATAAAACAATTCGTGGAATCGATGCCGATGCGCGGAAATGCATCTGGGCTATACTGGAACCAGCATTTGTGGGTACCCTGCCCGGAGTGTTAAATTTAGCCACGAACTCCGCTGATCGCAGTGATTACATCCTGCATCCGGCATCGGGTGAAAAGCCATCTGAAGAATCACTGAAAAAACTTAAGGCTATCCGCCGCAAATATCGAGGCAAGTACAATGTTCAGATCGTAATATCTGATGGTCTCGATGCACTTTCCATTTCCGACAATGGCCACATGATCCCCTATCTCGACAAATTAAAAGGCCTCCTTGAAAAGGATGAGTTCAAAATCGCACCAACAAATATTGTGGTTACCTCAGGCCGTGTCCGTGCCGGTTACCGCATTGGTGAAACCCTTTTCGCCAATCTTTCAGGTCCTCGCGCAATACTCCATATCATTGGAGAACGCCCCGGAACAGGCCATCATACATTTTCAATATATATTACCGCACCAACAGGCTCCACATGGGGAAAAGCCGGAAAAACCGACCATGATATCACCAAAGTGGTTTCGGGTGTGGCGATTACAGCGCTCCAGCCCATTGATGCCGCTGTTCAGACCGCTGAAATCCTGAAGGAGATGTACAATTATAATATGCTCTGATCGGAAGATAACCCAATTTCTTTAAAAATTAATATATTATTCATTAGAGTTCCCAATTTGGGAATTATCAACTATCTTTGCATCAAGATTATTTTTTTCAATGGAGAGGATATTTGCCAAAAGCACGCTGAGACAATATTGGGAGAACCATTCTGATTCTGAACAGTATCTTAAGACTTGGTATGATACAGCCATGAATTCAGATTGGAAAACACCAAACGATGTCAAGCAGACTTATTCCAATGCAAGTATTCTTAAAGACAGCAGAATAGTTTTTAATATTAAAGGCAATTCATATAGGCTGGTAGCCAAATTCAACTTTGAAAAACAATGGATTTTTATCAGGTTCATTGGGACTCACGCTGAATATGAAAAGATTGATGCAGGTACAATTTGAAAAATTAGAACAATGAATATAAAACTGATTAAAACAGACGAAGATTACCAAATAGCCCTGCTTAGGCTTGAGGTTATATTCGATGCCAAAACAGGAACACCGGAAAGTGATGAAGCTGATATCCTTGGACTCATGATTGATGAGTTTGAAAAAAAGCACTATCCGATAGAATCTCCTGATCCTATTGAAGCTATTAAAATCAGAATGGAAGAAATGCAGTTGAGACAAATTGATCTCGCAGAGGCTATTGGTGGAAAAAACAGGGTTTCCGAGGTCCTTAATCGGAAACGCAAACTTACGGTTGAAATGATTCGAAACTTAACCACCAGATTAAATCTCTCCCCCGGACTTTTGATTCATGATTATCAATTGAATAGACAATAATTTCACCATCAGAAAACCTCCATGTGTCGTTTCCGGTATATCCAGTAGCCAACGAGGAAATAAATAATAGTTAGTCCGGTTAGCGATACCAGCTGAGGCCAGATACCGCTGAATCCCGATTGATAAATCAGCACCTGCTTAAGCGCTTCGGTTCCGTGGTAAGTCGACATTAATCCCGGTATCGTAAACGGATATCCCCCGATCGTAAAAAGCGTTGCCCCCTGAATTGGGAAAAAGCTTCCAGAGAAAAACATGAACATGAACAACGGAAAGTTTCCGACCACCAGCACCTCGTTTACCGATTTCGTGCATCCGGCCAGTATCAGGCTGAATCCGATAACTGAAAGACAGGTAAGCGTTGATACCAGCAAAAACAGCCAGAACGAACCGGCAAAACTAAATCCAAAAAAATAAGCCGCTCCCAAAGTCATAAGAATGCTGACCAGACCAACTAAAATCTGAATAACGGTAACCCCTGTAAGGAATGTCAGCGGAGTCATCCGCGAAAGTTTGAGCCGCAACATGGTCTTTTTTTCCGGCTCCGTAACAAAGGCGATGGCTCCCGTAAACATCAGCATAATGCTAGCCAGAATCAGTAATCCGGGTACAGCAATCTGAAAATCACTCAGCTTAGCGGATAATCCCGATGGGGTTTCAATAAAATGATAGGGCTCCAGCGTTCCGGTAACTGCATTGATATATCCTGATACATAGGTGATTCCAAGTATGGAAGAGAGCATGTAGTTGGTTTCTGTGAGGTTGCCCGAAAGTTCAAATGGTACCCTCACATTCGCACCCGATTGTTTCAGCCTGACACTATCGGAGAAGCCTGCCGGAATAATGATCATAGCATTGGATTTTTTATTCCGTACCTCCTCCAATGCTATGGCACGGCTGCCAACTTCCCGGAAAGCCACCGGCAACGTGTCGTTTTTCACCGATTCCAGAAATTTAAGCAGCTCAGCGCTATAATCAGCCGTTGATGAACCACCCACCGGTTTATCAAGATTCACCACGCAAACCTTGAGATTCAGGGCAGTGCTGGTATAGATCAGATAAAATATGCCGACAAAAAATGGCGCCATGATAATGGACAGGATCAGGATCCAGAATTGCCTGATCTGCTCAGCGAAGCTTTTTCGTATAACTGCCCAGAGCTTCATTCGTTCAATGTTTTTCCGGTTAGTGCTATGAAAACATCCTCCAAAGTGCTTCCGTTCCCGTTGGCACGCTTGAGATTCTCAGGGGTGTCCACTTTCAGGATTTTCCCCTGATCGATGATAGCCACGCGGCTGGTTAACCGATCGGCCTCATCCATATTATGCGTAGTCAGGATAATAGTTCGCGTTCCTGCCAGGCTTCGGATAAACTCGCGCTCCTGGATTCTGCTTTGCGGATCGAGCCCGGCTTCGGGCTCATCCAGAATCAGTACGGCAGGGTCATGAACCAGAGCAAGCGCAATATTCAGCCGCCGCTTCATGCCTCCCGACAGCCTCCGCGCCTGCTTTCCAGCATTAGGGGTAAGGCCAAGTTGCTCCAGCAGACTCATGCTTCTGGTTTTTGCCAGTTTGCGGGGCAAATCGTACATCTCACCCGAAAAAATCAGCTGTTCGAGGCACGTTAGCCGTTCCCACTGAACATTATCCTGCGGGCAAATACCAAGCAGCGACTTGCCTCCGGGAAAATCGTGCAGGGTCTGACCATTGAACAGCACTTCCCCCTCATCGGGTTTCAGCAGACCGCAAAACATTCGTATCGCCGTCGTTTTCCCGGCTCCGTTCGGCCCCAGAAATCCCAGAATTTCCCCCGGATTTACCTCCAGGTTGATATGATCCACCGCAACTTGCTCACCAAATCGCTTGGTCAGATTCCGGGCCTCTATTTTTATCGGGATGATCATTGCACCAAAGTACAAATTTTAATAAGGGCAGAGGGCAGGGGATAGCCGAAATTCGCATATCAAAGGGACTCTCGCAGGAAGATGTTTCCAGGCGAATTAAAATTTCCCGGTCTTCGTTTGCTCAGATTGAGCTGGGTAACCGGGGTATCGATATCATGGAACTTCAGGCTCTTTCACTGGTGTTAGGGTTCTCCCTGGATGATTTTATGTCAGGTAATTTCCAGATCGGTAATGAATCCGATATAATACAGGAACCAAAAATCCGATATCCAGAAGAACGTATTTCAGTCCCAAGATTACAGATCGGCAAGTTTAAAAACGTGCTTCTCTATATGCTGGAAAGATGTGCCTGTTCCTCAAAAGTTAGATGTCATAATTAACCAGATGCTTGCAGATAATCAATTGCAAAGAATTAAAACAGAATATCATGGGTATCCCCAAACCCGATATCTGCCGCTGGAGAAAGCCGATTTATCACAGCTGAAAGCCAGCGAAAAAGAAGTAATCGAAGAGCAATGACCTTCGATGAAATCAGCGAATTCAGGATTGAGATTGGTTTATGCCTTTTTCCCGGAGAATCAAAAAATCATCTTTATTGAGTTGTATCATAAGGGCGATAAGGAAAACGAGGATCGCCAAAGAATACTCGACAACTTTAGCCATTAAACTTTCCGTCACCATTTGTGTTATTCAATTATCAACCTTAAAATAAGAAGGTTATATTGGATTATACATCAATTTTCCCTTATCTTTTGTCCATGAAAAAGAAAATTTTCCATCTGATTACGGCTTTTGCAGCCTTGGTTATGATAGCCTCCTCCTGCGCTAAGGAGCCCACTCTGGGCGAGATTCAGGCCACCATGAATGGGTACAGCGTTTCGTTTTCTGCAGTAGCGGAAAATGCCGATGCCTATCTCTGGGATTTCGGCGATGGCCTGTCAAGTACCGAAGCCACACCCGTTCATGTATACCTGATGTCGGGAAAATATACCGTTTCCCTTACCCTCTCAAGCAAGGGCGGCGAAACTAAAGCTACCAAAGAAATCGAGATTACCCCCTCGGTTACCGAGATGCTGTCTGGCGGTCCTGCAGCAGTCAATGGCAAAACCTGGGTGCTCAGTGCCGGCTATACCGAGGGCCTCGACGGAGGCAGCGGCATCGATAATTCTTTGCAGGTTATTCTGCCTTTGGTGGAAGATTTACTTACCGCCATTGGCTTGGGCGAGGAATACGATAATGAGTTTACCTTTTATTCCGACGGACGTTACAAGGTAGATGTAAAAAATGGCATGGCCCTGGCAACCGCCCTGTACGGCAAGTTCACCAACACCAATGTAACCTACGGCAATGATGCCAATAACCTTGGCGTCTCCGGAGCCAGCTATACGGCCCCGGCAAGTGCAACC
>CAIXHD010000207.1 GCA_903919065.1 uncultured Bacteroidota bacterium
GCGATCCATTTTAAAAAGTGTCATCGTTTTTTCTATTCTCATAGAAGCAATCGGAGTAGCTATCGTTTACCTTTCCTGGGGACCCACTGTGGAGTTTAAGCCCGACCAGAGCCGATTTTTCTTTTCTATGTTTCATTGCATCTCGGCTTTTAATAACGCAGGATTCGGCCTTTGGACCAACAACTTCTTTGAGGAAGGAGTGAGGCTCTCGTGGGGAGTTCACGGCATTATCGCCGCGCTGGTCTTTCTCGGGGGTATCGGCTTTCCTGTCCTGCAGGATTTTGCAACCATTCGAAAACGCCCCGTTAAAACGATTTTTTTCTTTAAACATCTACAGCCCAGTTCACGTATTGCCGTCCGGACTTCATTTTATCTGGTCGTCGGTGGTGCCCTTGCATTCTTCTTCCTTTATCCCGTTTATCCAGATGACGTTTCAACCGGAGGCAGGATTATGCAATCTGTCTTTCAATCGGTTATCGCCCGAACCGCCGGTTTCAATTCTGTTGATATCGGCAAGTTCAGTGAACCGCTTATCCTGATATTTTCTTTCCTGATGTTTATCGGTGCTTCACCGGGCTCAACCGGCGGGGGTATTAAAACAACCACTTTTGCCGTAATCCTGAAATCCACCTTTAATGCCGTAAGAGGTACTAAGCACCTCACTTTTATGCAGCATACACTGAGGCCTGCCCTGGTGCAGCGGGCACTGTCAGTTGCCATTATCTACTCCTGCTGGTTCCTCATTGGTACTATCGCCCTCTCGATAGCCGAACCGCATATTAATGTAATGCACCTCGTTTTTGAAGAACTATCTGCTCTTTCCACGGTCGGACTCAGCCTGGGCATCACCCCAACTCTGGGCGTCACCGCCAAGGCCATCCTGGTAACCTCTATGTATATCGGACGTATCGGATCACTGACAATCGTGCTGGCCCTCATCCGAAGAGCGGCCAATGTTGAATACACTTACTCACATACCAATATCCTGATCGGATAAATTTTCCCTTTTGTAACCTTTGTTACTATTTGGAATGATTCTAAATTATTCCTTTGCTGATATTTTCGTACCCATTATATTTAATGATATTGTATGAGTGAACTGATTAATAATTCAGAACTGCGGAAGCAAATCCTTAAAGGATTACTTCTTAAAATCCATCAGGGAATCGATCCGGAGATTGTAAAAGCCGAATTGGTGGAAGTCCTGAAACAGGTTCCCTACGGTGAGGTTGTGGAAGTGGAGCAACAGCTAATAGAAGAAGGCCTTCCGGCTGAGGAGATTCAGAAATTCTGTGACGTCCATTCACTGGTTCTGGATGGCAGCATCGACCATTCTGGTGCCGCAGCTATTCCAGCCGGTCATCCGATCGATACATTTTTACAGGAAAACCGGGAGCTGCTTAAAACGGTTGATGTGGCGGCAGAGTGGCTTGATCAGCTAAAAAAACTTCCCGAAAACGAGGATCTGGAAATGGTTGTGAATAAACTTCTGACCGCGTTTAACAGCCTCCTCGATATCGACAAGCATTATCAGCGCAAAGAATACCTGCTTTTCCCATTCCTTGAAAAAGCCGGAATCACCGGTCCGCCAGCAGTTATGTGGGGAAAACACGATGAAATTCGTGCTCAGATCAAAGGCTGTATCGAAATTTTACGAAGCAGCGGTCTCTCGGCGGAAGAGATTTTGTCGGTTTCGGATATTCTCTTTAATCCGGTGATGCTGGGTGTTGAAGACATGATTAAAAAGGAGGAGGAAATACTGTTCCCGATGAGCATGGATAAACTCACCGTTGAAAACTGGTGGGATGTATACCAGCAAACACTATCCATCGGATTTTGTCTGTACGATCCGCAGGTGGAGTGGAAACCGGAAGGATTGGATGAATCATCCGGCGACACCTCAAATATACATGGCAATTCGATCCAGCTCCCATCCGGAAGCTTTACAGCCGCCGAAATCATGGCCATATTAAATTCTCTGCCGGTAGATATGACCTTCGTTGATAAAAACGATAAGGTCAAGTATTTCTCACAGGGGAAACATAGGATATTTACCCGTAGTCGTTCCATAATCAACCGTGATGTCCGCCTTTGTCATCCCCCGGCCAGCGTTCATATCGTTGAGAAAATCATCGATGATTTTAAAACCGGAAAAGCCAGCCATGCCCCTTTTTGGATACAGATGCAAGGCAAATTTATCTACATAGAATATTACGCACTTCGAGATGAAAACGGTGATTATCTCGGTACACTGGAAGTATCGCAGGATCTTTCGGAGTACCGTAAACTCGAGGGGGAGCAGCGAATTGTTTCCTATAATGCCCTGGATAAAAAGACAGAAGACAAAGAGACAAAAGACGAGAAGACGAGAAGACCATGAGACCGGTCTTTCTGTCGGTCTTCTGTATATTATTCTTCTCATAAAAAACACTAATATAAAACAACCGAAAAGTGGAAACAAAACTAACAATAACTCCTAAAACGAAAATTCTCGACCTCATAACCGATTATCCGGAACTGGAAGAAACACTTTTTGATATCAGTCCGGCATTCAGGCAATTAAAAAATCCAATTCTTCGGAAGACGGTTGCTCGGGTAACCACACTTCAGCAGGCAGCTCTCGTAGGTGGCATCAAGGTTGAAGACCTGGTTAACCGACTTCGACAGGCCACTGGAGCAAATGGAATTCCTGATTCCACAGAAGAAACAGATTATGATCCGACCACGCAGGAAGCACCGGACTGGTTTTCGGTGTCTAAAGTTACCGGCCAGCTTGATGCCCGGGAAATGCTGAACCGTGGTGAACATCCGGTCTCACAGGTATTGGCCGACCTTCAGCATATGCCTGACAATGAAATTTATGAGCTGGTAGCCCCATTTTTTCCCGCTCCGCTTATCGATAAAGCCACCGGCCTGGGATTCCTGAATTATGTCGTCGAATTAAGTCCTGAAGAATTCAGAATATTCTTCATCCGCGGATAAGAATCCGTCCGATTTTCAATTTTGTCTATATTCGCTCCATGATTACTCTATTGATCATTGAAGACGAACGGTCATTGATGGAATCCATGGTGTCCTACCTCGAACCTTCCGGGTATCGTTGCGTCACTGCGGGGACGTTCCATGAAGCATTAAGGCAGATCGACCGCTTCGACTATTATTGCGTGGTAGTCGATCTGAACCTGCCTGACGGCGATGGTCTGAAAATCATCAAATTATTAAAGGAGAACCAGGCTAAATGCGGAATAATAGTAATCTCGGCAAGGGATACTCTGAATGATAGAATATTGGGATTGCAAACCGGAGCCGATGATTACCTCGTTAAGCCTTTCGACCTTTCTGAATTAAATGCACGAATCCAATCTGTCATCCGACGAACCCGATATACCGGATTCAATCATATATTATTCAGAGAACTTATTATTGATCCCGAAGGCAAAACAGCGCAACTGAACGGAGAGCTGCTCGATCTTACCCGGAAAGAGTTCGACATTCTGATGTACCTCATAACCAACAAAAATCGGGTGATTACTAAAGATGCCATCGCTGAACACATCTGGGGCGACAGCATTTATGGAACCGATTATACCGAAATGGTTTATACTCACATGAAGAACCTGAGAAAAAAACTTCAGCAGAAAACCGGTACTGACTGGATTCAAACGGTTTACGGATCAGGTTACCGCATAACGGAGGAATAATGAAGCTACAAAGCCAGTCATCTATATACCTTTCCTCCTTTTCACTCATCGTTTTTGTTTTGATCGGTATCGTATTTTATTCCCTCCTGAGGAAGCTCAGTAACGATGAACTCGATGCAATTCTGCAGGAGGAACGGTTAGAAGTTCTTTCAAATCCTGAATTGCTTTTGGTTGGCAACCAGGCCGGTGCTCCACTCTTTAGCCGGCTGATGGCAACCGAAATAACAAAATACCCGGGCAATCAGGAGTACTATTATGATAGTGTTGGCTTAATAAAATCAACCGGTGAGCCAAACGCCATCCGTTGTCTAAGATTTTATGAAATAGTTCAGGACCAGCCGATCGAATTCATTCTTTTCAAATCAAAGCTCCCAGCTCAACAATTTGTCCGCCAGATCATTCTATCCATCGCCTTGATTGCCGGTCTGTTCCTTCTTGGAATTTATCTGTTGAACAAGTTTGCCTTCCGCAGAATATGGAAGGATTTTTATTCCACTATTCAATCCCTCGATAATTACAACCCCAAACAGAAAGCACTGCAGCTTAAAGCTTCCCGGATTAATGAATTTCGTACGCTCAATGAGGAGATTGAAAAGATGACCAGAAGGATTTCAGAAACATACGACAACCTGAATAACTTCACCTCCCATACCACACATGAAATTCAGACTCCTTTAGCTGTTATACGGCTGAAGAGTGAATTGCTCATGCAAACGTCGAATCTTGATAACGAACAGCTTGAGCTGATAGAATCGATTGGTGACAACAGCAGGCACCTCTCCCAACTCAACCGGTCTCTGGCACTTTTGTTCAAGATCGACCATCAACATTACTCAGCTAACGGCATTTTCCATCCGGCAACAGGAATACTTAGGCAACTGGATAATCTCAATGATCTGATTGAATTAAAGGAGATAAAATTAACCACAGTTCTTCCTCCGGACATCAGTGTCGGAATAGATCCATCCCTCGGCGATATTCTCGTTCATAACCTGGTGAAGAATGCCATTGTACATAATCAACAGGGGGGAATTCTGGATATTGAACTCAACCAGGGTAGTCTGAGATTTACAAATAATGGAGCGGAACCTTTACATCCGACCGATCACTATTTCGTTGAATTCATTAAAGGTCCTGATTCCAAAGGATTAGGACTGGGTTTATCCCTGATCAGGAAGATTTGTGAAGTATCCGGCCTAACTGTAAAATACACCTACGACAAAGGAATTCATCAATTTCTGGTCACATGGCCTGAAAAAAATGGCAAATTGGGGTAAATCTTCAGTTTTTCTTCAGAATTGCCCTCTACATTTGACACGTTGATTAGATAATTCATATTTGTTGATAGTTTGTGGAAAGGCGTAATGATCCGAACAGTCATTACGCCTTTTTGCATTTTATAGTTGCCAACTTTAAGAGGGAAACCTTACTACTAAAGTTGGCATTTTTAAAGTTGGCAACTATA
>CAIXHD010000208.1 GCA_903919065.1 uncultured Bacteroidota bacterium
AATTCGGCCCTGGCTCATGCCCGGCAGGCCGGATGCCTGGTTTCACTGGATCTTGCGAGCTATAATGTGGTGGAGGATAATCTGGAATTTCTGAAAACCGAGGTTGCAGAATATGTGGATATCCTTTTTGCCAACCAGGAGGAGGCGCATGCTTTTACCGGTAAGGAACCGGAAGCCGCTGTGGAAGAACTGGCTGCCACTTGCAAGATTGCTGTTGTGAAAACCGGTAAGGACGGGGCATGGGTGATGTCGGGAGATGAGAAGGTACATATTCCGGGCTTGGTAGCCAATTGCATCGATACCACCGGCGCGGGTGACCTTTTTGCTGCCGGATTCCTGTACGGTCACACCAAGGGATACTCACTCCAGCGGTGCGGTGAGCTGGGAAATTTACTGGCTGCAGCTGTTATTGAAGTTACCGGACCGAAAATCTCATTGCACCACTGGGAGGTCATTCATAAAACGCTGAATCTCTAGCACCTGGCAGCTGTTCGCTTTTTGCCGATAAGCCCTTGAGCGGCCGCTTTATTAATGTAATCAGTTGCCGATGGAACCTTGCAGGCAGTCCCTTTCATATCAACAGTTACCGTGCCGATTTTCGCCGCTGTGCTGAGCGACTTGTCCGTCAGGTCTTTAATAAAGGTTCCAATGGCGATCACAAAGCCGTTCATGGTATGTCGAACCCGGTTTTGCGAAGTATGGATTTCTCTGGAAACCTGATCCAGTAATTCACTGTACTTATTGATATCTAAATCTTTATCCTGATTTACCCTGGCAAAATAGGCTAAAGTAGTCCAGCCTGCCGCGGCAATTCGCTCCTGGTCCGACTGGATCCATTTCAGTCCCAGGTCGAAACCAAAACTGGTTTCCGAAGCCACCCAGGGTACGGTGAACTCATTTAAGTAGAACCAGTAAGCCTGATCAAGCCATTCCTCCAGTTGCGCTTCGGTTATTTTCTTTTCATCGGCCATCAGTCCTGCGAGATACATGGCATCTGAGTTGCCTGTTTTATAAAGTTCTAAAGAGAGTTCGTGATTTTTCTTTGTCTTTTTCAGAATCGTTTTCAGGTCTGACACTTTAACTCCGAAAAAAGGTTCCCTGGCCCCATGTCTCATGAGGGTTTTCTTGGTCTGGGGATCTCCGAATTTTTCGAGTTCCAGAAGAATTTCAGCTGCTGTCATTTTACTGTTTATAAGAATTCATATACCAGACAAACGAAAAAGAAGCCTGAATGTTTGGATATTCAGGCTTCCTGCAAAAGTAAGACAAGGAGAAAGAGTTAACAATTTTTAGAATAATCCGTGTAACTGAGCGTTGATTTTATCAATTACGGTGCCTATATCTTCCGGATTGCCAAGGAAATCCATTGAGTCGGCATCCACGATCAGCACTTTTCCGTCGCGATAGGTTTCAATCCAGCTTTCATACCGCTCATTCAACCGCTTCAGATAGTCGAGGCGGATGGAGCTCTCATATTTGCGCCCTCTTTTCTGGATCTGGTTTACCAAAGTAGGTACCGAAGCCCTGAGATAAATGATCAGGTCGGGCGGTTGAACCAGGGAAACCATCAGATTGAAAAGGGTATAATAATTTTCGAAGTCGCGTGTGCTCATCAACCCCATGGAATGCAGGTTCGGCGCAAAAATATACGCATCCTCATAAATAGTGCGGTCCTGAATAACGGTTTTGCCCGATTTGCGGATCTCAAGTATCTGATTAAACCTCGAGTTGAGGAAATAGATCTGCAGGTTGAACGACCAGCGTTGCATATCTGCATAAAAATCGTTCAGGTAGGGATTGTCATCGACGTCCTCATAATGCGGATCCCACATGAAATGTTTGCTAAGTATGCGGGTCAGAGTAGTTTTGCCCGATCCGATATTTCCCGCTATTGCAATGTGCATGGTATATTTTTTCGCATTTAGGTAGATTCGAAAGTACAATATTTTTTTAATTGCTATACCCGGTAAATTATTTTTTTGATATGCGCAGAAGGATCACTTTTCCGGGTGTTCTGATCAACATTTTATCCTGGTATAAACAGGCTTCCAAAAACTCCCCTCCTCCGCTTCTCTTCTCCTCACCTCCTAACCTCCTCACCAACTCCTCCTCTACTATGACCGGATCTTTCCAAAGAGTGATCTTGTTGGGATACACCAGGAGTATCTGATCGCCATAAGCATAGAAGGAGCCAACTTTCAAAGGAATTTTCCTGATCAGATTGGCAAACAGGTCGAACACCTGAATTTCCTTTCCCGGTATCAGCAGCAGCACCTGGCTGCCTGATTCTATGAGCCGGTAGTTTGTTGAGCCTGCTCCTGACGGCAGATTCAGTGGTGCCGATTCTACTATTGTCTGAAGCTGCATGTTGATCTGTCTGAGGCGGTAAGTGGATCCGTCGAGGACCCAGAACCCTCCCTGGCGCGATGAAGCTAAAGCCAGCGGAACAGTGATTCCAAGATCGTCAAGTCTGATAATTCCAGAGCTGGGGGCTAATCGGTTATTAAGAAACCTCACCAGATTAAAGTCTTTCTGATAAACAAGAATCCGCATTGGATCGCCGGTATCGATTCTGGTAATGGCACCGGTTTGCGGCTCCGACCAGGTGTAGGCCGAATCACCTTGTGCATCGTATTTAACCAGCGACCCATTGCTTACCAGGTAATATTGTCCGAGCTGGTCGGCAGCAATGGTCTCAGTAACCCGGTTCCATACCTTAATCGTATCAGTTCCGCTTAATGAAATGATATTCCCGGGTTCCGATGAAAACCCGGCGAAAAGACACAGCAGACTGATTAATAGGGTCATCGGTTTATGATCTGAAGGATTTCTTCCACAATTTTCCGGTCGTTGGATAACCTCGGAACTTTATGCTGACCACCCAGATGCCCCTTCATTTTAAGCCATTCATAAAAGGTACCGGTTTTTAGGGAGATGACTTCAGGGGTATGCAGGGCGAGGCTTTTATACCGTTTAGCTTCATAATCTGAATTGGCAGCTTTCAGGGCATTATCCAGCAGTTCGGTAAAAAAATCAAGATTATCAGGCAAGCGGCTGAACTCAATCAGCCACTGATGGCGGGCTTTAGCTCCCTCTCCCATAAACACCGGCGCGGCGGTATAATCGGAGATTTCGGCGTTTGTGCCCAGGCAGGCTTTATGAAGCGCAAACTCAGCATTGTCGACGATGAGCTCTTCTCCAAAGGCATTGATAAAATGTTTTGTGCGGCCGGTTATGCGGAATTTTACCGGCTGAAGTGAAGAGAACATAATAGTATCTCCGATCAGGTATCGCCATAATCCTCCGGTGGTGGAAATTACCATCGCATAATTCTTGCCGATCTCTGCATCAGCCAGGGTAATCGCTTTCGGTTCGGAAGATTCAATTTCCTCCATCGGAATGAATTCAAAGAAAACGCCGTAATCCAGCATCAGCAACATATCCGGATTGGCGGGATCATCCTGAATGCCGAAAAATCCTTCGGAGGCATTGTATGTCTCCATGTATTTGACCTTTTCGGAACCGATAATTTTCTCAAACTGGCTTCGATAAGGGGTAAAGCTGACTCCGCCGTGAAGGAACACCTCAAGATTCGGCCAGACTTCTGCAATAGTTGATTTACCGGTCTTCTCCAGAATTTTTTTGAGCAGCACGAGGGTCCAGGAGGGAACGCCGGCCAGACTGGTAACATTCTCGGTACAGGTGATTTCAGACATCCTGCTCAATTTTTCCTCCCACTCATTCATCAGGGCAACGGAAAGGTCAGGGGTACGGATCCAGTGGGCATAAATCGGCAGATTCTGGAGCAATACCGCTGAAACATCGCCAAAAGATGATTCCGGATTGATATCTGAAACCTGGTGACTTCCCCCGATTGTCAGTGTTTTGCCTGAAAGGAGCTCATTATCCGGATAATTATCGAAATAAAAAATCAGTGTATCCTTGCCGCCCTGAAAATGGCAATCCTCAATATTGTCGCGCGTAACGGGAATAAATTTGCTCTTATCACCCGTGGTACCCGATGATTTGGCAAACCATTTTACCTCGCCGGGCCAGAGTACATCAGCTTCACCCTTCATAGCACGGTCGATATATGGTTTAAGGGCGGGGTAGTCGCGGATTGGAATCTGAGCGGCAAATTGCCGGTAGTTTTCGATGCTGTCGAAACCATGATCTTCACCAAAAGCAGTATCCCGGCCCTCCAGGATCAATTTGTACAAGGTATCATTCTGGACTTCTATCGGATATTGCTTGAAAAAATCGATCTGGTATTTTCTTTTGGTGACAAACCAAGAGAGGATTGAGTTGATTATTGGCATGCAGGTAGGACAATGGTTGTCTCCAAAAATACAAAATTATCCCTACTTTTGGACCCTCAGAACACCCTGCTTATAATGAATTGGTTAGATATCGTCATCCTTTTGATTTTAGCCGGAGGCCTGGCATCCGGATTTAAAAATGGTTTTGTCGGAGAACTGGCTTCACTGGCCGGGCTGGTACTTGGAATATGGGGAGCCGTAAAATTCTCCTGGTGGACGGCGGACATGCTGGAAGGCTTTGGTTTGACATTTTCACTGATGCCGGTGATTTCGTTTATCGTTACTTTTTTGATTATCACTATTGTCATGCAGATAATCGGAGGCATTATCAGCAGTTTTCTGAAGGCAATTTCCCTGAATTGGATCAACAGGATTGCAGGTATTGTTGCCGGGGTATTTAAAGCTGCCATATTCGTGAGTGTTATCCTGCTGGTTATAGATGCCATGAGCCAGCGTCATCCTTTAATTTCAAAGGCTACACGAAGCAATTCAAAATTATATGAACCGGTTTCTGAAATTGTGCCAACCCTGCTTCCCTTTCTGAAATTGGAAGAGCTGGCCAAAGGAGCAAAGACTCAGGAAAAACCGGCCAAAGAGTTATAATTCCGGGTTTAACGGTCAATTAATTATCTTAGCCAAAATTTTTGAGAATGAATTTCGTAGAGGAATTACGGTGGCGTGGATTAATACATGATATCATGCCTGGTACTGAGGAGATGTTGCAAGAAGGAATGGCTTCGGCCTATATCGGCTTTGACCCCTCCTCAAACTCGTTGCATATTGGGAATCTTGTTGGGATTATCCTGCTGAAACACTTTCAGTTAAGTGGACATAAACCTTATGCCCTGGTGGGCGGGGCTACCGGTATGATTGGTGACCCGTCGGGTAAATCTGAGGAGCGAAACCTTCTCGACGAGACCACTTTGCGCTATAATCAGGAGTGTATAAAAAATCAGCTTTCGCACTTCCTCGATTTTGATGGTGATACCCCTAACCGGGCCGTTATGGTTAACAATTACGACTGGATGAAGGATTTTTCATTCCTGGCATTCATTCGTGATATTGGTAAGCATATCACCGTTAACTATATGACAGCTAAGGATTCAGTGAAGAAGAGGCTCGATACGGGTATGTCTTTCACCGAGTTCAGCTATCAGCTGGTGCAGGGTTATGATTTCCTTCATCTGTACCAGAATAATGGAGTTAAACTTCAGATGGGCGGATCGGACCAATGGGGAAATATTACCACAGGCACCGAACTGATCAGGCGGAAGGCCGGCGGCGAGGCGTATGCGCTTACCAGCCCCCTGATTACCAAAGCTGATGGTGGAAAATTTGGAAAAACCGAATCGGGAACCGTTTGGCTCGATCCGGAAAGAACTTCACCTTATCATTTTTACCAGTTCTGGTTAAACGTATCCGATGCTGATGCCGTAAATTATATCCGCATATTTACTTTGCTGAGCAGAGAAGAGATCGACAGCCTGATTGCCCGCCACGGGGAAGCACCACATGAGCGGCTTCTGCAGCGCAAGCTGGCTGAGGAAGTTACCTGCCTCGTTCATTCGGAAGCTGCCCTTCGCACCGCCATCGAGGCTTCGGAAATTCTCTTCGGCAAGGGAACCAGCGAATCACTTTCCTCAATCGACGAAAAAACTTTGCTGGAAATTTTCGACGGCGTGCCTATGTTTGATATTGATCGCGCACAACTAACTGCCGGAATACAGCTGATTGAACTGTTAACCGCACATGCAGCTATTTTTCCATCGAAGGGCGAAGCACGTCGAATGCTGCAAGGCGGCGGACTCAGCCTGAACAAAGAGAAAATATCGGATCCTGACATGATAATCAATTCCGATATCCTGATCCGCGACCGGTATATCCTGATACAAAAAGGGAAGAAACAATATTACCTGATAAGTGTAATTTAAAACCAAGGCCATGAATCCTTATCTGAACAACAAAACATTGCTTGAGCTGGCACTGAAATGGAAATATCATCTTGGAGTCATCGCTTTGATTGCCGGAGCGATCTCCATCGTTCTTTCATCACCGATCTTTTTGCGACCAAAGTATAAGTCGACTTCTATAATTTATCCGGTTAATATCAAGGAGTACTCCGAGGAAAGCTACACTGAGCAAATGCTTGAGATTCTCAATTCCGGGGATATCCGCGATCAGATGATACAAGCCTTTAAGCTTGATGAGCATTACAGGATTTCGCCGCAGTACCAGTTTTACAAGACTGCCCTGTATGGTAAATATGCCGAAGATGTAACTTTCAGGAAGACCGAGAATGAGGCAGTTAAAATTACTGTTCTCGATACGGACCCGATTATTGCTTGTGCAATGGTCGATTCCCTGCGGAAGTTTTACGATAGGAAAGTTCAGTCGCTCCACCGTGTTAAGGTTGCTGAAGAGTATAGTATCAGAAAATCGGAATTAACCCGGCTGAAGAAGGAAATGGACAGCCTGTCTGATATTTTGGGCGATCTGGGCAGGAAATATGGTGTGATGGAAATCACCGGGCAGTCGGAGGGCATCTCAACCGCTTATTTTTCAGCAATTGCGAATGGAAGGGATAACACCCGCCTCAAAGAATATTTCGACAATGTAGCCGCCAAGAGTCCCGAAGCACGCAGCCTTATGCTGCGCGTTGAAGGGGCTTCAGCACAAGTGGTAAAAGTGAAGGAATTGTGCGATGATGCTTACCGGGAACTCTCAAAAACCATCACTTACTCGGTTGTCGTTAGTCCGCCGTATCCTTCTGATAAGAAGGACTGGCCGAAACGTTCAATCATTGTGCTGATGTCTGTGATTTTTACTCTTATTATGGCAATGGTTGTTATCGGTGTTATCGAAAATCGCAACAATACTAAACCCATCTGACCTTCTTCGCAACAAGCGGGTACAGGCAGGGCTGGTCTATTTGATCAGTCTGGCGTTTGTATTGGCGAATTCTTACCTGATCACTAAGGATAAATATGTTTTGGCAGCACTGCCAATGGGATTGGTATTTATCCTGATCGCTATTTATCGTTTCAACTGGTTATTCTGGATCGTACTCTTTTTTGTACCGCTGTCGGTTCCGCTGAAGGAATTTACTTCGGGCCTCGACATCAATATGTTCCTGCCTACGGAACCTTTGCTGGCCGGGATGCTGCTGATCTTTATTTTCAGGCTGGCACTCGATGGGGGTTATGATCGCTCCGTGTTGAAAAATCCTGTTACGCAGGTGATTATTTTTCAGCTGATATGGATGCTGATCACAGCCATCACCTCCACCATGCCCCTCGTGTCGTTCAAGTTTCTATTGTCAAGATTATGGTTTCTGGCTGTATTCTATTTTATGGCGATAAAGTTTTTTGAGGACCCTAGAAATATCAGGCGATACCTCTGGACCCTCCTGATTCCCCTCGCCGGCATAATTGTTGTCATTACTTTAAAACATATCTCGATAGGCCTTTTTGATCAGAAGGCTTCGAACCCTGCAGTTGATCCGTTTTTTAACGACCATACACTCTACGGGGCTATTCTGGCGATGTTTCTACCAATAGCTGCCGGATATGTGATCAACTCACCATTCAAACTCTGGATGAAGGCAGGAGCCTTTGTCGTGCTGTCGTTGCTGCTCACCGGACTCGTGTTTTCCTATTCGCGTGCTGCATGGGTGAGTGTTGCCGGTGGAATTGGTGTATTGCTGATTATCCTTTTTAAAGTGCCCGGTCGAACGGTATTACTGGGCTTTGCCTTGCTTGCAGTTGCGGTGCTGCTTTTCGGCAAGATGGCAATCATGAAAATGGAGGGAAACAAGGTGGATTCCTCTGATAATCTGGGTCAGCATTTTGAATCGATTTCCAATATTTCAACCGATGCATCCAACATGGAGCGGTTGAACCGATGGGCCTGCGCTTTCCGCATGTTCGAGGAAAAGCCATTGCTGGGCTTTGGACCGGGAACCTATATGTTTCAATATGCACCCTTCCAAAAGGCATCAGAGCGGACTATCATCAGTACGAATGCAGCAGATGGCGGAAATGCTCATTCCGAATATTTCGGACCGCTGAGTGAGCAGGGGATTCTGGGAGGATTGCTGATGCTTGCGCTGGTGGTCGTTAGCATTACCATTGGTGTGAGGGCTTATCACAAGCAAACTGATGCAGAGCTGAAGATGGTTGCTTTAGTCGTTCTCATCGGGCTGATCACCTATTACCTCCATGTGACCATGAATAATTTCCTGGATACAGATAAGGCCTCAGCAGGGGTCTGGGGATTTATGGCAATCCTGGTGGCGCTGGACAGACATAAAAACATTACGGGGGGTGCGACAAAATAGGGCCCTCTGCCATCTGCCCTATTTTGTCCCAACTCCCACCTATTTAACCCGTTCTTGGTAAGAATTGTCAGTGGTATTAATCCTGATTTTATCACCGGTCTGGCAGAAAAGCGGTACCATAATGGTAATACCTGTTTCGATAGTAGCCTGTTTCAGTGATGATGTAGAGGATGAATCACCTCTTACGCCCGGTTCAGTATAAGTGATTTCCATTACAACCATAGGAACGAGTTCAGCATACAGAGCGGTTTCAGTATCGGCATGGACAACCATTTCCACATCGCCGCCATCTTTCAACAGGCCGACATTGTTGATCAGGTCGCCATCAATGCTGATCTGCTCATAGGTTTCCTTATGCATGAAATGATATCCCATGTCATCCTTATAAAGGAACTGGTAAGGCCGGCGCTCTACACGGGTTTCATTTATTTTATGTCCGGAAGAGTAGGTGATTTCGATTACTTTTCCAGTAGTGATGTTTTTCAGCTTTGTGCGGACAAACGCCGGACCTTTACCCGGTTTAACATGCTGGAAGGAGATAATGGTAAATAGCACATCGTTGTGCTCAATACACATGCCATTACGAATGTCTGCTGTCGTTGCCATAAATTTTCTTTAAATGTGGTGCAAAATTAGCTCAAAAAGATGAAACCACCTAACCCCCTCAGCTCCTATCACCCTATCCACCTAACCCCCTCAGCTTCTAACCTTCTAACCTCCTAACCAAGAACCTTGTTTTTCGGGAGGCTGGCTATGAATTCTTTAAGGTAGTGGGGCTCAAAATAGGCAGTATCCAGAAATTCACCAAGCTTGAAAAGGGCTTCCGCCGGTTCCGATTGGAAGGTGGCTGATAATACGAAATCCTGAAAGAAAAGTGCATTAGGATGTTTTATAATTTCAGCGGCTTTGTTGCTTCCGGTACCAAAAAAGCAGATCATGTGCTGATCGAGCAGGCTGGAAAAGGAATCCGGCTCCAGAACCATGGCCTCCACCGGACTTATCTCACGGATGCCGGTATCGTACAAAGCGCAATAAACTTCCATTCTTCGGGCGTCAAGCATCGGGCAAAGTAATATCGACTTTGCTACCGGAATATCCTTTTGATGTGTCAGGTAAAACCCGTTTGCAAGGGCTTTTAAAGTAGGGATACCGATTACCGGCTTACCTGCTCCGTAGGCCAGACCTTTTGCTACCGAAGCCCCGATTCTCAGACCGGTATAGGAACCCGGACCCATGCCGATGGAGATGGCATCAAGGTTGGCGGCTGTAATGCCATGATCATTAAATAATTCCTGAATAAAAATGGTTAATCGGGTGGCATGCGACTTGTCCTCCGTCGAATCCCTGAACCCCAGAACTTTCCCATCACGGCTCAATGCAACCGAGCATACCGGAGAGGCTGTTTCCAGATTGAGTATCAGGCCCATCTGAACCGATTTATTTCTTTTTCGGATCGCGGAACAACTCTTCCTTCGGAACTACCTGAACCTTTTCGCCATCCTTAAGTTTCTTGGAAATGGCATTATATGGAGCAACCACGATAGTTTCACCTTCGTTGACACCGGAAAGTATTTCAATGAAATTCTTATCCTGTATGCCGGTCTTTATTTTTCGCTGTGAAACCGTACCGTTATCAACTGAATATAGAACTTCCATCATCTCATCACGCGACACCTCAGGAGTTCCTTCCTGGTCAACCCCCGGACGTGTTGGATCATTCATGGTTTTTATCCTGGTTGAGTCGATACGTGTGGTAACTGCCTGAATGGCAATAGAAAGCACGTTATATTTAGTTTGGCTTTCAATTTCAACAGTGGCGGTCATGCCCGGCCGGAACGGATATTTACCGGCTTTTCCGGAGGCGACTAAAGAAGCATATGACTCGGGCAGGATCAATACTTTAACATTGAAACTGGTAACCTGATCGAGGGTAGTTCCGGTAGTATTGGCCGAATTGGCGATTTCAGTTACTAATCCCCTGAATTTTGTTCCAAGATAGGAGTCGATCTCGATGGATGCGGTGTCGCCGACATTTACGTTTACGATATCATTTTCATTCACCTCAACCTGTACCTCCATGCGGCTGAGATCAGCAATCCTGAGCATTTCGGTACCAGCCATCTGGCCTGTTCCAACCACCCTTTCACCCTGTTCAACGCGCCTGCCGTAAATGATCCCGTCGATAGGAGCATAGATTGTGGTTTTGCGAAGGTTTTCCTCTGCTTCTTTAACCGAAGCCTCAGTGCTTTTTACGGTAAAAGAGGCTGCTGAAACCGATTGCTTGGCTGCATCAACCTGGGCACCGGCAACATCATATTGTGTTTTTGCCGTTTCGAAATCAGCATCCGACAATACGCCCTGATCATGCAATGCCTTGCTGCGCTTATAGGATAACTCCTGCTGCCTGTATTGGGCTTCAGCCTGAACTTGGGAGGCTTTGGCGTTCGACAGCTGTGCCCGTGCCGAATTAAGACCTGCATTTACGCGGTCGCGGCTCGACAGGTAGAAATCCTGCTTGATTTTTACGAGGAGGTCTCCCTTTTTAACAGAATCACCTTCCTTAACATCCATTTCAACTATCTCCCCGGAAACATCAGGACTGAGTTTTACCTCTGTCTCAGGTTGAATGCGGCCGTTGGCAGTTATGGTTTCAATGATTGTTCTCTTTACGATTTTCTCTGTAGCTACTTTTGTCAAAGGGCCTGTTCCGAACCAACCGGATTTTTTTCCGACAATGGCCACAACAATAAACAGACCGGCAGCGATTAGTAAGTATCCTCTTACTTTCTTAGGTTTCATATCTTGAATTATTTAAGATCAATGGGTATACCGCGGTAAAAATCAAGAATCCGGGTATTGAAAATGTAATTATATTTTGCCTGCAGCAGCTCCGACCGGGCTTTTGTCAGGTTGTTTTTAGCAACATTGTAATCCAGTGAGGTAAGCAAACCTACATTGAATTTTTGCTCGGCATAACGAAATGCCTCTTCCAAAGCAGAAACGGATTTGTTGGTGGCTTTGAATTTCTCCAGTGATGCGGTTGCATCTGCAAAAGCCTGCTGAATTTCTTTCAGCAACTGGTTCTGGGCCACTTCGACCTGATATTTTCCATTTAAAACAGAGATGCGTGCATTCTTGATTCCTGTACGGGCGCTCCACCCATTGAATATCGGGACGTTCAAACTAAATCCAATACTCTTCTGACTGGTAAAATCCAATTGCTTTTTTAATGACATCACCTGGGTCGGGTCCATTAAATCTTTCAGTCTGTCGGAATAACCGGTCCCGTAGGATGAATTCATCGAGAGCGAAGGGCTTTGACGGCCTCTGGCAATCAGCAGGCTTTTTTCCAGCGATTGTAAATCAAGTTCGGCACTTTTTATCTGAGGAAGAGTCATAATAGCTGATTGATAAACTTCATCAACACTTCCCAGATTGTTTTGTACGGCAAATGATTCGAATGTAGGCCGCTGAACCTTGAAAGTTTCGGGATTCTTGAGATCAAGCAATTGCGCCAGATCGAGGTACGACATGGTAAGCTGATTTCTTGAATTCACTTCATTCAGCTCTTCATTGGCCAGCTGTGCCTGAATTTCGAGAAGATCACCTTTTGGCAGCGAACCGGCTTCCACCATGATCCGGGTGCGATTCACCTGCTGGGTGGTGATATTCAGCTGCTGGATGGTAATATCATGCAGCTCCTCGTTGAAGAGAATCTGCAGGTACAAACGGGCAATATTCAAAGCCAGATCATTCTTTGCTTTGCTGAGGTCTGTAAGGTTTTTCTGAAGGTCGATCTGATCGCGCTGAATGGTGTTCCAATTTTGCAATCCCTTAAACAAATCCAGACCGCCGCTGATATAAACACTCGCACCTTTGGAGTTTTCCGTAGTAAACTGATAGGTTAGGGGATCAACCGACCGGCCGAACCGGAACGATTCAGACAGGCCTGAATTCACTGAAGGCAACAGGTTCAGCTTTGATTGGCTGAGATTATTTTTAGCAACATCCACTCCCAGAGCTTGCTGCTTTAACCTGATATTGTTCTGAAATGCATATTCAATGCAACCGGTGAGAGTCCAGGGTTCCTGAGCGGCGACCGGTCCTTGGAAAAGGATCACCAGCAACAGGGCTGCGAAAATCCGAATTGAACTCATTTTAAAATAATTTAGGCCGCAAAGGTACGAAAAATAGGTTCGCTAACGCTCACTAATTATGCTCCCTTCGGTCGCTAATTGTCGCTTCGCTCCTAATTGATAATTAGCGCGAAGCGCAAAATTAGGGAGGCGCAGCCGACCCAATTAGTGAGCGAAGCGAACCTCTTAGCCGAGCGCCAGCGAGGCCTATTAGGAGGCGCAGCCGACCTTTTAGATATTTCAATTATTTCAGCGTGCGCTGAAATAATTGAAATATCCTCTTATACTCATCGGTCCAGCAGTCGGGGTCAGTAAAACTATGATGTTCAAGAGGATAAATCGCCAGGGACCAATTATCCTTGCCCAGGTCGATCAACCTTTCATTCAGACGGACAATGTCTTGAAAGTGAACGTTATCGTCAAGGACGCCATGACACATCAGCAGATTGCCTTTTAAACCTTCGGCAAAATTGATCGGCGAACTTCTCGCGTAGGCCAGGCTGTCTTCGGCAGGGGTATTGAGGATATTTGCAGTATAACCATGATTATAATGAGCCCAGTCGGTGACTGAACGCAGTGCTGCACCGGAAGCAAAAATATCAGGAGTGGTAAAAAGTGCCATCAAGGTGAGAAACCCACCATAAGAACCACCATATAAACCGATACGCTTTGGATCAACACCGCAATTCGCTACCAGGTATTTTGCACCGTCAACATTGTCCGACAAATCCTTGCCTCCCATGTGACGATAAATCCCGGTGCGGCAGTCGCGACCGTAGCCCGAGCTTCCGCGGTAATCAATGTCTATGACCGTATAGCCGTTATCAACCAGCATATTGTTAAACATATACTCATGATTGTAGGTCGACCACCATTTATGCGCGTTCTGAAGGTAACCTGCACCATGGACGAACAGCACGCCGGCCTTGTTCGATTTGCCCTCGGCAGGTTTGTATAGCCTGGCATAAACCGTTGCACCATCAGCCGCCTTGAAGCTGATATATTCAGGAGTTCTCCAGTTATATGCCTTAAAAGCTGCTGATCTTGAATCAGTAACAGCAACGGCCGGAGCACCTGCCAGGTTTTTCTGGATGTAAAGTTCAGCCGGCCTGCTGGCGGTTGAGAACGCAATAGCCAGCCATTTTTCATCAGGTGAAAGGGTAACTTCGTTTCCGCCAACCATCGAGGTAATTTTTTCACGTGTTCCTCCCTCAATGGCCATACGGTAGAAATGGTGCTCACCGGGATGCACTTCGTTGGAAGAGAAATACCACCATTTTTTATCGTTGGAAATTCTCGGACTGTACACTTCAAAATTCCCTGAAGTGAGCGCCTTTTTTTCACCAGTTTCCACATTAATCCAATATAATTGGGAATAACCCGAAGCTTCCGACTGGAACCATAACCGCTTTCCGTCCGGCATCCAGCCTGTGCTTTGGCCATAACCAATTCCGGGACCTGAAATCCATGCCTCGTCGCGCTGCCTGTCGAGCGGTTTAACCGAACCGTTTTCAGGGTTAAAACTCAGCAGCCAACGGTCTTTGTTGTCGTTTGCTTCTACCTCGATAACCCCGGTCTTTCCATCGGGAGTCCAGTTCGGGCTCATTATTCTTACGGCTCTCACTTCATGTTTGCGGTCCTTATATTTGACCGGATAATCTTTTACATAATCAGGAAAATCCGTGATTCCCGGAATCTGATCAGCCTTGAGCTCATAAATGGAATCCTTACTGATATTAACGAATCCCATTACCATTTTTCCCTGCACTTCGCCAACCTTTGAACGGGTATTGATGGTTTCGGTATAGCCGGAACGGGTCACATAACTCGGCATGATGGTTCCTTTGGCACTTTCGCCCGGCCATGATTTGAAAAACACTACCGTTTGCTCATCGGGAGTCAGCTCCAGACCGCTGACGGAATAACCCTCAGTATAAATGGCTTCCGGTCCGCCTGCACGGGTGCCACCCCTGGGCCTCATGCCTGAGCCGTAATAAGGCATTCCACCTCTGCCGCTACGGCCGCCGCTGCCAGCTATTTTGGGGAAAAGTCTTACCTGATCCTGAGCAAGCCACTGATCCTGAGCATTAGTATTCTCGCGCGGTTGTGCAGGCCTGGCTGTGCCTTCGGGTTTCTCTGCCTGGAAATTGGTAAGTTGCCTGAACTGACCGATCGCCGGATCCAACAGGTATAAGTTGTTGCTGATCGTTAAAACCAGCTTTTTCCCTGAATGGGTAAAGGCTATTTCTGAAACGGGCAGACTCATGCTGAACGCCAGTACTGTATCCTTCTTCTTACAGTTAACCAGGTAAATATCACCGTTTTTATTGATGATCTCCATGCTCTTGTCGCTGTTGAACTGCTTGGTTTCGATTCTGAGTTTCTGGACTTCGCCGCGCGGCACCTTCTTTAATGCCGGATTAGTTGGATCGATCCGGTAGGATGAATCAGCGGGCTTGTTGCCGGCATTCCATTCGAAATAAAGATATTTGGAGTCAGCTGACCACTGTAACGAAGATGGAGACTGCCCTTCGAAGTTCAGCGCCATGAAATCCTTAATTTTTAGAACCGACTTGTTTTCGGCCTGGCTAAATCCTGAAGAGCTCAGGGCGGCGATGATAATCAAACTGCAGATGAACCTGGTTTTCATAGGGATTGAAATTTATTAGCGGCGTAAAATACAAAAACAACACTCAAATTTAGATGTTCTCTGATGGGAAAATCTAAATAATAGTGTATTTTTAACACTTAAATCTTTCCTTATGAGCAAGTACTACCCTAATGAGGACCGGCAATTACTGGCTGTCGATTGCGTGATTTTCGGATTCGACGATCATGAGCTGAAGCTGCTGCTCATCAAGCGAAATATGGAGCCGGGTAAAGGATTATGGTCATTAATGGGAGGATTTCCAAAGCGTTGTGAAGGGCTGGATCAGGCCGCAGAACGCGTGCTGAAACAGCTCACCGGATTGGAAAATGTTTACATGGAGCAACTTTATGCCTATGGTGAAGTCGACCGGGATCCTGGCGAAAGGGTAGTCTCCATTGCCTACTATTCACTCATTAAAATCGGCGATTATGATAAGGAACTTGTTCGTGGATTTGATGCACACTGGGTGCCGGTAAGTGAAATTCCTGAACTTGTTTTCGACCACTCGGTAATGGTTGATAAGGCTCTTCGCCGCCTTCGCCGCCGTGCGCGGATTCAGCCGATAGGCTTCGAGCTGCTTCCTGAAAAATTTTCCATGCCGGAGTTGCAGAGCCTGTACGAAGGGATATTTCAGAAGGAGCTCGATAAAAGGAATTTCCGAAAAAAAATTCTTTCCATGGGTTTTCTGGATAAGCTCGTTGAAAAGGATAAGTCATCCTCTAAGAAAGGGGCATTCCTTTATAAGTTCAATCCTGAGAAATACCAGGAATTGCTTTCAAAGGGATTTTATTTTTCGCTGGATGTATAAATCAGATATTTAATAGTTTAACATCATGCGCCTCTCACATCTTAAACAATCTGTTTTCGAAGCGAACCTGGCATTGGTCAGGGAGGGACTGGTTAAGCTCACCTGGGGAAATGTTTCAGGAATCGACCGCGGCATGGGTATTGT
>CAIXHD010000209.1 GCA_903919065.1 uncultured Bacteroidota bacterium
CCGCGCTCCTCATTGTTTCCCCAACGAGCACCGGTTGCTGCAACATATACGACATCAGGATTTAAAGGACTTATCTGGATTTTAGCAATATGCCTCGATTCTTTAAGTCCCATGCACTTCCATGTTTTTCCACCATCAATGGATTTGTAAACCCCGTCGCCAAGCGATGCGGCAGCCTGCTCGCCCGATGCTTCCCCGGTGCCAGCCCAGATCAGGTTGGGATCAGTTGTGCAAATAGCCATATCGCCAATCGCAAGTGACATGCCGGCCTGATCGAAAACCGGAGTCCAGTTTTTGCCCCAGTCGGCCGATTTGAATATGCCACCTGTGGATGCTGCAACAAAAATATTCTGCGGATTATTCGAGTCCACCTCGATATCCGAGATCCTGCCGCTGTTTACGCCAGGACCGATGAAGCGGTAGCTCTGGGGGACTTGGGCACTCAGAGAAATAGACAGAAGACAGAAGACAAAAGACAGGAGACGGAAGACAGAAGAAGGGGAGACAAAAGACAGGAGACGGAAGACGGTAGACGGGGAGCCAAAAGAGAGGAGACGAGGAGACCGGCGAGGGGTTGACATAACGTTGAGTTTATTGAGCCGAATGTAATTATTTCAATTCACAATTTGTGTTTCGACCGCCTTCGTTGGGTTGTT
The DNA here is from genome assembly GCA_903919065.1 of uncultured Bacteroidota bacterium. GTDB lineage: Bacteria > Bacteroidota > Bacteroidia > Bacteroidales > UBA12481 > UBA12481. Next base: position 657 of record CAIXHD010000209.1, read on the forward strand.
TCAAGATCTCTTTTTGTACCAGGCCATTGATGTCCCATAAGGCTGTGTCTGTAGAGGTTTTGGTAATTTTACAGGCCTCCTAAATTTTCCAATGGCCGGTCTTGTCGCTTCCCATACGTTCTACCATTCCTTTTAATTTAAGTTCTTTTATTTTTCGTTTGGCAGTGCTTAAACTAATATTCAATCGTTCAGCAATTTCGGCTGCTGTTATTTTATTATTTTGCTTTATCAGATAAAATACAGTGTCATTTACAGTGTCATTTTGCGATTTTACAGTGTCATTTACTGGTGAGAGGTACTGTATGTGCATTTCCCGGTTTTTAAGCAAGTGATTTTCTTGAAGAAGTAAGTTTGCCAGAAACCGGATAAGATACTTATCGGTTTTGTATATGCCTTTTGACAAATCTTCGTAATTAGCTCGCACAAGTGCATTGCGGAAATACCACGAATGCTCAGAAAACAAATCATTCATTACCTCTTTAAAACCAAGTTTGCGAAGATATTTAATTAAAAAAATTGCTGTTGTTCTTGTGTTTCCTTCTCCAAAAATGTGAATTTGCCACAAGTAGGAAATAAATCGTGCTATATGCTCAATGATTTCTTGTTGGCTTAACCCTCTGTAGCTAAATGCTTTTTCTTGCTGAAAATCGTAATCTAAAGTAGCCTTCAAACTTTCGGCACTGGCATACAGAACGGTTTCTTCATTTAAAACCCATTCTTTTTTTGTGATGTTGTAATCGCGGATTTTTCCTGCGTGAATATAAATGCCATGAAACAATCTGCGATGAATGGTAAGGTATTCGGCTGGCGAAAAGGCAAATGTTTTTTCGCTTAAGATTTCAGTAATACGAGCCGAAACTTTGTCAGCTTCTTCGGTACGGTTTTCGTCATTTATTACAGGGTGCTGTATGTAATAGCTGTCTATTCTTTGTTTTACCTCCTCAATGGTAATGTCGCCTTCAATGTTTTGCCTTGCAGTTTCAATTAGATAGTCAGACGGTTTTAGTCCATCAACCTGTTGCAAGCCAATGGCCGTTTTCCAAACTTTTGCTTTTTCGACTTTGCTTGGCTCACCTTGTCTTAAATATTCTTCAAAATTTTCCATTGGTTGGCAAGATAGTTATTCGTCTGTGCATTTGTAATGAAGTTGAACAAGTCCGGTATCAGATCGTCTTTGGGCTTGGCAATAAATCCATCGAGACTTTTTGCTATCATAGTTTACAGATTAAAAGTAAATTTTTTTAGTCTACTTATAAACTGTCCTATTTTTAGGGAAGGCTACATTTTTAGGGAAGGCTACAATTTGTCAATCATAATATTCAATTCGAGCGTCGTGAATGGCATTTGGTTATTCAAATCGTGATTAATGATCAGACCCAAATTTACTAAATCATTAGCATGATGGCCATGGTTTTTTCACCGGATTAGGATTTCCCGGAGTTTTGAATAACTTTCCGCACCTAAACTTTCCGGCAATGGTGCGACATATTCTTTTTTCAATCCGGGCGGCAGCAATCGGTCTGTTGTTAATCGTTACTTCGATGGCTGTAACTGCCCAAACGCGCTATCTGCCTACCTGGGAATCCATCGATAGCCGGCCCACACCCCAATGGTTTACGGATGCTAAGTTCGGCATTTTCGTATGCTGGGGGCTCTATTCGGTTCCGGCATGGAGCCCGAAGGGACAGTATTCTGAATGGTATATGTACTGGATGAAGCAGAAGGCATTCGACGGAAAAGTGTTCGATTTTCATCAGAATAAATACGGACCCGGAGTGGAATTTAAAGATTTTGCACCCCTGTTTAAAGCGGAACTCTGGAATCCCGATGATTGGGCCGACCTGTTTCAGCGTGCCGGGGCAAAATATATCGTCTTTACCACTAAGCATCACTCCGGATATACCCTCTGGCCCAGCAAGGAGGCTGAACAAACCTGGGGCGAGAATTACAACCCGGTAAAGGTTGGACCAAAGCGCGATCTGGTTGGTGATCTTACAACCGCCGTAAAGAAAAAAGGACTGAAAATGGGCTTGTACTATTCGTTATATGAATGGTATCATCCCTGGTATCTGAATGATTTTCATGATTTTGTATCGCTTCATTTTCATCCTCAATTTAAAGATCTGGTAACAAGATATGAACCTGATTTGCTATGGGCTGACGGTGAATGGGAACAGACTTCCGAAGCTTGGCGTTCCCCGGAATTACTGGCCTGGCTGTTTAATGAGAGCAAGAATAAGGAGGTGGTCATCAACGACCGGTGGGGCAATGATTCCCGACATAAACACGGTGGATTCTATACCACTGAGTACGGTTCAGGCATGGATAATGACCAGCATCCGTGGGAAGAGAACCGCGGAATGGGATTTTCATACGGATATAACCGGGCTGAAAATCTCGAAGATTATCGAAGTGCTCAGGAACTTATTCTGATGCTTACAGATATCGTCTCACGAGGCGGTAATCTTTGCCTTGATATTGGTCCTGCTGCCGACGGGCAGATTCCGGTGATTATGCAGGAAAGGCTGGTCCAGATAGGCAACTGGCTAAAGATTAATGGAGAAGCAATTTATGGAACGCGCATGTGCAAAAATCCTGTGCAATGGTCGGCCGGACAAAAGCCGGAGATCAAGCGCGGAGAATTTATGGTCCCCTATAATATTCTTAAGGAAACCATTCAACCCGATGCCGGTCAGGCTGTTAAAGAAATTTTCTTCACCAAAAAAGCCAATGCCATCTACGCGATACTTCCCAAATGGCCCGGCAAAAATCTTATTGTCAACGATCCCGCCGTCACCCGTCACCCGTCACTTGTCACATTTTTACAAACCGGGCAGTCGCTGAAATTCAGCAACCAGGACGGCAATCTGGTCATAGAAATGCCATCTTTCGATCCCAACGGAAAATGGGCTACCGAGGCATATACAATTAAAATCGAAATGAAATAATCATACACATGGAACAAAAAAAGATCTATCCGGTTTTCGCATACCGATGGGTGATACTTGCAGTGTACATGTTTTTATCCATCGTGATCCAGATCCAGTGGCTGGCGCATGCAGCGGTTGCCCGACCGGCGCAGGTATTCTATGCCGGACAGTTTAACCCGGATGGACTTTTGAATATCGATTTCCTGGCCTTGTTATATATGCTGGTTTATATCATTGTCAGCATACCGGCTTCCTATATAATTGATACTCACGGAATAAAAGTAGGGTTGGGAATTGGAGCTGCCATAACGGTGGTTTGTGGTTTGCTCAAAGGATTTATGGCCGAAAATTTTGTCGGCGTTTTGATCGCACAGGTCGGGCTTGCCATTGCCCAGCCATTTATTTTGAATGCCGTAACAGCTCTCACTGTAAGGTGGTTCCCACTCCGCGAGCGGGGCATGGCCGCCGGACTCGCGGCGCTGGCTCAATATCTGGGAATCATTATCGCCATGCTGGTTACTCCGCTGATGATCGGGATCAACCCTGATAACCCGGATTATGGCAGCGGATTTGGCCATATGCTGATGATATATGGTGTGATGACTGCTGTAGCCGGGATTTTATCGCTGATCCTCATAAAAAATACTCCACCCGAGCCTCCCGGCGATGAACTGGTGGAACGCATGAGCTTTCGTAAAGGGCTGAAGCATATTCTGGGTTTGCGTGATATGCGTATTGTTCTGATTATCTTCCTGATTGGCCTTGGGATTTTCAACGCAGTAAGCAGTATGACAGATGCTATTGCTGCACACATGGGCGTTAAGGATTCTGAAGGATTAATTGGTGGTATCATGCTGATCGGTGGAATTATTGGTGCAGTTATTATTCCTTGGTTATCAGATGTTTATAAAAAGCGTAAATTTTTCCTCGTGATATGCATGATCGGCATGGTTCCCGGAATTGTAGGATTATCGCTGGCCGATCATCTGGCTTCTGCTCCCGGCACCATTTATGGAATCACGCTGGCCGGTTCCTTCATACTTGGCTTCTTTGTCATGAGTGCCGGTCCTATTGGTTTTCAGTATGCAGCGGAAGTCAGCTACCCTGCTCCTGAGTCAACTTCGCAGGGACTCTTACTCCTGATCGGGCAGGTAACAGGCATGATTTTCGTTGCCGGAATGAGCATCCAGCAGAATCACTTTATCGGCACCTTCATGACGCTCTTTGTCGGCCTCACTTTGGTAACGATGATACTCGGAACTACTTTGCGTGAATCGCCGCATTTTCGGACGTGACACGATACTCGTGACGCGTGACGCGGAAGAAAGATGAGGCTCCAGGGCCAGTGTTGAATTTTGAAATCACAAGATCAGGTTAACCCCGGAGAGTTGTCATTCCCGCGAAGGCGGGAACCCCGTCCCTTACCACGAACTTCATCATGAAAACGTTCGCGCTGTCGTACATCGGTTATTAGAGAGCACCTTTACGCTGCCACCGTAGA
>CAIXHD010000210.1 GCA_903919065.1 uncultured Bacteroidota bacterium
ATATCAATATATTGAATTCCACGACTGTCACAATATTCTAATAAGTCCATAAGAAAGGATTTTAAATGATTTATTGATTTTGCATACTATTTTCATTTCTTCAATTAAAACTGACTGCTCAATTTAAGTACTTGTCGTATCTTTTTTGGTCACACATTTTACCCATGAGATTTCATGAATTCGGGCTATAGTGTTCTTCATATTGCTCGATCTGTTCCTTGTTTAACACACTATAAAAGTGCTTAATTGATTTGGGGTTGTTCTTTATATTGCTTGTGATATAATTATTAAAATGTAAGCAAATGTCCTCTTTTGTTTCATCACCACCTTTAAACACTACCACCATCCTAATCAAAACGCTGCCACTTTCGTAGGATGATTGATTTTATTGTAAGTTCAGATGGTATAAAAAAGACGGTTTCCGGAGGGAAAAGCACGATTTCAAAATAGGATTTCAAACAAGGGATTAAAGCATGATATGGCAAATTGATGATCATCTGACTATTCCGGCAATAGTCAATCAACCAGCGGAACTGGGCGGGTTGGAGTTTCTTGCTTGTTTTTATCAGGGTTTTGTACTCATATACAAACAAAACGGGCATCAGTTTGCTGATGCCCGCCGGTAACCATCGGTTTAAAACCGTGCCCTTGGTTGTTTTCCGCCAAAAAGGTATTATCCCTTCATGACCTGTCCTGATACTTTTTCTGTAGTTTGTCCCCTTCATGTTTCCGATAACTTGCTCCCTTGATCTCCACTTTTACAGAATAATGGAAGATACGATCCAATATCGCCTGGGTTGTAATAGGATCTCCCAGGTAATCCCCCCAGTCGGCTTCTTCGACATTGGTGGTGAAAATCAGGGGTTTCTTTTGATTATAACGTTCGTCTATCACTTTAAAAAGCAAGTGGGCTTCTTTGGTTACCTGCAATTCCAGCCGGTCATGGCCCATTTCATCAATCACCAGCAAATCGGGTGTCACATATTTTCTCATCCGCTTGAACAGGGTCTTTTCGTAAACACCGGCGTTCAAATCATTCAGCATACCGGCACAGGATGTATATAATACTTTATAGCCTTTTTCACACGCTATTAATGCCAGACTGCGCGCTAAATGGCTCTTTCCGGTTCCACAATTACCAATTAACAACACCGATTCCTTCTGTCGTATAAAATCCATTGTTGATAAATCCATGATCAGCCTGCGCTTTAATGCCGGTTGAAAAGAAAAATCAAAGTCTGCCAGCAACTTGTATGGTTGAGGTAAGCGGCTCTCCTTAATCCGGTATTTGATACTTCTGGCCCGGCGCGAACCGGCCTCCGATTGTACTACTTCATACAAAAACTCATAAAACCCAACGCCTGAGGTATTGGCTTTTTCTATCAGCGATTCGTATTGCACCGGTAGGTTCTTTAAACCAAGATAACGGCAGTTTTCCATAAAAACACCAATCTCTTTATTTATCATATTCATCTCTGGGAGCTTTTGTTTTTATTTCCCTGGAAACAATCGCAATTCATTTTTCTTTGTCGCATTGAGCGAAAGAAAATTTTCGATGGATGAAGATTCATATACCTTGTGATCTGTTGCCCGCCTGACGGCAATCATGATATCGTCAACATGATAATTGACTTTCAGCGCAAGTATCTTCCGTAAATGATGCGCGTAACTCGTAGGTTTATGCCGCTTTAACTGTTCAATGTAATCCTTCATCTGTGGCCCGAATGCCTCAAGCCGAACGGCGAGTTCACTCAGGTTAAGGCTTACCTTGTGATTGGTTTTCTGATAATCTCTTCCGATGTAACGCCCGGCACTGCCTTTTTCTGCCAGTGCGTAACGCTTTATCTCTTCACCTGCGCCCGAGTATATGACCAGGTGTGTATCGCTCACCCTGAGCAGACAGGTTTCAAACATGTATTGCTTGGGAACAACATAGTAGTAGCTACTCCACTCAATGCACGATTCACTGTTCACTATCCTGTGCTCAAGTCGCGATGTATCATACTGTTCAGTGGGCAAAACCTGTAAAAACGGATGTTCTTCCCGGTACATGTCTATGGGACGTTGCCGGGTTCTGCGATGAATACGCAGATCGTTCTTTTCCACCAGCCATCGGTGTAAGGATTCTTTCAGATCTGGTTTATCGAAAAAATTACGGGCATTTAAAAAATTGGTCTCAAGGTAATAAAACGGCCTTTCTATTTTCAGGTTCTCCGCTGGTTTGCCCGGATGGATGGCACGGGGGCGAAAACGATAATGCGTGGCAAATTCCAGGAGATCCTTATTGAACACCGGACGGCCCATCTCCCATCGGTCAACACACGCTTTCTGGTTATCGCTCTGTATTTCCAAAGGTACCCCGTCAAAGTATAAGAAAACGTTAACCAGACATTTAAACAGCGTTAACCGGGTCTTGTCTTCTACAACTTCTATGTATTGACGGCGACTGTATCCCAGGATGAAACTGAAAAAAGTTACTTTCTGCTTCACTCCATCCTGTGTAAATTCAATGTTATAATCACTCCAGTCATGATAACCGCGCTCTCCCGCTGCCGTCTCTGTGCAGATTACCGGATCCGCTGTCTTTTTGCCTCTGATCTCCGACATGTATTCGCTCACTATCGTTATACCACCGCAATATCCCTTATCCTGGATGAGTTCCATTATCCGCTGGTTTGTCGGCGGCGGGTCCGGGTATTGTTCAAGCAACTCTCCGATATACTGCTTATAATCATCCAGCTTTGGGCTACTCTTTGTTTTTACAACCATCACCGCTGTGGATCCCGATCGCTGATTCGCATTGTTGAATAAAATACGGCTCACTCTTTCACGGCTGATGTCGAACTCGCGGGATAGCCTGCGCACAGACCAACCCTTGCTATGAAGCGTTACAATGTTGTTTTCTAAGGACTCGTCTTTCATCTCAATTTGTTTTTTTTTCAATAGCCGTGATTTTCCTGGCCTGCTCAAATACCCTATTCAGTTTTGGCCTTAGAACCATCTTTTCCATATCGCCCAATTGATCCGTTTTTACATGGTAGTAATAACCGATAAAAATATTCTGCTGCAGGTAGAGCAACTCTGAGGTTTTTAGCAACTGATTCCCATGAGCGCTTAACCGAACATCGTAAATGATGGTCTCCTTGCCTGCTTTCTCTTTCGCTTCATTGGGATGATCCAGCAGATACGCCCGCTCCGCTTTACTGCCAGAGGATAAATACTTGCCTATCAACCAAGCACTTTGACGACTGCTCATATTATTCTCCATGATCGTGCGTGTGATCTCAGCCTGATTGCCACGTGGCAATTTTATGATCTCCCTCACATGTGCAGCGCTGATTTTGCCCAAGCGCAACTGTGACTGAACCGCATCTTCCAACCGCTCGATCATCGATACCCGCCGGCATACCCACGTCTGACTGTATCCCGTGAGTTCCGATATCTCTTTCTGGCTCATCTGATGTTCTTTCTTTAAACTGTACACTATCAGTCCTTCTTCGTAGTCAATCAGCGAATGACCCTCCTTGTTGCAGGCCATGATCATCGCCTTGCCTACACTCTCGCTCACGTTTAAAACCTTTCCAAGTAATCCTGGAAATCCCGACTGCTGCGAGGCATAATAACGCTTAAAGCCATCGATAAGCTGATATAGATCACCGCTTTTGCGAGTGATGACCGGTTGCAGTTGACCCATTCGTTCAAGCGATTGACGCATCTGAACCACCTGGCCGGGTAATAGCAGCCGGTAAACCGATAAACCGGTATCAAAATCTTCCAGTTTTATTTGCTCAAGAGACCCGGTGAAGTCCATTGTTTCTTTTTCGCGCAAAACTATTGCATTTGCCAGCGCATTGCAATATCGTCCGTCTTTACAATCAGGTAGTATTTGCTAAAAAATGTGTTGTATTGTATTGTATCCCAGAAAGTTGTACGATTAACGCGTCCGTCTTTACAATCTTTCCTGATGCCTTTTTTGACACGTCCACCCGGTAAGGTGTAAGTATGTAAACCCCAGTAGGAATAAGCCTTTCCGGTGATAACGCGTCCGTCTTTACAATCTGCTCACCAGTATCGAAAACTTCCTCTTTTGGTCTCCTTTTAACCTGATTTTCCCGGTTCCCGGTAACATAATCCGGATGCGTTTCACGATATCGTCTTTGATAGAGATACCCACGAGGTTGTTCTCGCCACCTCTTTTTTGATGCCTTGCGTTTTTCACTATAGATAACATCGCAGCTGATCTTGTCCCGCTCCCAGCTGTTTTTTCTCGCCTGCTGACATGATACCAACCCACAATATTGTTGGCCGGATTTTATATGGGGATCCTTTTTAACCCTTTTCCCACAGCACTTACATGTGAATGTTGTTGTCATAACCATGCCTTTTCTTAACCATGAAAAAACATAGTACCACTATTTCCTATCGTAAGGATAGAATCAAACGGTTAAAAAAAGAAAGGAAAATTAAATGGCAGTGGGTTTTACCGGTAAGTGGCAGTGGTTTTCACCGGCGCTGAAA
>CAIXHD010000211.1 GCA_903919065.1 uncultured Bacteroidota bacterium
ACCCCGATTCAAACTCGAAAGTGTTCGACAGGATCAGACTATCATTCCGGCATAAATCGAATTGGCTGGTGGTGATATTTTCCTGCAATATAAAACGGGTGGTATTTCGGATGGCCCAGTCTGTGATGCCTGTTGTGCCGGGGAAAACTGAGGCATCCACATTGGCTCCCGGTGAGGCGATCGTGTTTTTATCGGCATCAATCGTATCGAAATAAAAGAGCAGGTTGATTAAACCCTGTTGATTATATGCCTCCGACTGGCTGAATACCCGATCTGCCTGCAAAGAGTAGAAACTGCCAATCGTGGTGTTTTTCTGAGCGCCGAGTTTTACAGATGGGACATAGCCTATATCACCATACATCGAGGATGAATCCAATTTAAAAGTGATCGTCAACTCTTCAGATTTCCGGCCATCGCGGTCGCGGACATAGAAAATCCGTGTTTCCTTTTTTGCTATCCCTTTGATAACAGTCCGGAAGTTATCGAGCTGGTTGGTATATAACGCACTGTCGATATAGGTGATCATCGAGTCCTTGATCACCGTCATGTGAAAATGGGTAAGGGCCTGGTCGCTCCCGGTTTTTGCTGATAAACCGATCCTGACTGTATCGTTGAGCATCAGGGTGGTATCGGTCGTTGTAAGGCCGGGAACGGTAACGAAATTCAGGGTTGGAGCAGGATACACAGGGGCTTCCCGGGTACATCCGGCCACCAGTGCAAAAAAGCAGAGGAGAATAACGGTGAGGAGGTTATTGGGGAGAAGGCGGGACGTTATGTTTAGAGGTGCATATCGCATGGAATGGGTATCGGGTATCGGGTGTCGGGTTTCGGGTGTCGGGTATCAGGTAATTGTGTTCGCCTGCGGCTCACTAATTGCGCGCTGCGCGCTAATTATGCGTCGCTCCGCGTCGCTAATTTGTTGGGGTTCTGTATTCCGATCTTCTTTTTCGTTCATCGGTCTTCTTCTTCGTCTATCGATTTTCTTCTTCGTCAACCGATCTTCTTCTTCGCTTAACGGCGTAAACCAAAGCTCCGGCAAGGAGTGCACCACCTGCACCAAAGAGGAAATGGGTGAAAATGGGGTACAGGTAGCCGGTTCGGGCAAATGACGGATATATGTAGCCAGTGGTAAAATGTACCACAATGCGGCTGAGTGGAATCACCATATATGCAATACCGCCGAGGGCTGCAAAGAGTATCAAATTCTCCCGGAACAGTCGGACAAACCGGTAAAGGACATCGATTACAATTCCCATCAGGATATAGATAACCGGCATGGAAGGATCACTGAAACCCATGAAAGGGAACATGACCATAAAAGCGGCTGCAAAGGTGGAAATACTTGTAGCCATTGGCAATCCTGAGGCTTTGCGTCCGATCATGAGCAGTGCCATGACCTCCAAACCATGACGTCCGGGCATTTGCATTGGAATGCGCAATTTTGCCCTGAGCACCACAGCGATGACACCTAGTACGACAAGAAACAGCACCTCCAGTACGCTGATGCTAACCGGAAATGCTCTTGATATAGTCCTTAGTTGTGACTTTCCATTCATATCCTTCATTGTTAAGTGACCGGTCGGCAAGTATGGTAATTTTATTATTTATCAGAACGGGGCGCATCCAATCGCCAACATTAATCAGTTCATCCTCCGGAATATCCATTCCATTGATATCCGTTACCGCATCGATTTTTATTTCGCTGAACAGTTGTTTTACCGTGTAAATATTCTTCAGTTCCCTGATCTCTCTTCCACCAACGCCGATGTATCTGCCGTCGGTCCCGAATTTTCTTAATCCGATACCAGCCAGCGAGCCGATAATTCCATCTTTGGTTCCTGTTAGTCCTTCGAGGTAGACATTTTTTCGAGCTGCAATATCGAGGGCTTCCGCCTGGGTTAAGATTTCCCTTTTTGCCCGGAGACCCCAGTTTACGATCTCGTCGTCGGCCTGATCAAACAGGCAAATGGCCAATCCGGCATCGGACCCGTCGGCGCTTTCCCGCAAAAGAAACTCGCGGGCCAGTGCAGTTAATCCGGTGAGGTTGTCGCCATCTAATTCCAGACAGGCAGAGCTGTTGTGCGAAGTGTAGGGAATGCGGCGATCGAAGAACAGCTGGTGGCGGGTGATTCCTTTCAGTACACCCAGGTTCTCCGCTTCAATTAAACGGGCCAGCTGCCGGGCACGATAGCCGGTACCCCTGCTCTCGAGGTTGTCCGTATCATCTATGCCCAGTAATATTCTCATCTGAAATCCGTATTCAAAAGTTAACCGTTATGCACACAAAAGCATTTCGCACAAAAATAGTTTTCCCCCGCTTAAAAGCAAATGATAAAACAACCCCGACCTGCATTTATTGAATGGTTCTTGATATAAAATAGTCAAGATTGGCTTTTAGATGAATCGCATCTAAAACAATAATGGTATCAACTTTCTGATCGGAAATTGAGATGATGCCTGATCCCTTTAGATTCAACAAGTCACTTACCTCGGCTTTATAATCGTAAAAAATGTTTTCTGATTTATTTTCAATAAATTTCGATAGATCAACCGCATTGCCACTTGCAGTTATAACTAATAATAGATGCGGATTATTAATTCGCTGCGACAGAATATTTGCGAATGATTTGTTGCAGGTTATACAACCCTGATCACTCAATATAAGTATTTCGCTTATGTTTTTATTGAGTTGAAATTTATGGTTAACAGCAAAATATTTTTCAAGTACCTTAAATTGATTTTCAGGCGTCTTAACTGAATGATTGGCACATGAAAAGAAAATCGTTAGTCCAATAACCAGCCTACCGAGATACCTTAAACAGTGTAAATTTTGCTTTGTTACTTTCATAATTCTTGTTCATAGGGAAGTTCGTAGAAATTAGTAACCCTTCTTTACAAACGATTATATTAAATGGGTCCAATTTTAAAGGAGGCATTTTAATTTCAGAGAAGTTGGTGAACGTGGAATCATAAACAAATAATGACCAGGCCCTGTAGGGACCCCTATTATTCTTGGGAGCATTCCCATCAACGGAATGCATAACAATAACATAGAACAATTGCCTGTACTTATCGAAAAATAGTCTTGCAATTCCCCCTTGAGTCTGCAGAGTATTGCTAATTAAGTTGTTGTCCTTGAGTGTTTCCTCATTGATCGGAACCGGTGAACAACCAACTTTAGTATATTTCGATTTAATGGTTATATCTCTTTTTATGGTCAGGGAATCAGGGTCGATCTCCGAAATTTTATCTGAATATGCAGAAAAGCAGAAAAGCCTGTTTTTATTTTCTATATGATAATAAAACTGAGATTCAACCAGAAAGGAATCGGATGTAACCAATTTTAAATAATACCCGTTTAATCCGGTTTGTAATTTAGCGGAATCAGTGAAGACATTAGTAAACTTAAAAAAATGGGGAGATGCATACATTTTCCCACAGATATACCTTAATGATTTTACGTCATCTTCGAAGGGTGCTTCTACGTGCCTCTCTCCCGCAAAGAGAAAAGAACCATTAAAGTAAAAATCCTGATAAGCTGATGAACGCAAATCATAGGATCCATGGGGCTTTAAATATTGGGTGAAATAAGCAGTTTTAAGTATAGAGCCTTTATTATCGATTAAGTACAGGTGATTGGAATATTGCGAAAGGACAAAGATGGAATCCAGATTTCTAATATAAAAATCTTCAATTTCTTCCTTTTTTATGACTTCATTCAAAGGAATTCTACAGACGGTGTCAGTATTATAGGCTACAATATCAATACACTTGTTCGTCATCGCATCCCCAAAATAGAGATACTCTTTCCCATGGAGTTCAACAGTTCCGGAATACCTGCTCATGGGAGCATAACCCAGATTGAACTCGATATTTTCAATTTCCGTAAGAGATATTTTGCCAATATTATTGCTTTGGCAAAAAGAATTAAAAATTACTATTGCGACTAATATTATGATTATCCGGAGTCCTTTGACTTTCATAATCGAGAACCTTATAAAATGTGTGAATATTAATATAAAGGAACCTTTTTATTTCCATTAACACCGATATTGATTTTGTATAAAGAAGCAGGTATTGGGTATGGGGTATCGGGTATCGGGTATCGGGTATCGGGTTTCGGGAAGGAGGAAGGTGGAGATTCCAATGCAGAATTCCGTTTATCGAAGTTAGAGATTCAGGGCACCATGAAGTAGCAGATCAAGTGGTAAGGGACGAGATCCCGTTTTTCAACGGGATGACACTTCTTCGAGGCACACTTGAATCTTCGCCCTCGGAACTCGGAATTCTAAATTGGAATCTCGAACATTCAACTTCAATAAGTTTCTTTCAATTCCGCAAAAGCAATCTTCCAGAAAGTGTCCAACCACGAATTCCTTTTCTGTCATCCTCGCGAACGCGGGGACCTTTTGGCAGCCGTACGGAGCTAAATGAGAGCACCTTTTCGCTGTCGTACCGAGCTAATTGAGAGCACCTTTCCGCCGTTGTACTACTTCTTGAACGTATTCCCGCTCATCGTAAACGCCGTAACCTTATCCCCATACCCCCACTCTTTGGGCCAGCCCGGATTTTTCCAGCTTACGGTGGTGTCCTTGTTTACATATATCATCGCGTCGTAGGGTGGCGAGTGACTTATAGCGGGTTGGCTGCCTGAATAAAAAGTGTTGCCTTTCAGTTCAACGCCGGCAGTCCGATGTCCGCGGATGCTGGTATGTGCCGTATTTCTGATGGTATTGTTTTCCACCAGATATCCTTTGCTGCCTTCATCAATGAACATTCCGTTATTGGGTGATGCATGATTAAGTTCGCTTCGCAGGATATCGTGAATATCGTTCCCGGAAATGACCGATCCGGGCTGAAAACCTAAGGTGTAAATTCCACCTCCATCGCCGAGCATCTGCATGGCATGATGAATTTTATTACGCAAAATCCGGTTTCCATGAGAGGAGGTCGGCAAGGGATTCCATTGCCATCCAACGGAAATCCCGGTGTACGGAAGATCATATATTTCGCTGTCGGAAATTTCATTATTGGCACCAAATCCAAACCAGACACCCACCGAACCCTGGAATGAAACTCCAGCTTTGTAAATCTGACATTTGGAAAAAGTGTTGTTCAGCGGCAGTAAAAGGGAGTCTTTAAGAGGATCAAAAGTCAGACCAATCATGGCCCCGTTGCCGCCAATATCGGTAGCCACCAGCTGTTCGACGAGGTTATTCCGGCATCCTTCACCCAGTCGGATTCCATTGCCACCGATACGACTAAGCAGACACATAGTGATTTTGCAATTTTCGGCCCATTTCATTTCGATGGCCGGATTAATCAGGCCGGCCCCTCCGGTAGCTTCGGTATTCCCCGGATAATAGAATGCCGCCTGCATACCATCGTGACTGAATGCCGGAAGTATATAGGCGCAATCCTGAAAATTCAGGTTGCGGAATTCTAGATTTTTAACTGTATTTCCATGGTCGCCGATGACCTCCACCAAGCGCGGAACCACTGCCGCAATGGCAACTGTTTTTTCGAAATTCTGGCCCGGTAACGGTTTATAGTAGAGCCGGTGAGCCTTTTTATCGAGAGCCCATTCCCCTGCCTGATCGAGAAAGGAAGGATCCCCCTCGAGAAAACAACTGTAGCGGTCGGCACTGCCTGCGAATATGGAATTATACGAACCATCATAAAGGGCGAACGGAGGTTTCAGCATGATCTCCGCCGGATCGGCATTGAGGCTGGAGGCGTGAAACCTTGATGTGGTCCAGTCTTTGAAAACCACCATTTCAAACTCTTCAACCGGCATCAGATTCTTGAAAAGTTCCCTGTCCTTAACCGCCACCGTAATATTGCGGACCGTTGAATCAGGGTTATAAACCCATGTGGATTTTGTCAGATATATACGTGACAGCGAGTCGGTGAGGTTTGGCGTTCTGGCCCTCGTGGCACGAATTCCATCGATATATAATTGTTCAAAATAGATGTCCGGGTCAACATTGGCCCACCAGATACCCAGACCGCCATCCTGAAATCCATTGATGATCCGGCCGCCGGAAATTGTGGTTTTACCGTCCGGTGCCCCTTCCCAGGTGACTTTCGATTTTCCGGAACCGCCATCTGCCGCTGAGAATACCAGGGGATTTTTAAGGAACCAGGTGCCTTCGCGGAAAATCACACGGATATCCCGACCGGGGTTGTCGGATCGGATCTTTCGTGCGGCCTGCTGTGCCGCTTCGGTACTAAAGAATGGCTGCGATTGTGAGCCATTATTCTGATCATTTCCGCCTTGGGAGACGTAGATTTTTTTTGCCGGCAGAATGCTGCAAGCTACTGTCAGCAAAAGGATTGGGATGATGGCGGTTGTTTTCATAACCGAAAGATACATAATTCATGCAAAGTGCCCGGTTAATGCTGTTATGAAAGTGATATAAACGAACGATCCATCCGAGAAAAGTAAGTAAATTGGTCACTGATAAATCGGTAAATAATCAATCTTCTGCCAATGTCGAAACCTCTATTCAGACTGGTCTTAGCCCTGTTAATCGGGCCTTTGATTTCTATATCACTGCAGGGTCAGAGTCCAACGCGGTTTCAGGAAGAGATCAACCAGTTTAAGGCAGATAAGACTGATTATTCAAAGTCGAAAAACCTGATTTTGTTTACCGGCAGCTCAACAATCCGAATGTGGACCAGCCTCAAGGATGATTTCCCAGAGCGGAATGTTTTGAATCGCGGGTTTGGCGGATCCTACATGAGTGAGCT
The DNA here is from genome assembly GCA_903919065.1 of uncultured Bacteroidota bacterium. GTDB lineage: Bacteria > Bacteroidota > Bacteroidia > Bacteroidales > UBA12481 > UBA12481. Next base: position 6,754 of record CAIXHD010000211.1, read on the forward strand.
CCTCTATTATGCGGATACCCTGATTCTGCCCTATAAGCCTCGAATTATTTTCATTTATGAGGGGGACAATGATCTTGGATCCGGTCAAAAGGCAGATGATATTCTGGAATCTGCCCGCCTGCTGGTTGAAAAAATACACCGGAAATTACCCCACTCAACCATTTGCTTTTTTTCGGCTAAGCCCAGTCTGGCCCGGTGGAACCTGCACGAGACGTTTGTTGATTTTAATCGGAGGCTGGAGCAATTCACCAGAAAATATAAGAGGGTATACTATTTAGATACCTGGACCCCGATGATTGGTGCCGACGGGAATGTTAAAAACGATCTTTTTCTGGCTGATGGACTGCATATGAACCGCAAAGGTTACGATATCTGGAAAGAGGCGGTTAACGAATTTCTTGATCATAAATTGAAACGATAATTTTAGGTTATGGAGGAAAATCATCCTGTGGGACTGGAATCGGAATCATTACGAATTCTTGAAAAAGCAGTGAATAGTCTTAGCGGCGGATTTCAGTCGCTGGATGAATTCAGCTCTGCTCCTTATGATATGAAGCAGCTGGAAGATGTGCTGATGCAGGCGGCCGAGCGAATGAAGGACAATTTTCCTTATTTCCATCCGATGTATGCCGGACAGATGATGAAGCCACCGCATCCGGTTGCGCGACTGGCCTACATGCTTTCGCTGTATATCAATCCCAATAATCATGCACTGGATGGAGGACGTGCCAGTTCGCGGATGGAGAAAGAAGCCGTGGCGGTGATTGCCGGAATGTTTGGTTGGGATGTTTTTCTCGGTCATCTCACCGGTGGCGGTACGATGGCCAATCTTGAGGCATTATGGGTAGCAGGACAGGTGAACCCGGGTAAGCTCACCGTAGCCTCTACCCAGGCACATTATACGCACGATCGTCTGAGCAAAGTGCTCGGCCTGCCATTTAAAACCGTACCTGCAGATCGGCTTGGCGAGATGGATATAACCGCTCTGCGGAATTTGCTGGATAGCGAGGACATCGGTACTGTAGTGGCAACAATTGGAACCACGGCGACCGGCGCAACCGATCCGCTATCGGAAATACTGCGGCTCCAGGAACAATATAAATTCAGGATTCATGCTGATACTGCTTACGGCGGATATTTCACCCTGACTGATAATCTGGCACCTGCAACCCGCGAGGTTTACGACCGGTTAAGCGAGGTGGATTCCATCGTGGTGGATCCGCACAAACACGGCCAGCAACCTTATGGCTGCGGCTGTATTCTTTTCAGGGATCCGTCGGTAGGACAATATTACAAGCACGATTCACCCTATACTTATTTCAGTTCCGATGAGCTCCACCTGGGTGAAATCAGTCTGGAGTGCTCGCGCCCCGGGGCTTCGGCAGTTGCTCTCTGGGCAACCCAAAAACTGATGCCACCGGTGAAGGATGGCGAACTGGCCGGATTGCTGGCCAAGGGACGCCGGGCAGCATTAAAGCTTTTCGGGCTGTTAAGCGCTGATCCCCGTTTTATTACTGCTTTCCCTCCGGAGCTAGATATCATCATCTGGGCTCCGGTAGCATCCACGGTGAGCGAGGCATCACGAAAATCACGTGAGCTCTTTGCCGAGGCTCAGAAAAATAACCTTCATCTGGCACTAGCCGATTTGCCCATAAACTTTTTTAATCCTGAAAAAGCAGGAATGGTTCGAGATCAGGACCATATGGTTTGTCTGCGATCGGTGCTGATGAAACCGGAGCATGAGGAGTGGGCCGATAAAATCTGGGAAGTCCTTGACCAATCAGCAAAAAATATCGGATTATAAAAACCGAAATTCGAATTGAATAAATTACAGGATTAGTAAAATATTAGCCAATGAAAGTCCGCCCGGGTATTTTTAAGAGTATTGTTCTTACAGGGATTTTGTTGGGATCCGGATCATTTCTAGCCGCTCAGAATCGTGTTAACCCGATTGTTTTTGGTGTCTGCTCCGCTATGACTAATTCTGCAAGTCTTAAGGATTTCGGTTACGCTTATGTGGAAGGAAGCGTTGGTCGCGATTTGATGCCCGCTAAACCGGATTCGGAGTTTGAAAAAAAGATGCTTGAATTTGACAGCTGCCGGCTTCCGGTGATCGCCTGCAACAGTTTTATACCCGGAACTTTGAAGATTACCGGTCCGGATGCAAAGCCCGATACCGTACTGCGTTTTGCTGAAGTTGCCTTTCGCCGGGCTTCCGCGGTGGGCGTCAGGATCATAGTTCTCGGCAGTGGCGGAGCCCGGGGCATACCCGAGGGATTCGACCGTCAGGAGGCGCGTAACCAGTTTGTGGGTTTGTTAAAGGAGATGGGGCCGCTGGCCCGGAAATACGGAGTGACAGTAGCTATCGAAAACCTCCAGAGCTCAGAGTGTAATTTTATTAATTCGGTGGGTGAAGGAACATCCATTGCCAGAGAGGTTAATGATAATAATATCAGGGTTTTGGCAGATATTTTTCATATGATGAGGGAGCATGAACCTCCGGAGGCTCTGATTGAGGCGGGGAAATATCTGGTTCACTGCCATATCGCTGAACTCCGCAATCGCACAGCACCCGGTATGGACGGGGACGACTTCACCCCCTATTTTGACGCCTTGAAAAAGATGGGCTATAAGGGTGCTATATCTATCGAGGGATCCTGGAAAATTGAGGATCTGCAAAAATCATGTCAGGTAATGACAGAACAATGGGAATCAAATCAGTAAATTAAACTTCATATCATGACAAAGCGAAGAGATTTTATCAGGCAAAGCGTGGTCGGATCGGCCGGAATTGCCATTGGTGGCATGGGCTTTACGGCCAAGTCCTATGGGTCGATTATCGGGTCGAATGATCGTATCAACTTATGCGTTATCGGAATACGTGGCCAGGGAGAACTGCATATCAATAAATGGGCGAGTCTGAAGGATGCACGGAATGTGAGGATCAAGACTCTTTGCGATGTTGATGAGCAATATTTCGCCGAGCGTTCGGCTTTGGCTGAAAAGCTTACCGGATACAAACCCGGCACCGAGTGGGATATGAGGAGGGTGTTTGATGATAAGGAAATTCATGCTGTATCCTTTGCTGTACCTAACCACTGGCATGCGCTTGGGACTATCTGGGCAGCCCAGGCCGGAAAAAGTGTATATGTCGAAAAGCCTGCCTGCTTCAATGTTTTCGAAGGCCGGCAGATGGTGGCAGCATCAAGGAAATATAATGTCAGGATACAGACCGGTTGCCAGAACCGCTCCATACCGAACGTGATGGCGGCCATGAAATTGTTGCACGAAGGCGGAATTGGTGAGGTGTATATGGCACGCGGTCTATGCTTCAAGCCACGTGATTCTTTTGGAATTGCACCCGACAGCCAGGCTCCGGCGACCCTGCATTACGATGTATGGCGCGGACCGGCCCCCATGCGCCCGTACAATGAAAAACGGGTACACTACAACTGGCACTGGCACTGGGATACCGGCAACGGTGATACCGGCAACCAGGGACCGCACCAGTTCGATATCGCCCGATGGGGACTGAACAAGAATGAACATCCGGTGACAGTTTATTCATCAGGCGGCATTTACGGAATCGATCCGAAAGTGTGCTCACAGGAGACTCCGAATACCCAGGCATCCGTATTTAAATATGCTGATGGCAAAATTCTGGAATTTGAAACCCGCGGTCGGTTTACCAATGCCGAATCCAAGCTCGATATCAAAATCGGGAACATGTTTTACGGAACCGACGGGTACATGGAAATTAATGGAAGCTCCTGGAAAGCCTACAAGCAGAGGGAGAAGGAACCGTTTGCAGTATCTGCCCCTGAGACAGCTGCCGTGTCCACAGATCCATCTTACCGGGCAGCTCCCGGCGGATCAGAACACTTTGCCAATTTCCTCGATGCTATCCGCTCGGGTAAGGATTCTGATCTTACCTGTGATATTCTTGACGGTCATTTGTCGGCTGCATTGCCGCATCTGGCCAATGTTTCTTATCGCTTAGGCAGGGAAATCAGGTTCAATGGAGGTACTGAGAAATGTGTGAATGATGCTGAGGGTGATGCACTGCTTACGCGTATATATCGCAAGCCTTACGTGGTTCCTGAAAAGGTCTGATTTTAAAGAGAAACACGGAGACATGGAGAGCATGGTGAGACACGGAGATGATTAGTCAGAAGCATATTAATGCGATTTCGTACAAAATAATAGGGTGTGCCATTGAGGTGCACAGAGAGCTGGGGCCGGGGTTGCTTGAATCGGTATATGAAACCTGTTTTATCGAGGAACTCAGAAATTCGGGACTTACTGTTCAATCCCAGGTCTCGGTTCCAATTCAGTATAAAGGCAAAGATCTTGGTTGTACGTTAAAACTCGATTTGCTCGTAAATGATTTGATAATTGTTGAAGAGAAAGCAGTTGAATTGATAGTTCCACTATACAAAGCGCAGCTTCTGTCTTACCTCAAATTAACAGGTAAACCTAAAGGCTTATTGATTAATTTTAATTGCCAGAATATAAAGGAAGATTTAGTTTCTCTAGTGACCTCTGAATATGCCAAACTACCGAAAATCTAGTTTCAATGTCTCTGACTAATTCGCCAAACTACCAAAGTCCTGATATAAACTCTAAAATAATCTCTGTGCCTCTTTGTGTTCTCCGTTTCTCTGTGGTTAAAACTAGTACCTATGAAAAATTTTGAAGATAAAATCGGCCATCCGTCGCAGCTCGGCGGAATAGAAACCTCAGTCCTCGACAACGGCGCCGGTCGGGGTGTGCGCATTGCCTGGATCAATACCGGATCGGGATTGCGGTATAAAGTAGTAATAGACAGGGCAATGGATGTTGCTGAAACCTTTTATAATCAGCACGGTCTGGCGTGGATCAGCAAAGCAGGTATCCGTCCACCTGAGACTGCAGCCTTTGTTGGTTTGGAGTGGCTCCGAAACTGGGGTGGTGGTTTGGTGACAACCTGCGGCATCAGCTACATGGGGAGCCCTGAATCCGATGAGAATGGGGTGCGCGGTCTGCATGGCCGTATCAGTAATCTTGCAGCGGAAATCGTATCCATCATTCAACCGGATCCGGAAAATGGCAAGATGGATTTCAGCATCACTGGAATTATGCGGGAATCAGGTGTATTCGGACCGCATCTCGAGCTGGAACGTACAATTTCAGGTACCCTCGGCGTGCCCGAAATCCGCATTTCCGACCGGGTAACCAACCGCGGTAATTCTACAGCGCCACATATGCTGCTTTATCACCTCAATATGGGCTGGCCATTGATCGACAAGGGCACTCAGCTCAACTGGAAAGGTAAGTGGCAGTCGCGCGGGAATGATCTGGACAATGAAATTTTTCATGAGGGCGGAACATTCCGCGAATGTCAGGAACCCATGGATTCGCACCATGATGGCGGCGAGGCCTGTGCATTTATCGATATAGAACCTGATGCAGCAGGAAATTGCGTTTGCAGCGCAGTGAATCCGACGCTCGGAATCGGTTTGGAAATCAGCTTCAAAAAAGAGCAGCTGCCGTGGCTTATCAACTGGCAGCACTGGGGCAAGGGCGAATATGTTACCGCCCTGGAGCCTGCCACCAACCTGACCGTCGGACAGAGTGACGCCCGCACGAACGGCTCGCTCATTATCCTCCGCCCGGGCGAAAACCGCGAGTACGAATTAAAGCTCAGGATGTGCTAATCATCACATCAAAATATAATCATAAGATGAAAAGACTAATCATTCTGCTGGTAACGCTGATGGTAGCTTTGGCCGGCTTTTCAGCTGCTGATGCTACCTCGCATGACTGGATCGTTAAGAATTTTGCAAAAAGTGTGGTCCCGCCTTTTTCTTTTGTATACGGCGGCAAGGAGTCGCGGACTTTTATCAGGTCGTGGGAATACCGGATGGAGAAACTGGCATCAGCCAATCCGGCTATTGAGAAATCACTGTATTCCTGGCGCGACCCGAAAACCGGTCTGCTGGTTAAATGCACAGTAACCGGATATTCCGATTTTCCGGCTGCCGAGTGGACCATCGAGTTTAAAAACAGTTCGAAAACGAACACTCCGGTGATCGAAAAGGCCAAAGCGGCTGATTACACTTTCAAATTTGATCAGGAGGGATCGGTTACCCTGCACCACTCACGCGGAAGCAGCGGCGAACGGTCGGATTTCGAGGGGTACGAAGATGTTCTTGCTCCGGGCAAAAATATTTACATGACCCCATCGGGCGGGCGTTCATCGGATAATACCGCATTCCCGTTTTTCAACGTGGTGATGCCGGGCAATCAGGGCGTTTTAACTGCCATCGGGTGGACCGGCAAATGGTATGCCGATGTTAACCAGGTGGATTCAAAAAGCTGGTCGCTCAATACCGGAATGGAGCGCATGAAAACGGTTCTATATCCTGATGAGCAGATCAGGACCCCTGAGGTTTGCCTGTTGTTCTGGAAGGGTGCCGATAGGATGATTGGCCATAACCTGTTCCGGCAATTTGTTTTGAAACATCATAGCCGGATGATTAACGGCAAGGCTGCTGAGTTGCCTCTGGCGGCGACACTGGGTGCCGGCGGACCGCAGCCATGCAATGAATTCAGCTGTGCCACAGAAAGCTATTGCATCGCCGTAGCTCAGCGTTATAAGCAGTTTGGCATTATTCCTGAAGTCCTCTGGATCGATGCAGGATGGTACACCGGATGCGGATCGTGGTGGGAAAATGTTGGTAACTGGACCGTCAATAAAATCAATTTTCCAAATGGGTTAAAGCCGGTTTCGGATGCCGTTCATCAGGTGGGGGCCAAATTTATTTTATGGTTTGAGCCTGAAAGGGTGGTTGCGGGGACTGCCTTCGATAAGCAGTATTCGCAGTTCTTAATAAAGATTCCTGATACAGTTAAAAATCCTGAAATTGGAAGGTTCTCCAGCAATATGTATCTCTTCGATCTTGGCAATCCCGCTGCACGAGAATGGCTGACCAATTATATTTCTGATCTGATAAGGACCAATGGGGTCGACTATTATCGTCAGGATTTCAATTTTGATCCCTATCCTTACTGGAAGTATAACGATAAGCCCAACCGCGTCGGAATGACTGAAATACGCCATATCGAGGGACTATATGCTTACTGGGATGCCCTCCTGAAAAACTTCCCCAACATGGTGATTGATAACTGTGCCAGTGGCGGCAGGCGGCTCGATCTCGAAACTATCACGCGAAGTTCGCCCCTCTGGCGTACCGACTACAGTTATGGCGAACCCAACGGATATCAGTGCCACACCTATGGCCTGAATTTCTATCTGCCCCTGCATGGCACGGGCAACGTAACCCCTTCGGTTTACACTTTCCGGTCAAGCATGAGCAGTGCCATGGTAGCCACCTGGGACCTGAACAATTCCTCCTGGTCGCAGACTCTTCTGCAAACAATCATGAAGGATTTCAAGAGATTAAGGCCATTCTACTATGGTGATTATTATCCTCTTACCCCCAATGTAAAAATAACTACCGATAGCATCTGGCTGTCCTATCAACAGAACCGGCCGGATGAGGGTGATGGAATTATACTGGCTTTCAGGCGACCAGATTGCGCGGTGGAAAGTATAACGGTAAAACCAAAAGGTCTCGAACCCAACACTTCCTACTCTGTTTTGTTTGAGGATACCGGAGTTAAGGTGGTTAAAACAGGTGCCGAACTCATGAAGGGGATATTGCTGGAAACCAAGGAAAAACCGGGTTCGCTGCTTGTCAGCTACAAAAAACAATGAGCCAAATGACATGAAAAGGTTTTTTGCAGATATCGAAACCAGCAATTTTTTCGTGTTCTATCTGCTTTGTAAATACAGATTCAGGTATTTCGATGAGCGGAAAATAAAAGATTACCAGAACAGAAAAGCAAAGCAGCTGGTCAGATTTGCAAACAGGCATTCACCATTTTTTCACGATCATTACGCGGGCAGCGACCTGAAAGCAGTGTGGTCGCTGCCTGTGGTAAATAAAAAAATCATGATGGATAATCTCACCGGATATAATACAGTGAGACTCACCAGGGAAGAGATCATGAATTTTTGCCTGGAGGTGGAAAAAACCAGGGACTTTACGAAAAGGCTCAGAGGCATAAATATCGGCATGTCGTCGGGAACCAGCGGCAACAAGGGTGTGGAAATCGTTACGCCTGAGGAGGAGAATTACATGAAGGCGGCTCTTTTTGCACGCTTCCCGTTTCCGAAACATGAAAAAATCAACCTTGCGTTCATTCTGAGGGTGAGTGCCCCGGCATTCAGCCTGGGTATTTTCGGGCATAAATTAACCTATATCAGTCAGCTGAATTCCATCGATGAAATCAAGGTTCAACTGGAAAAGTTGCAACCGAATGTAATTTCAGCACCGCCATCGATGCTGAAAATCATTGGCAGGGAGGTTGAAAAGGGCACCCTGACGGTTCATCCAAAGCAGCTGGTTTCCTACGCCGAGGTCCTGCATCTGGATGTAAAAGAATATCTGGAAAAAGTATTTAACTGCACCGTTCACCAGATTTACAAATGCACTGAGGGCCCGATAGCCGTGTCGTGCAAGCATGGCAGGCTGCACATTAATGAAGACCTGGTAGCTGTGGAAACCTTAAACAGTGATGGATCAGAAACTCCACCAGGGCAACCCTGTCAGAAGCTCATTGTTACCGATCTGCATAAACGGTCGCAGCCCATTATACGCTATGAGCTGAACGATATTATTACCATCAGCCCTGAGAAATGTCCGTGTGGTTCAGACTTCCGGGTGATTGAAAATATCCAGGGCCGTGCTGATGATATTTTTTGGGCAAAAAGGATTGGGACCGATGAATGGCAATATATTTTTCCGGATTATATCAGCAGGGCAATAATTACCGCTTCTGAAGAAATTGATGAATTTCAGGTGGTTCAAAGCAGCCCCGACCAGATCCTGATCAGGATTCAGCTGAAAGAGGGGTTGAGCCGCGACCAGTTTGCCGGAGAAAGTGAAGTTCGGAAAAACATCCTGAATATTTTCGACAGCTATAATTGCAAAAGTCCGGTTTTATCCATTGTCTATGAAAAACCCGAATTTAACCGGAATTCAAATAAGCTGGTGAGGATACAAAGAACCTTTAAAATTGAGTAAAGCATGAACGGGAACAGAATAGCTTCACTCGATGCGATCAGGGGCCTGGCGCTGATGTTTATTCTGTTATTTCATTGCTCGATCTATAATTTTGCCAATATCCACAAGCTTGATTTCAGCAATCCCCCTATCCTCATTGTTCTGATGAGTTTTATGGCTCTCTGGGGCGGTGTTTTCATTATCTATTCCTTAACGGTCAACTCATTGATGCTTCAGAGGAGGAGGGGGATGGAAACTCCAGCCAAAACTTATCGGTACCTGTTGCTGGCGGGTTTGATTTATCTGGTACTTCATTATGTGCTGAATATGTTTCTCGGCCGGTGGAATATCGATTTTGTCAATAACCAGCCACATCTGACTTTTGTGGCCGGTACGTTGCGTAATATGGAGCTGACCATGCCACCGGTGACCAAGCTGTTCGAAGGATCATCATTATCGACCATTGCGCTCAACCTCATTATAGTTTCAGGATTTCTTGTGCTTTTAACCAGAAATAAAGGGCTTCAGAAGACAACACGCAACTACCTGATCCTTGGCATTTCAGGTTTCATCATTCTCATTGGATCTTTTATCAGGGTTTCGATTTATCCCGTATTTTCCAGAGCTGTTGAGTCCGGTGATTTCTTTACCTCAATCTCATTGAGTTTTCTGATTGCCAATCCGTA
>CAIXHD010000212.1 GCA_903919065.1 uncultured Bacteroidota bacterium
AGCGCTTACCTTTAAAACAGCGCTGATCTTATCGCCGCTGGCAGGGGTGCCGCCAGACAATATTTCGACGAGGACTTTTGAGAAGCTCGCTGCCTTGATGAATGAAGGGTTGCGCGACCTTCCTTTCCCACCAGCTGACTTTATTTCAGGATTATTATAAAAAACCTCCAGCACGGCATTATCCGGGCTTTTAAGCATCCGGCCGATAGCAGTCTTCAGATTCCTCGCCCTCAAACCAAGTAGAGAGGCGATCATTTCGGAAAGCACAGTGGCCAGCAGACTGTATAACAGATAAATAAATATCAAGCCGATGACAACCTGGAGAGCAACGGAGTTAAGCATGACGTAACGGATTAAATTACTTTACCTGCACCAATTTTGTTTGCCCGTTTATAATAATGATTTCATAGAGCTCAAAGGCCGGCTGGCCTGGTTCCGCCTCGGTTTTATTACTGGTTAAAGAGGCGATGGAGGCTGTTGATTTAGTCAGCAGGTCGGTTACTTTTGCCAGTACTTCGGGGATTTTTGTATCGGTGGTTAATCCATAGGAGGTGAGCACACCGTTGGTAAGTTCCAGTTTGAGAGCGGCAGAACCGATACCCGGCTTAATTCTTATGTATTGAGGATCGGAGAGATCGGGGAGGTAGACGATACTGGTTTTCAGGCTTACTGTTTTTGTGCCTTGATATTCCACCAGCAGGTAGGGTTTTGGCGCATATACTTTCAGGCCGGTTTCCTTCTTCAATGCCGGATCCTGATAGAATTTAACAGTTGCGCAACTTGATATCAGCAATAAGATCCCGCTTAAAAGCAAAAGATTTGAAATTTTCGTTGGGTTCATCAGCTATTTATTATGGTAGGTTTGAATCAGTCCGTCGAGGAATTGGTGTGTCTCCTCCTTTACCACTTTTCGGGCCGGCACTGCATCAAACCATTCGATTGTTTGCCTGATGCCTGTGGCAAACGGGATAGTGGCAAGAAAACCCGGAACAAAGCGTTTAATTTTCGAATTATCAAAAATCGCGCAGTGGGATTTATCGCCCAGCAGTGTACCCCTTACAGATGGGTAATTATGTTTATCGGCATAGTCGGCAATGACGCCCGATGGTATGTGTACTATATTGGCTACGCCTCCGGCTGCCTGGGCCACGGCTTCATAGATACGGTTCCAGGTGAGCACTTCATCAGAAGTAATATGAAAAGCTTCACCAACGGCATTCGGGTTATTCATCAGGCCAAGGAATCCACGGGCAAAGTCGGATGCGTGGGTCATGGTCCACAAAGAGGTACCGTCGCCATGAACCACAATGGGTAATCCTTTACGCATGCGGTCGATCACGGTAAACTCTTCCCATCCGCCCAATGAAACCGGGATTACGGAGTAGTAGGTATGTGAGGGGCGCACGATTGTCATTGGAAAGCCCCTTTCGCGATAGAGTTTCACGAGCAGGTCCTCGCAGGCAATTTTATTACGTGAGTATTCCCACACCGGGTTCCTCAACGGGGTGCTTTCGGTAATGATATGATTTACGGGAGGTTTCTGATAGGCTGAAGCAGAGCTGATAAAAATATACTGGTTTGTTGCGCCTTCAAACAATTCAGCATCGCGCTCAATATCCTCCGGGGTATAAGCGATCCAGTTTACTACTGCGTCCCATTTTTGATTCTTGAGGGCACTTTTGACCTGATCATGGTTATTTACATCGGCAACGATATTTGTTACTCCCGGGATTGCAGGCCGGTTGCCGCGGTTCAGGTGATACAGGTCGACTCCGTTTTCAATGGCAAAACTACTTAGTGGAGTGCTGATATTTCCGGTACCGCCGATGAATAGAGCTTTCATGGTTAAATTCGTGAGGAGTTAAATGGGTGAGGAGTTAAGTAGGTGAGGAGTTAAATAGGTGAGGGGGTTATTTTGAAACTCTGAAACTCTGAAACTAAAAGGGGAGGATGGTGCCGGGCGAGGAATCGCTGACCTTAATTACTTCGAATACCACATAGTTGCTCATACCTCTCCATGGAAGAGCATGGAGATATTCTTTATAACGAAGCTCAACTGTTTTTCCGCTGCAGCGTTCGAGCACTGAGCCAATGCTGTCGTTAGCGACACTGAAGTCGAACTCATTACTTTGCATTGAGCCGGGAGTTGGAGTCTTGAAGCCGAATTGAATGAGACGACCTTCCCAGGTTTTGAATACGTATCCTTTTTTAACGATAAAGTTGAGGTTACCTGATTTTACGCCCTCACCGAATACAAAATAGAATCGCCACCACATAAAAGCGGCCAAAAGGATAACGACAACCGGTATGCCGATTTTCAGAAATTTCTTCATCAGTAATTGAATCTTTAACAAGATGTTATTTATGCTTTTTCGTTGGCACGATAAATACCGGAATCGAGGTATGGTTGAGTACTTTTTCGGTAACGCTACCCATGACAACTTTTTCCAGCCATTTCTGGCTATGCGAACCCATGACAATCATATCGGCGTGCATTTCCTTCGCGGTTTTCAGTATAGCATCGGCGAAATCACCTTCTTTGATTAACGTCTTTATGGCATCATCGCCAAGGTGTTTCTTTGTTTTCTCCAGGTAGTGGGCCGATGCGTCGATCAGACCATTAACGGTATCCTTTTGTACTGGGCCCAGATCCATATATCCGTTAAAACCCATAATCGGTGAATAATCTCTGGAAGCATAATAGACAGGATCCGAAATAACATGGAGCAGGGTAACTTCGGCGTTCATGACTTTGGCCAGATTATAGCCTGCCTCAGCAATCTTTTGGGCAGTTGGATCATAATCCAGTGCTATTAATACATTCTTCATGACGGTAGTTTTTAATTGAATAATTCCTGATTCTAAGTTACGGAATTATTGTCCGAATCCATCTTCTATTTGACCAGCAAGTAATACGATACCATATAAAAACCCCTTTCTCATCAATAGGATTGATAAAGAAAGGGGTTGATAAGCTAGTGCCCACTATCGGTTCTGAGAACGTTGAGGGGCTATTTTTTATATGCTTTTATACTAGTAGCTTGACCTGCGACCACCACCACGGCTGCTTCCGCCACCGCCATGACTATCACCGCCGCCACGACTGCCGTAACCGCCGCCTGAGCCGCCGCTACCACCACCGCCACGATTGCCATAACCGCCGCCGCCTCTGTTGTCGCCGCCGCCGAAACCGCCTCTTCTTTCACCACCACCAAAACCGCCGCCTCCGCGTCTTTCACCCGGTTTTTTCTCTTCTGCTTCGTTAACTACGATTGCGCGTCCGCCAATTTCAGCACCGTTAAGTTCTTCAATTGCTTTTTTTGCGGCTTCATCATCCGCCATTTCAATAAAACCAAATCCTTTGCTCCTGCCCGAGAATTTGTCGGTAATAATTTTGCATGAGCTAACTTCACCATACTCTTCAAAAACTCCTTGCAATTCAGCTTCCTGCAGACTAAAAGGAAGACTTCCAACGAAAATGTTCATAATTTCCCAAATTAAATTTTAAAAACTCTACAATTACAACGCATTAATGTTTTAACACATAAATCTTGGCGAAGATACGGTGAGTTGTTGATATTTACAATAGGTCGAAAATAAATGCGCACCGAAGCTATCTCGCTGATCCTGTCTGTATTCTAACGATATTCTTTTACTTAAAGTATGGCAGAATTTCTCTTAAAATTACCTCATGACCCATTTTATTCGGGTGATTAACCTGCGACATATAATCAATCAGGGGTTTATTTGAGGCAACAATTTGGTGAAATGCCATATAGCTGTCAGCCAAGCCAATATTATATTTTTCAGCCAGTATTCTGATCTGTTTGGCATGCGCTTCCAGTTCATTACCCGGGACCAGAATTTTGACATTCTGATCGGGTGATGGAGTGAGCAGGATGATTTTAATGTTTTTTTTCAGCGCTGTTCTGATCATGGATTCCCAGGCAATTTTTGCTTTTTCCGTGCCGATTCCCCTATCGTTCAATGCATAATCTATAAAAAGAACATCCGGTTTATGCACCAGAACCTCGTTTTTAAATCGTTTTGCACCGCTTACGGAATTTTCTCCACCTATGGAGGTATTGATAACATTTATCACTGCATAAGGATAAATCGTTTTCAACTCCGCCAGAAGCTGATAAGGATAAGCATCCAGTGTATTCACCACAGGGGTCTTAAAAAATCCAGCGGGTACTGAATGTCCATGAAAAACAAGGTTTATTGTCCGGTTGGCGGGCCACTCCTTCTTAAGCTCCTTTTTAATATCATTCAGATAATCAATAGGATTTGCCTGTGCGGCCAATTTACCGGATTGGCTGTATAAGGCGAGCAGGCTTATTACCAAAGCCGACAAAATGGTTCGCCGAATTTTTTTCGAGAATATCCAGGTTTTCATTGTCATCACATATTACTCCATGGGCCGCCATTCCAACCCTGATGAAAGAGTGCAGTACCAACAAACAGTCCCAGGGCTACAAGAAGGAAGAGCCCGAGAATCAACATAAGATAACCGATAACGAGACTGGCAATTGCCAGACCCCGGTTTGTATCATCTCCCCTCTGGTTGATCCGGCGAAGGCTGATGTGTGCCAATACCACACCGAATAAGGGACCGATGAAACCAGCGACAAAAAATCCGAATATAGTCACGAGCAGAGAAACCAGCGGAAGGCCGTCGTAATAGTAACTTTGGCGGGCAGGTTCGTGATAATTACTTGATTTACTTCCGATTGCAGCGCCACAATTTGAACAAAAGAAGGCCTTTTCATGATTCGGATTTCCGCAGCGCGGGCAAATCAGAGTTCCGGGAGGGTTAATGACTTCCATCTG
>CAIXHD010000213.1 GCA_903919065.1 uncultured Bacteroidota bacterium
CTGTTATCGTCGATTCGTCTCCGAATTTGCTCACCGTATTCACAAAGTAACCGTCCGTCCAGAATTCTCCTCCCCAAAGTTGCCGCTTCGCTTCTGGATTCTTTTTGAAAATCTCTCTCGCTGTGATACTCTTGATGGTCCGGATTATCTCCGTCGCACTCAACCTTGGTACAGACTGAATCAGAAAATGAACGTGATCCTGGTCGGTCCCAATTTCAAGAAACCGAATCTCGTACCGCTTCTCAATTTCCAAACAGATATCTTTCAATGTGTTATCCTCTTTCTTGCTGAAAACTACTCTTCGATACTTCGCCGGACACACAAAATGATACAACAATACGCTTACGTTGTGAGACTTATGTGTGTATTCGCTTTCGCTCATCCATTAAAGATACAACTTTCGCCGCAAGCGGCGGGGAACTAACCCCTTAAGCGATTAGATTTTTGTTTTTCCGGACTGAAGAATTGGTCCCGGTTTATGAAGAAATCTCCAAAGGCACCAAAAACAGGTTTTTATAAGGATCAACTATTTAAGCACCGGTCTATAACACTACCACCCACCGGTAAAAACGCTACCAGTCTCTCTGGAATCTCAACTGATACTATTTTTATATTTGTTATTCTGTATACCTACAGCAACAAAAGCTGATCCGGTTGTATGTATGTATTAATTGAAAAGTATACCACCTTCTCGTTGAAAAGTATACCACTCATCAATAGTAACCCGTTGCTTTGGTCCGAACCAAGCAACCCAAAACAAGATGATGAGTATGGATACAAAACAAGAGATTACAAGGCGTTATTTTCGAGAAGGGGACAGCGAGCGCAAGATTGCGCGTGATTTACGGATTAACCGAAAAACGGTGAAGAGCTATTTGGCTGATCACCTGAAAGCGAAGAAGAAATCTGAGGATGAGGGCATTAAGGAGATCTTGCAGGATTACACTTCTTCTGAGCCGACCTACAACAGTTCCGGACGGTATAGACGAAAACTGACCGATGAGATTGAAAAACTGATCCTGGAACAGGTCAATGAGAATGATCGTAAGAAGCGCGAGGGCCTGCGCAAGCAAATCAAACGAAAGATTGATATACACGAATATCTTCTTTCCAAGGGCTATCAGATTGGCTACACCACGGTATGTAACTATATACGCAATGAGGTAATTACAGCACGTGAGGCCTTTATCCGGCAGGATCATTTGCCGGGGGAGGAATGCGAGTTTGACTGGGGCGAGGTTAAGCTGATCATCGGCGGAGAGCAGAAGCGATTGTACCTGGCAGCGTTTACCGCTTCCTACAGTAATTATCGTTACGGTGATTTATACAGCCGGCAGGACACGCTGGCCTTCATGGAATCACATAATGACACCTTCGCGCATATTGGAGGTATCTATCATGAGATGGTGTACGATAATATGCGGGTGGCAGTAGCTGAGTTTGTCGGACGTCATGAGAAACAACCCACCAAGGCATTAACCAGCATGTCGGGCTGGTACCAGTTCCGTTGGCGGTTTTGCAACGTCCGGCGGGGAAACGAGAAGGGCCATGTGGAGCGCACGGTTGAGGTAGTCCGACGCAAAGCATTCTGCGATAAGGACACTTTTGATACCATTGACGATGCCCGTAAACATCTGGCAGCCACCTTTGAGAAGCTCAATAACCTTCCGAGTCCCCAGACCGGAAAAAGTCCCAAACAAATGCTGGAGGAAGAACGCCCCCACCTGTGGAAATATCCCGGAACCATGGAATGCTACCAGGCAGAATGCTTAAAAGTGGATAAATACGCCACCTTCTCTTACGGAACAAACCGCTACTCCGTTCCTGACTATCTGGTAGGCCATATGGTTGAAGTCAAGGTATATGCCAAACATCTGAAAGCTTACTACAACAACCTTCCGGTGTGCCGGCAAGAGCGCCAGTACGGCAAGTATATATGGCAGATCGATATCGAACATTATCTCCGAACGCTAACCCGCAAGCCCGGGGCGTTACATGGTTCAGTGGCCTTGCGACAGGCTCCGCCGGAAATCAAGAAGCTTTATGAGAAGTTCTTCCGTAGCCAACCCCAAGGCTTTATCGATATCCTGCAGTACTGCCAAAATAAGAATATACCACACCTGAGGCTGGTTAAAACGGTCGATGAGATAGCCCTCCTTTGTCCGAAGGATGTATCAGTAGATAAGGTCCTTGCCTTGCTGGGCAACCAACCTGTTGAAGCTGCTTTGGCAGCACCACCCGATATCCCGGATGAGACCACCGGTTGTTGCCTGGTGCAGCTAACGGAAATTACTCAATTGGCCAACAGCCCTAATTAAAAAAAGATGACAACATTAAGTATAAAACAACAAATAGATGAGTTGAGCAGAACCTTGCATCTGCCAGCTTTCAGGCGCGAATACGAGCAGCAGTGCAGTCAGGCAGCCGAAGAGAGCCTGTCCTATGAAGACTTCCTGTTACGACTGCTGGAGCTAGAATACCGGACCCGTGAGGAAAACCGCCGCAAGGCTCAGGTACGGCAAGCCGGTTTTGTGCAGTACAAATATTTGCACGACCTCTCCAGGAAAGATCTGCCCGCGGATGCCGCTGCAAAACTTCCACAACTGGAACAGCTTGATTTTATCAAAACCGGACAAAACCTGATCCTCTCGGGAAACCCAGGCACCGGGAAAACGCATTTAGCAACCAGTCTGGGTTTAAAGGCTTGTCAGGAGGGCTACAAGGTGCTTTATATCACCGTGTCCAGGTTGCTAACCCAGATACGTGAAAGTCGTTCCCTGAAGACGCTGCGTACCCTTGAAAATCGATTTGAGAAGTTCGACCTGGTCATCTGTGATGAGTTCGGGTACGTCTCCTTCGATAAGGAGGGTTCTGAGTTGCTTTTTAATCACCTTTCCCTGCGGTGCGGACGCAAATCAACGATTATCACCACCAACTTGTCGTTTGATCATTGGAACGAAATTTTTGGAGATACCGTCCTGACCGCTGCCATGGTCGACAGACTCACCCACAAGGCCTTTCTTGTCAATATGAACGGCAGTTCATACCGTGTAAAAGAAACCAAACTAATGATGGGAAAATGAGTACCAGACACCCCAATCAACCACCTTAGCCTTTGTGAAGAGCTGGGGGTCCCCCAGCTCTTCACAAAGGCTAACAACAACTAATTATTTTCCTTTTATCTTTATCGAGTGATATGTTCTTCAACTGAAATAGTGGTATACTTTTGAATTGAAATTTACAGTTGTATTGGTTCCTTCGTGAAACTTGTACACCCGATTGGTTGAATTTGGCTGCTTTTACCACTTTCCCCTTAATAGAAGTATACAAAAGTGGTAATTCTGAGTCCGATCAAAATCTGTCAGGAACTTTTTCTCGGGATTGGAAGAATCCGCTTCATTCAGTATCTTTATACTGATATTATAAGAAGCGTATGCTTTTTATCCTGTAGGGGAAAACTGGCAATTTGAACTACACACAGGAGGAAAGTAGTGCGCTCATGCTACGGCGTGGGCGTACTTATCCTGTGTGTTAAGGCCGCCAGTGCCTCCCCTACAGCGATGAGTATTAGCTCACGCTTCGCTTTGTTAATTCCTTAGTAATCTTTATGTTACAATTATTCTTAAAATTATGAAAACTACTTTATTTTATATCTTGCTGATCAGTTTTTCTTGGTTGCAGGGTATTTCCCAGAATTTAAGCAATTCATCCTCAGTAATCAATGCAAAATTCAATTGTACCTTAAAAGTAACAGAGGTAATGGACATTAAAACAAAGAAAATTCTCACTACGGAGACCACCAAGTTTAAAAATTGC
>CAIXHD010000214.1 GCA_903919065.1 uncultured Bacteroidota bacterium
CTCCTTTTGCCCGACAACCAGCGGATGGCGCCGGCACCCAGCCATTCGAGCGACCCGACAAATCTTACCGTTGACCACCAGAGTTTAAGGAGCAGCCACCAGATGATCAGACAGAGAAATCCGAAGAGCAGAACAGGCAGCAGATGCTCGTTCCACCCTGGAAATATCGGGTCAAGTATCTTCCTGAAAAGTTCTGCCAGAATGGGTTCGCAGAAGAATACGGTCAGCGACATCATCCCAAATACCCTTGCCGGGTAGAATATGCGCACCGCCCGTTCACGTACTCCTGAGGCGGCAAAATCAACCAGGGAAAGGGATAGCCAGTACAATATCAGGAAAAATCCCAGTTGGTTTAGCCGGAAAAGAATCCAGTGGAATTGATTAACCAGCGTATTCGCAAACATGTTGTTGAAATCCCATCCACCTAAAATAAAGAAGCCGGTTCCTCCGATCAGGAAGAGAGCCAATCCGGATAAAAGAATTGTTTTATTAAGCTTGAGGGGGGAAACTTTGCCGCTGAGCGCCACCCCGACAGCGGCTCCAAAAAAGCCAAAGGAAAGGAACGGAAAAATCCCATAACCGCCGATCAGCAAATTGATGAGAGTGAGTCTGAAATAGTTATGATGCTCCACCAGAAAGCTTTTGTACAGTCCCAATTCATAACGGATAACGGGCGTGGCCAGGAGGATGAGGGTTCCCAATAAAATATAAAGCCTGATATCCTTTTTCAGATTACGGGTTTTCCCATATCGAAAAACAAGGTACAGGACCACCGTTAAGATGATGACCACCGATCCAATCATCGACAGGGCATTGGATTCATAATACATTCCAGGCACCAGCGATACTGGCTCTCCGGTCCGGATCCAGCCGAGCAGGATTCCAACAGGAAAGCGCCCTTCAAGGAACCCATTGGCAAAGAATATCCGCTGAATAAAATGCAGGACAAGTATCCATACCCCGGTAGCCAGGCCTCCGTACAACATTTTTTTTGGAGTGGACTGTCCGCCGGAATTCCGCTGGTAAGCTCTTGTAACCACTACAGTTCCTGTGATCAGTCCGAATATCCCCGCCATGGTGATCAGGTAAAAAAGCACATACAGCACCCAGGGCGCCACACTATCCCCGATTGCATGTCCCGGTCCGGCTGCAGTCCAGTTATAGTGCAAGCGGTGCAAAACGACAATGCTGATAATGGCTATTCCGCGAACGATATCCAGGGCAATGATCCTTTTCCCCGGATTTTGATCAGAACCAACGTTTGTATTGTTATTCATAGGTGCCAAATAACAAACGGATAATACCCCTAAAATAGTAAATTGCCTGCGAATGCCAGCCCTCTTTTATTACGCTTTCGAATAAAAATATCTTCCTGCTATGGTCTTTGAATCAAAGAATATTCTACCAAAATTATATCTGCTGGCTTGCTTAGTGTTGCTGATTTCCTGCAATCCTAAGCCTCTGAATCTCACCCAATATGTCGATCCGCTCATCGGAACCGGTGATCATGGACATGTGTTTATCGGGGCCAACGTCCCCTTTGGAACCGTTCAACTGGGACCTGTTCAGTTCTCAGAAGGCTGGGACTGGTGCTCGGGTTATCATTACAGCGATTCCACCATTATCGGATTTGCGCATACTCACCTGAGCGGTGCCGGAAGCGCTGATATGGGTGATATTTCTTTGATGCCTTCCGTTGGAGAAGTGAAACTTACCCGCGGAAACCTGGTGGACGGCCAATCTGGATTATGGTCGAAATTCTCGCATAAAAATGAGACAGCGCAAGCTGGTTATTATCAGGTTCACCTCGACCGGTTCAATATCGATGTTGAGCTGACAGCTACGGTGCGCGTAGGGTTTCATAAGTACACTTTTCCGGCTTCAACGGAAGCCAGCGTAATTATCGACCTGGAACACGGTCTTGATGATACAGCGACCGAAACCTATGTGGTTCAGGATGATGAGACCACTATATCCGGATATCGCACCTCCACCGGATGGGCAAATAATCATACGATGTATTTTACCGCCCGCTTCTCAAAACCGATGGTTGCCTTTAATACTTCCGTGGCTCATCTGGTTAGTAAAGAGGATACCCTGATTTTACCCAACGCCTATGGAGTGGCTCATTTTAAAACCGGCGACCGGGAATCCATTATGGTGAAGGTGGCTTTATCGCCTGTCAGTATTGAAAATGCAAAGATGAACCTGCAGGCGGAATTGCCCGGCTGGGATTTCGATAAAACCCGTGCAAATGCAACCCAGGTCTGGAATCAGGCTTTGAGCAGGATTAAAATCACCTCTCAGGATCCCCATATCCTGCGGACTTTTTATACCGCATTTTATCATACTATGGTGGCCCCTTCCATCTATTGCGATGTGAACGGTGATTATTTCGGGACCGACCGAAAGGTTCACTCCCATAATGATTTCGTTAATTATTCCACGTTTTCCCTGTGGGATACCTACCGGGCGGCTCATCCGCTTATGAACCTGGTTCAGCCGGAAATGGTACCCGATATTGCCAAAACCATGATCCAGATATTCAGGGAACAAGGGAAGCTGCCCGTCTGGCACATGATTTCGAATGAAACAAATGCCATGGTGGGGAATCCGGGTGCGGTGGTTCTGGCTGATATTGTTTTGAAGGGATATAACATTGATAATAAGGTTGCCTTTGAAGCTATGAAGACATCAGCCCTGCTCGATGAAAGGGGAATGAAATGGCTTAAGGAGTACGGATATATTCCTTACGATAAGGAGTCCTCCTCGGTAGCCAAGGCGCTGGAATATGGTTTGGCCGACTGGTCGATCGCCCAGGTTGCGAAAAAGGTGGGCGCTATGGATGACTATAATTATTTCATTAAAAGAAGTCAGGCTTACCGGTATTATTTCGATCCGGAGACCAAGCTGTTGCGACCGAAAGGCTCGGACAGTACATTCAGGACTCCTTTTAATCCGATAGGCCTGGCTGATTACCGCGAAGGAAATGCCTGGCAGTATACCTGGCTCGTGCCACATGATGTGAACGGATTGATCTCACTCTTCGGATCGGAGGAGGCCTTTGTTGCCCGGCTCGATTCCTTGTTTCTGGTGAGTGGGGAGCTGAAAAATGCACTCGATGTAACCGGTCTGATCGGACAGTATGCCCACGGAAATGAGCCCAGCCATCATATTTTATATCTGTACAATTATGTGGGTCAGCCCTGGAAAACAGCCGAAAAAGTGAGAGAGGTAATGACCACACTATATAATGATCAGCCTGCTGGTTTGTCGGGGAATGAGGATGTCGGCCAGATGTCGGCCTGGTATATTTTCTCGTCTCTCGGAATGTATCCGGTAGCTCCGGCCGACGGGGATTATGTATTTGGCAGTCCGCTGGTGGATGAGGCAGTTCTTAAGCTGGCGAATAACAAGCAGCTTAAAATCGTAAGCAAAAACAACAGTATCACTAATAAATACATTCAAAGTGTAAGGCTGAACGGGCAGGATTACGCAAAATCTTATATCAGTTTTGAGGATATTAAATCAGGTGGGAGTATTGAGTTTGTTATGGGGCCAAAGCCGTCAGCTACCTTTGGTGTGGCACCTGCTGTACGGCCATTTTCAAGGAATTAAAATTATTTACCTTCACACGGAATTTCATTAAAACTAAGCCGATATGAAAGCTTTCACTCGTTTCACCGGATTTTTGGCCGTACTGCTTTTTGCGGCAAATTGTCTGAATGCACAGGTGCCATATGCTCCAAAAGTGTTCACCGATAAGGATTACAAGAATGCAGAAAAGTATATGGACCGTAAATGGTCGTCGCTGGTTTACGGAGCCGGTGTACAGGCTAACTGGACAGATAACGATCAGTTTACTTATCGGACCACTAACGCGGCCGGACCGGTTACCTATCTGGTGAACGCGAAGAAAAAAAGCAAAACGTTGTCTGCAGCAGCGGAAACCCAACCGGCTCCCACAGCAGGACCAAGGGTAATGAACCGCTCGAGGAGCATGGGGAGCGTATCTCCGGATGGTAAAAAAGAGGCATTTATTAAGAATTATAATCTTTGGGTAAAGGATGTGGAAACCAAGGTTGAAACACAGCTCACCAAGGATGGAATCGAAGATTTTGGCTATGCAACCGATAATGCCGGCTGGACAAAAAGCGACCGCCCGATATTGCTGTGGTCCCCCGATTCTAAAAAGATTGCCACATTCCAGCATGACGGTCGCGGAGTGGGCATGATGTACATGGTTTCCACCAATGTCGGGCACCCTAAACTGGAAGCGTGGAAATATCCGCTTCCCGGAGATTCAGTGATCTTCCGGGTAGAGCGGGTGGTTATCCATCTCGACGGGCCAAAAGTGGTACGTTTGAAAATGGGTCCCGATCAGCATCGTGGATCCGTTACTGACCATATAGCCGACGGAGGCGTTCTGGGCGATGCTGAATGGAGTGAAGATGCATCGAAGCTTGCATTTCTTTCCGTATCGCGCGACCATAAAGATGTGACCCTCCGGGTGGCGAATCCTGTAACCGGCGATGTACGAACCGTACTGAATGAATCAGAAAAAACATTTTTTGAATCCGGATATAACAAGATCAACTGGCATATGCTGGCTAAATCGAATGAAGCCATCTGGTTTTCGCAACGGAGTAACTGGGGCCATCTTTACCTGTATGATCTTGGAACCGGGAAGCTGAAAAATCAGATAACCACAGGTGACTGGCGGGTGCTGCAACTTCTGCGCGTAGACCAGACAGCGAGAAAGCTGCTGTTTACCGGTTCGTGCCGGGAGCCGGGCGATCCCTATTTCACCTATTATTACAGCGTGAATTTCGACGGAACGGATTTGAGGTTACTGACGCCCGACAGTGCCAACCATTCGGTTTCCTTCTCACCGGGATATGATTATCTGGTTGATACTTATTCTACACCCGTTACCCCTCCCGTATCTGTTCTCAGGGATATCAAAGGGAAGAAGCTGCTGGATCTGGAAAAAGCCGATATCTCTGCTTTAATTGCAGCTGGTTGGAAAGCTCCGATTCCGGTAAAAATGAAGGCCCGCGATGGGGTTACCGATATTTACGGAATCATGTACACCCCATCCAATTTGGATCAGAATAAAAAATACCCCATCATAAACTCGATCTATCCCGGTCCGCAATCTGGCAGCGTGGGCTCACGAAGCTTTTCGGCCGTACACGGGGATATGCAGGCTATGGCTGAGCTGGGATTCGTGGTGGTGGCAATCGATGCCATGGGTACTCCGGGAAGGTCAAAATCATTCCATGAAGCCTATTATGGCAATATGGGCGACAACGGCTTGCCAGATCAGATTGCGGGCATGAAACAGCTTGCTGAGCGTTACAAATGGATTGATATCGACCGGGTGGGAATCTTCGGTCATTCGGGCGGAGGCTTTGCTTCCACGGATGCCATTCTCCGGTATCCCGATTTTTTCAAGGTTGCGGTGAGCGGATCAGGCAACCATGAGAACCGGAATTACGAAGATGACTGGGGCGAGAAATGGCAGGGGATGCTTACGAAGAATGCCGATGGTACCACCAGTTATGATAATCAGGCTAATCAGTTGCTGGCAAAAAACCTTAAGGGTAAACTGATGATCACTCATGGCACGATGGACGGTAACGTTCCATTGTCAAACACGATGCTGGTAGTACAGGCGCTGATTGCCGCCAATAAGGATTTCGACCTGATCCTGTTCCCTAACGCCGGTCACGGATATGGCTCGGCATCTTCCTATATGATGCGTAAGCGGTGGGATTATTTTGTGAAAAACCTGTTGGGAGCGGAAACCCCTAAAGAGTTTGAGTTCGGAAAATAGATTTTCATAGCCACATCAGCAGGACCATGCCGATTACGAAAGCGGCCACCTGCAGCTTGACACTTATAGCGTCGATGGTTCCCATGCGTGCGACACTTTCGGGTGAATCCATGTTAATCTTCAGGTTAACCCACATAACGTGTATCAGCGTGAGCACTATAAAAACATAGGAAAGAACATAAATCTTGTCCAGCAGGAGTAGTGTGGAGTTTTCGGGAAGCGCCATCA
Source organism: uncultured Bacteroidota bacterium (assembly GCA_903919065.1). Lineage (GTDB taxonomy): Bacteria > Bacteroidota > Bacteroidia > Bacteroidales > UBA12481 > UBA12481. Next base: position 6,068 of record CAIXHD010000214.1, read on the forward strand.
TTGCTCCGTCGCGTAGGAAAATCATTGATAAAAGGGCAGCCGACGGGAGGGCGGTTCTGGCTTCAATGCGGGTAGGACTCAGCAACAAAGCAATCCAGCTGGTCATCATAACGATGATCAATGGAAACAGTATTTTCCACAGGAAGAAACTGAAAGGCCTGTTGAGATCAAAAGAGAATTTCACGGTGGAATAATCGGAAGCTAATTTGTTTCCCAGTTCGCCAAAATCGGAACCGTAGTGATGAACATAGGCTTCTGCCTGCAATCCGTTGACCTTCCATCCCGGAAGGTTTACCTCCTGACCGAAACCAGAAGCTACCGTATCCGGAATATAAATTATACCTGCTGATTCATCCGTATTTTCGGCAATGATTGTTAACGCCTGCCTGTCGATTGGATACCTTGAGAGGTCGAAATTCTGATAAAACCGGCTATTGATCCGGAGCGACTGGCAAAGGCTCCCGTCGGCCAGGGTATCTGGTTTTTCAGTAAGTAATATCGTGGTAAGTCCCCAATTCTCCACTGCGTTGGTAAACTCAAGAGTTGATACCGGATCGCAATCCCCTTTCCACCTAAGCCAGGCATAAAAGCTGATATAGTAAGTATTAGCCTTGAGATCCAGGTCGTAAATATTAATGGCATAGATACCGAGGGTTACGGGTATTACCCCAGCTGGAATTGAAATCAGGGGGGTCAGTTCGCCGGAACTGGATTTGGCAATGTAATGTTGATTTTTTTGAAGGTTGGGGTCGATTTTGCTACTACCCAAAACACTGCCTGTTGACAGAATCAGGAGAGTGATTAAAGCGAATTTCAGAGTGGAGGATTTCATTCCTGACATTTACTTTTTGACGATAAAATATCCACCGGTAAAATTATAATACGTATTGGTGCTTATCCAGCTATTGTTTTCGAGTTTAAGAGATAATTCGGAAACCTGATTTTGTACATTACAGAAGATGACATCAATTTTCTTGGCGGAGAGAGCTAAAAACCGTGCCTGAGTTTCAATGGATACAAATTCAAAATTAATTTTCAGCATTTTCCCTATTTCGCTGAGCAACTCAACGTTATAACCTGCCGGTCGTCCATTCGCGGCGATATAGTCGAGAGGTGTAAAATCTCCGGCTATGCCCACATATACCGTTTTTGCGCCATCTATTTTTGCAACTTCCTGATTGGAGGGCTCATTGGATGCGGGCAGATTAGTAATCCATTGATCTTCAATCGCTGCTAACCTGCCATTTTCCTGCAAGGTGGTAATGGCTGTATTCAAACTGTCCCTTAACCCCAGGTCTTCGCTGCGCAGTGCCATAAAAATGATTCCTCCGGAGTTCTTACCGGGGGGAATTAATCTCAGATTACTATTTCTTTTTGCATAGAATTCGGCCACAAATTTTGGACGCATCGCAGCATCTATTTTCCCCGATAATAAAGCAGTTAACAGATCGGAAGTTCTGTTGAACAATACTACATCCCCGGGTTCAGATTCCAGGTAATAAGCTGCTATCCGGTCCATGCCTTTTACGTTAGGGGCCGTGGCAACCATACCGATTGTTTTGCCACCAAGATCAGAAACAGAGTTGAATTTTGCTGATTTGCTTCCGCCGCATCCGGCTAATGTCAGGATCGCCACTGAAACCAATGCGAGAGTAATTTTGCTTTTCATTCGATGTATTTATTAGCTCTTACAAAATAAGAATCCCTTATCGATTTAAACCTGAAAGTGGGTTGTCATTTCAGTCTGTTGGTCAAAAAGTTTGTTTGGCCGTTATCAGATTACCACCAGCTTATAAGTCTTTCGGTTGGCCGGGGTTTTGACGGTTACATAGTATAGACCGGGTGTCAACAGGTTCCCTGTTTTAACTTTCAGATCCCCATGGATAGCCTCTTCAAAAATTAGCCGGCCCTGAGAGTCGCTGATTTTTATGGAGGCACCACTGATATCAGAATTCATGTATCTAATATTCAGGATGCTCTGATGGCTGTCCACCGGGTTAGGGAAGATGAGAGTTTCGCCGGTGTCAGCGGTAAAGGTGTCGGTCCCTGAAATAATATCTTTCAGGTCTTTCACCCAGTCATACCATTTAACATAGATATTTGCCGCCCTGATGGCACCCTTCACCAGTTGCAGACGGTAGTCATAATGGGCCTTGCGTGTGCTTTCACCTTTATATTCATAATTTGTGTTGGTAACGACTGCAAAGACTACGCTGTTGGCCGGTTTTTTGTCCAGCCGCAGCGTGCAGTCGCCCCCGGTTACCGGTTGACTGTATACCGTAGTTCCATCCTTGGTGCGGTAACAAAGTTGGCAGGTCATATTGGGTCCAAGCGGCTGAAAATTCACTGTCACGGTGTCGCCTGCAATGAACAGCGGAATTTGATTTCCACCTGACCATCCTGGCGTAGTCCTGAACTCAGGAGTTAGAAGCCCGGTGCCGTTATCAGTGGTTTTTGCATAAGGGGTGGCGATCCAGGCATCTGGGTTAAGCCAGGAAGGTTGCCATTCGGCTTTTATGGTGACTTTGAAATTTCCGTCGATCAGTTTCTTAATGGCACCGGTCCATTCTTTCATGTCGAGCAGGGCCTGTTTTGCCCTGTATTCCGATATCAATCTGCGGGTCTGGGAATCTCCCAATGAGTCAGAGATTCCTTTGAGCACGCGGGTGGGACAGTATCTCCAGATCCAGGCAATACTCCCGGTACCCAGTGTTTGCGCAAGAAAAACCGGGAAGGTATTTCCATATTGATTGCCACCCAGCAAATTCCGCCAGGTGCAAAGCTGCTGACTGCCGCTGTAACGGTTGACCCCTTCGGCCGAGGGGCCACCGAAAGTATCGTCCTGCAGCCAACCGCTGTAACATTCGATGGGCATGAAGGGGGCAATGTACGGGCAGGCATTGAGGAACCCCATGCTGCTGTAATCTCCCGACCGCCGCGATTCGGCTTCCTGCTGCAGCCAGGTATTGCCACCTTCGTGAAACCAGGCTGAATTTTTACAACCGGGCAGATCTGCCAATATGGAGTGAATTCCTTCATGCACCATGGCACCCATCTGAAATTCCCGGTCATTGTATTTGCAGGCCGGATCGAAACTGTATACCGGGTAATAGGAGGCTAAAACCATGGGCCAGTTCTCCCCCTGATAATAAATGGCGCTTTGCCAGCCGCCGAGCTCAGTGTTGGAGGCATTATCGGTACATAAACCTGATCCAAAAAGATAGATGGCACTCCGGTAGCCCCGTTTTGCCCGTTTATCCGGTGGCCAGCCCATCGTGTCGCGGAAGTACGCAAAATCTGTGTTCATGCGCTCCAGCATCGGGGTAATGGCAGCTGCCGTAACCAGGGGGTTGGCCCGGGGACCCCAGCGAAAGGTCCACCAGCCGGATGATTGCGAGCCGACTACCTGCGGACAGTCATTCAGGTCGCGCATGGGAGTTTCCAGCGTCGGGAATTCCGAGCGGAAGTTATAATTGAGGGTAGGACTGTAGGCTGGCCATTCATAGGCATCGCCTATCGTTACTTTCGAACCCTTGTTTGTCTGGGCCGATGCAGGCACTGTCACTAATAAACAGGCTCCTGCGAGGGTAAGCCTAATGAAAAATCGGTTTATGAAATTCATTCAGAAATCTTATATCTGACAGTTACCGTATTCGCCCTATCACTCTCAGAAGTAGCAGTGAGGGTTACCGTTGCATCTTTCGGGCTGTTCTTTTCACGGGCTACAAAAACAGGCACATTCTGAGGCTTGCCATATTCAACGGCAGCCAGCTCGTTGGCTAGGTGGGCCGACCATCCTTCGCCCTCAATGGAAACCGAAAGCCGGTAAATATCCCACCCTTTTCCGGTGTTGCCCAGGCTGAAAACAAGACGTTGACCACCTTCCATTTTTTCGATTGATTCCGGAGAGCTCAGGTGTACACCGCGCGCCTGGGACCCTGAACCATCGAGCGAACGGATGCCCACTGTATATGAAATTATTCCATCAGCTCCGGTATGTTTTTCCAGGATATAGAAATGCAGTCGGTTTGGTGTATCCACCCACTCCGCCTTGCTTCCGGAGTTGGTGCCGGCATGGAACAGGGCGTCATTCAGCTGCCGGTAATCGGCCGGAGTGCGCATCACTGAGGTTCCACTGCCCGGCTGTAAATAATCAACCTTGTTAATATCCTCCGGATGGGCGTCGATCACCCAGTTAAAACAGTTAAACCCATTGATCCCGCCGGTATTCCCTTCCTTATCCTTGTTTTTGGCAATCAGCACCCCATTATCCGGGGTAAAGGAGTCGTAACCGACCTGCTGAACTACTTCCACGGAGTAGAAATTGTAGGTTGATTTTCCTGGCGACAGGGGATCGAGTGCCGGATCCGATTCGGGGGTGCGGTCCTGAGGAGCATCTCCATCCAACCTGACCACTATTCCGGCCACCGTGCCGGGGAATGGATCTGCTGCCCGGGCGGTGATGGTAGCTACCATCAAACCCGATTGAGCAAGTTCATTGCGGTTGAGCATCAGGACCTGATTTTCGGTCACAAACTTAAAATTCATTTTCTGGCGGAGCATGAGTCCGGCCGGCATGCAGGCTCCTGCCACGGCAGGTACCTTCCATCGGCTGTGCGGCCCCTCAGGACCGTTAAAGCTCCCGCGGTCCATCATGTCCCAGGTACCCGATCCAACCCGCCGGTAGGGCTGCACATAGGGGTTGTTATTGTTGTCGCCGGTCCGGAACAGGTAATGACCGATCTCATGGGTGATAGTGCCTGAATTCTCTCCCTGACGCATCGACGACAGTCCCCACTGCTGTGCACCAGCCTTCCAGGAAGTCCAGTCGGTATAGCGGGTTTTTATCCAGCGGGGTTTCGTAGGATCCGGATTGCCCCACTCAGCCGGGATATCTTCTTTCGAACGGAATTTCATTTCTCCGAACTCCTGCCAGATGCCGGTCTCATCATAGCCGGCATAAATCCGAAGTATGGCATCGTAATTATTTAAGAGATCACCTGCCTCTTTTTTCCAGATGGAATCACAGTCTTTTTCCATACGGCCGCGAGCCGGAATACCATTTGGAGTGGCGTTGGCCTGACCCCATTCATTGCAGCCATATTCCCACAGGTTTTTGGGCATCCGGTAAGGACCGAAAGCATCAATTTTATTAATCCCTACCTGGCCCCTGGATTGCTCCATCCAATATCCGTTGATGGTCTGGCCATGGTTTACCTCACCGGGTGTGTTCCAGAAATCCGCATAAAACTGTGCCACCTTTTCCCGTGGTATGGGGTCTATCTGGGGATTTCCAAAGGGATCAGACTTTTTTGGAAGGGTAACCACAAATGGCTGATCCGGAAAATCGATGGCCACTAAAGCAATGCGTATCTGACGACCGGGCTTGAGCGAGGGATCGGCCCAGTTTTTCCCCGGGATCGGATGATAATCTTTCCAGGTCATATCGTCCTGATCATGAACAATCTGAGGATCGACGGGCGGAACATTCACCAACGCTTTTAGTTTAAACAGACCGGAAGCATGAGGGGCAATTTTTTGAGAAAAAGAGCCGCTGAAATCCCCGGTTTTCTCTCCGCTCCAAAGGTTTGTGATTTTCACCCGACCGGTTAAACCCAGATCGGCCAGATTCACTTTTACCTCAACATCCGGGGTTTCCGAGATATTAAAAATGGCCAGGTAGGTTTCCTGTGTTTTATTATTCTTCGAGGTGATCGCAACCTTTCCGTCCTGCTGGAAGAGGAGGCGGGTATCAGAGCTTTCCTGATGCATCCTGATCACCTCTTCATTGGTCAGCAAAGAGAGGGTGAACTCATCATTGCTGGGCAGATCGCCACCAAAAAACAGAGGGGAGCGAAAAATGGTAAACAGGGTCATCAGCGTATATTGCTCATTTTTAGATAACCGGGTAGGGCGGTCTTTTCCCACTTCACCCCGGATAGAAAGCCGACCCAGAGGGATCATATCACAATCGGGCCAGGCACCGGGACTGATATAAGGGTACCATTTCCGGCAAACATCAAAGAGGTTACGGATATGCGGCCAGGTATCCCACACATCATTCACCATCCGCCACATATTGGCATTTTTACTGACATGTTCAGCATCTTCAATGGGAGTTGCTCCCGGCGATGTGCTCAGCACAATCGGGCGTCCGCACTGATCAATTGCTTTCCGGATCATCTCTATCTCATCCTTGTGATAGAATGGTGCCGAAAGGTCATCAATCTTGATAAAATCCACGCCCCACTGGGCATACAGCTCAAATATCGAGTTATAATATTCCTGCGAACCCGGCTTGCCGGCGGCAACAGTATAATTGTCGCTCAACCACTGGCAGAGGTTCTCTTTTGAGTCCACATGATCGGCGGTAATGCCTTTCGTTCCTTTGACGGGAAGCTTTCGGTCAACCGCAATCTTCGGGATCCCGCGCATGATATGAATACCGAATTTCAACCCTTTCGAATGAATATAATCAGCCAGTTCCTTAAATCCCTTTCCATTTTTAGCCGATGGGAAACGGTTAACGGCAGGCTGATACCGCCCGAATTCATCAATGACATACCGGGGGTCCGTTTCATTATAGCCGCCCGCTTTATCATTTTCAACAAACCAGCGGATATCCACGACAATGTATTCCCATCCGAATTTCTTCAGATATTTTGCCATGTAATCGGCATTGGCTTTTACTTCATGTTCTTCCACCGTGGGACCATAGCAATCCCAGCTATTCCAGCCCATGGGGGGAGTTTGAGCCCACTTGTTTTTATCGGTAAATGCAAACAGGGTGGTAATTGCCAATACAAAAAACAGTGATTTAATTAGCTTCATTTTTTCAACTTTTTCAGGGAGTTCAGTACTTTTCCGGTACAATCTCTGCATTTTCTCCTGCAGATGCTGCTCTTACACGCTGACCTTTTTCCAGCGTAAAGGCAAAATTTTCCTGCAGGCAGATGGTTGTTCCATCTTTATTCGGATCCCTGTCGAAATGGACCATCCACGTGGCTGGATTAGCCAGCGGGCCGATCAGTGAAAGGATGGTGCCGACATCACCCTTGGCCGGGGTGAACTTGGCGGCTATGGTTCCCTTCACCTTGCCGGTATCACCGGGTGAGGTGTTTATGGAGAATAAAAGGATAATACCTCCGGCCATAACGATGATCGCCGCGATGAAAAGCTTGTTTTTGAACCAGTTGGATCTCATATGTCGGTTAATTATATAGATAGAATAGATACTTCGGTAGGTTTTTCGCTGTCGAGCCGGAGCCAGATAATCAGATCATCAGAATCGGGATTGGAAACGATTCCCTGCCTGAAGTTCTTGCCCTCCGCAATATTCTGCCCGTTTATCCGGATTTTAGCATGCTGTTTCCCCCAGTTTCTGACAATGATTGCCGGATTCAATAAGGGAGAATCTTTACCGGCCTGAATGGCAAATTCAAGAGAAGTGCCGGCCGTCTTTGTTTTCTTTTCGATAATATAAGCTCTCTCTGATTGGTCGTAATCACCTCCCTGATAAGCACTTGATTTAATCGCAAGCCTGGGTGCCTGCAGCCAGGACTTTGCCATCGGCACTAAGTCCGTGGCGCCTTTGGCAGTCATTCCCTGCAGCATGATCCGGGTTCGGATGGTTTTGGTATGGATTAAATCATTCCATTGCACATTGGTGGTGAGATTAAAGTGACTGGGATGATCGGCTTTAACCACCCATCGCCCGTCGCCCGGAATTTGAACCACCGGCCAGTGATTCCACCAGCCATACGCCGAGGGGGCAGGATCTTCCCTGTATCCTTGCGCCATGTTGGCTGCATAGGTTCTGAAATTGGGTGAATCCCATTTCCCTTCCACTGTTTCCACCGGATTTGGTGAAATAATAAAAAAAGGTTTGTAGGCGGATTTTAGATTCACGAAGGACATATTTGCTCCTTTGGGATCAGGCATCTCCAGCTTCACGTTTTCATCCCAGGTATAATCTGCTGTTTCGCCCTTCATATTTACCAGGGTTAAACTTTTTTTATCGATTACATCACCCGGATATTTTCCCGGAGGTAAAAGAACAATCTGCTCCTCCCAGTCGTGCTTTCGTTCAGGAATCGAATAATGGAGCTCCATTTTGCGAATACCAACCTGATCGGGATAAATAGTATAAAATTCGTCGCACCATTCACCCCTCGGATTATCCTTTTGTCCGACTATGACATCAAAGGCATCACTGAGTGCATAACGCCAGTGAATGACCACCCGGGCATCGGTATTCTCAATGATCCTGACATGCGAATATTTACACAGCCGGTCCATAAGTGGTTCCGCACAACTCGAAACATCGCTTCCCCAGGTTTCGAGCCATTCGTTCGTATACCAGGTTCCGTTTTCACTCACCCAGCAAGGGACATAGCTGGTTCCCCTCCAAAACACCAGCTGCACGGGCGATTCATCGAACCTCACAAAAACGTCGGGTACATCGCTGACCTTCCAGAGATCATCCCATTCCTTATAGTAATCGAGCTTCGTATAAAAGGCGCCAAAGCTGCCAGAACCTGTTTTCCCGATTGGGAAAAGTTTCCGGTCGCTAAGAGCCGGAGCCGCCAGATTTGAAGCAGAGGCAAATTCTTTTCTGATTTCCTCTCCGCTTTTGGCCCTTTCGTATATTTTCACCTCATCCAGAATTCCATCCAGAAAGAAATAGCTGTTTTCTGTGGTTAGCTGCCTCTCCACCCAGGTTTTTGACTGAGCATTCCGACCAATCGTAAGTGATCCATATAATGTGGGGATGAAATTCCCTTTAATTTTCCCGGATACAGACTCTTCTCCATTGATATAAATAGTGACCTTTTCTCCGGGAATAAATACGGCAGCAACGTGAGCCCACTTACCCAGCGGGAGTGATGTTTCGGTTTCGATTTCCTGCCATGAATTGCCTGCGGCGATTTTCATTCCGATATGACCCTCATTGTTGATCCCGAAAAAGAATCCGGTGAGTTCATCCTGCGAACAGTCGGCAATGGGCGACCAGGCCCACGGATAGGCTGCCAGTGCTATCCACGATTCAACCGTTATGGCTCCGGTGGCTTTTTTAGCATTGTTAAGTTTACGTTCGATAAAAGAGGTAAATCCATCAAACTTGAGAGCCGTACCGTGAACTCCGGGTACCTGGGCGAAATTTCCGGTATAGGATTCTATTCCCTTTTCCACAGGTTTGTCGAACGACCAGTGATAAATCAGACTCTGGTCCGTTGATTGATCCGTTTGTGATGATACTGATTGTACTGAAAAAAGAAACAGGCTTATAGAGCCGAGTGCCAGCAGCAAATTGAAATTTTTTCTCATAATAGGTCGGCAGTATTAATCTGCCAGGTATTTTTAAAATTTGGCTCCTAAAATTAGCGATTGTGGCTCAACTTATCAGTTTATTGAGCTCAATCTGTTTGTTGGATGAGCCACAATGAATGATTTCATTTATAAATAGATTTTCAGTCAGCTACTTAAACAATTTGCCGGGTTTGTTTGTATTATTTAAAATTAATAAACAAGCCATGAAAAAATTATCCATTAGTACTTTTGCAGTCATCGCGCTGATGGCTGTAACCAGTTGTTCCAAAATCGCAGATGTCCTTACGGTGGATGTTCCAACAGATGTCTCCGTTGACCTTAAGATTCCTGCAGGCTCCAGTGAACTTAAAAGTTCCGGGACGAAGGCCTTTGATGTATCTGAAATATTGGATATCGCTACGAATCCAAAGGTTATCGAATACCAGGCAAAGATAAAGGAGATTGCCGCAAAGGGTGGGAAAGTGTCAGTTACACAGGGAGGAAGCCAGATACCAGCAAGCATTAAAAATGCCGTATTGAAAATAACCAATCTTGACACCAATGTGGTCCTGGGTAGCTGGTCTCTGGATGCAAGTGTGTTTTTAACTGGTGCAGCGGTTACTATTGGCGCACCTACCTCAGGCAGTTTCGCAGATATTTCCGCAGCGTTGGACAAGAAATCCAAAGTAGAGGTTCGGGTAACGGGTAATACAGATTTGCTAACTGAATTTATATTTACCTTAACACTGCAAACTGTTGTCAAGGCGAAGGTTCTTTAAAGCACAATCTGAGCTAAGTGACTGCATTCAGGATCACGGGAAACCACCTGTCGGATTAAACCGGCAGGTGGTTTTTTGTTGAGCTAAAATGAATGATTTCAGGATTATTACTTATTTTCGAAAAATACCCTTCCGGGACATTAGCTCAGTCGGTTCAGAGCGCTTGCTTCACACGCAAGAGGTCACTGGTTCGAACAAAGTGAACGAAGTGAACGATCTCATGAGCCGAAGGCGAATAATCCTGTATGTCCCACCAAACCAGGTTTTAAGAAACTAAAAACCTTAGCCTAAATGAAGAGAACAGCAAGGATTCATCCTTTATTTATTTTGATCTTCATCCTGCTGATAACCTCCTGTGAGCCCATCTCAATAAAGGATTATCAGATGGAGCCCTATTCGGGCGCATTTACCTGGACAGCCATCACCAAAAAGGCGGCATGGAGCAATCGTTACGATCATGCAGCAGTGGTTTTTAAGGGCAAAATGTGGATTTTCGGGGGCTATGACAGCAGTCGGATGAAGGGCGACACCTATCTGGAGGATATCTGGAATTCGACCAACGGAAAAGACTGGACCCTGGTGACCGACTCTGCGCCCTGGAAAGGAAGGCGTGGACAAACGGTTACGTTGTTTAATGACGGTACCGGCGACTTCTGCTTAAAGTTGGCAACTTTAAAGGTTTACCCCCTCCACGGCCTCGTCCTGTTCACTTTGGCCAGCGAATCCAGGACGATGTTGCAGTCTTCTACCACCTGGAAATCATACATGCCCACGCAGACAAAATCCGCACCGTTATTGAACCCATACGGGATGCCCTCGCTGGGATGAATGGCACCTGCCGCCAGTAGCTTGAAGCCGATCCAGGGTTCTTCCAGCGTGCTCATGAACCGGATAGTTTCTTCCGGAGTGAAATCGAAAATATTGTCCCTGAAATCCTTGTCGATAGTGGTCTGGCGCTCGAGATCCACCTTTGCCGACCAGTAATTATGGTGATGCATGGTTTTCACCCAGTAATCAGGTTTAATGCCTCGCTCCACGCATCCTTTAACCGTTTCGATCCGGTGAGCACCGATACCGGCAGGTTTTCCATAAGAACGTATCAGTTCCAGATTTTTCGCAATCTCATCGTACTTGCCATCGTTGGTAGCCCGGTCGGCAACGCCCCCATGAAAATAGATGGCGCTGGCACCTTCGGCCACTGATTTCTCAATGGATTCCTTCGAGTTTCCCCCATCCGATATGAACTGCATTTTGCCGCCGGTCTCGCGCCAGTATTTATTGATAATCCTGCACAGCTGCGGGTTGGTGATCAGGGCATTGATGCCGCACTTTTCGGCCAGCTGCATGGTCATCATGATCCGCTCATCGGTATGGTAAGTTTTCACCAGCTTATCCGTGTAGATCAGGTCGCGCGCATGCGACCAGCCCCCGATCAGGTTACCGCCCATGATCATCCGGCTGATTTCGAGATTGCCGATCTTCCCTTTCGGAATCTGCCCCTTCAGATCGCCCAGCGTAGAAAACGAAAAGGTTTTCATGGTGGCGCCGGAGGTGGCATCGGTCTGGTCGGCCAGGAATTTCTTCTCAAAGCTATCCCACCGCTTCTTCTTGTACACCGCATAGGCAAAGGCGCCCAGCAGGGGTACCGATATCATGTCGCGCAACAATTCACGCCGCTGCAATGAGATTCCTTCCTTATTTTCGGAGGGTATAGGCTGATGAGGTTTCTCCTCTTTCCATCGTTTGATCAGACGGTCGGCTCCGAAGAAAAAGTCTATCGGAAGAGTAGTAAAAACCAGTAAAATCACGAGTTCGATCAGGGTTTTATTTACCCAGATATAATTGCCTTCCACCACGGCTCCGAACGTGTGGCCGGGAATTGGGGGATATGCCATGAAATAAAACAGGAGTAAAAGTGCGCCTGCAGCAGAAGACCATCTTATAAGCAATCCGATGAACAGCGAGAGTCCGATCAGGATAAGGCCCCAGGTATTCAGAAAGTCCACAGCATGGATTACCCCGGAGGAACCGGCCATCCAATGAAACAGGTCGGAAAAGGCCCAGTTCGATCCCATCAGGAATATTTTGGAACTCCAGCCGGAGTTCATCAGCTTGACGATTCCCTCATACAGAAAATGCCATCCTACCAGGATCCGCAATCCGGTAAGGATGTAAATTGCGTACTTCTTCATGGTTTAACAGTATGTCTGGCACATGCTTATCCAAAGATACTTTTTCTATCTGTTAATTTTTCATTGTAACTTTGGTTGCACCAATCAATTATACCTTATCAAATGGAATCAAACATGAATTATCAGGAATCGCAGGAATGCTGCACACCTTCGAGAAAAGGGACCCATGTAAACAATGGAACCTCAGGGGCAGTATACGGACTCGGCCTTATCGGCGCAGCCATCTATTTTATCGGGCAGGCAGGAACTTTCTGGGCCGGCGTGCTGGGCTTTTTGAAAGCAATCGTATGGCCGGTATTTCTGGTCCTTAAAGCTTTTCAGGCACTGGATTAACTATCGGCTTTACCAGAGCCATATCAGCAGTTGAACCTTTGATTGTCAGTTCAATGATTACGTCATTTTCATTCGTGTAATCAGCCGGGACACGGAAAATAGTCTGATCCTTATTTTTTTCGATTTTAACCACCTGAGAGGTCAGAAATATTTTCGCTGAAACTATTTCTTTATTGATCGCTGGAAGAATTAACTCCTTTTGTCCGTTTAGCAAATGCAAATAGATTTTATTCCCTTTCCGGGTGCTCGCAAAATCACCTTTAACTGGCAAATAAGGTCCGCCCTGAGTACCATAGATACTGCCGCCATAGATCTTTACCCAATCGCCTATCTGGCTGAAAAGATTGATCTGCGCCTGCTCCACGCTTCCGTCGGGCGATGGGGCCATATCCAACAAATAATTGCCGTTGCGCCCTGCTATTTTAATCAGCGTTTGAATACACTCTTTTGCCGATTTCAATTTCAATTTTGAGTTGTAGGAATAATTCGGATAGGCAACGCTGGAACAAAACTCCCAGGGACCTTTGTAGTATAAGCCTTCCCATTCTTTTCCGCCATGATCCTCACGACTGTGATAGTCGCCCACGTTTTTTTCAAAATCCCAGCCGTCATCCCATTGCCCGCCCACCGGCTTGAAAGGCATTTGCAGGCGCGACATGATAATATTGGCATCGAGGGATTTCAGATAATCGGATAATTGCCTGCGATATTTTGGATTATCATACCACTCAGAATGCCAGAATCCATCGAACCAGAAATTCTTGGTATGATATTTCTGAATCAGTTCGGCGCACTGTTTCTTCACAAATTCAAAATAGGAATCCATTCCCCCTTTAACCAAAGGAATATCTTTAGCATCAACCCCATACATATGAGGCCAGCCGTTTTCATGGAGATCGGCGATGGAATAATAGGTGCAG
>CAIXHD010000215.1 GCA_903919065.1 uncultured Bacteroidota bacterium
ATTCCGGAGCAATGTGAGCAGTCATTTTCAGCTCAATACTTCAATAAAGAACGCGATCCATTTTCCTTCTAAAATTAATAATTAGTTTTCAGTTACTCTCTTTCTTGTTTTACGCATTGATTCTCCCTTAAGATTTACCCGGAATGAACGGTGAACGAGCCGGTCCAGGATTGCATCGGCGATGGTTTTTTCATTGATTACTTCGTACCAGTCGCTCACTGGCAGTTGGGAAGTCAGGATTGTCGAGGATCTGTCATACCGGTCTTCGATAATCTCCAGAAAGATCAATCGGCTTTGATCATCCATAGGCTGGAGACCAAAGTCATCTAAGATCAGTAGATCCTGCCGTTCCAGTTTGCTGATTTCCCTGATATAACTGCCATCCGCCTTCATCATTTTGAGCCAGGATAACAGTTTGGCCAGATTGAAAAACATCACACGATATCCTTTCAAGCAGGCCTGGTGGCCAAGTGCACAACCCAGGTAGCTTTTACCGACCCCTGTACTGCCGGTGATCAGAATATTCTGGTGCTGATCAATGTAATCGCAATCGGCAAAGCGCTGGATCTGATTTTTGTCCAGATTTCGCTCGGGGAGATACTCCAGTTCTTCGACCGAAGCGGTGTAGCGGAACTTAGCCGAGGTGATCAACCGGTCTTTTTTGCGGGTTTGCCGATCGTCCCATTCCGATTCGATCAGCATGCTCAACAGTTCATCTGCCGTCAGATTTTCCGGCAAAGAAGCATTCAGGTTCGTCTGGAAGGTATGATACATCCCCCATAGTTTAAGTTGCTTCATCCTGTCCAGGATTTGTTTCTGTTCCATGATTGTTAGATTTATTTATAATACTGGTTTCCTCGTATATTTTCATGGCCAGGCAGACGGATCACTTTCGTTTCCTCCTTGGCCTGTTCCAGCCCCTTTTCCAGGATGCTTTGAACCATTTTGTAATTGTATACCTCGTATTCCAAGGCACGCTTACAGGCCAGCTCTAAGCGTTCCCGGCCGACTTTTCTTTCCAGTAGCAAAATTCCCTGGCAACTCTGGTAGTTATGTTCCAGATATTTACTCCGCTCCAAAACCTTTTCGATAAGTTTTCGGGCTTGTTCACCAATGGCTGCCGCCTGGGTGAGATATTCTTCCGGGCCTCGGCTCAGGTAGGCCTGATGAGCTTTGGGCAAATGAGTGATGACCGTGGTTTTAAGATACCGGGCCCGCTCCCTCTTGTGGTAAGCGATCATCTCGTAATGATGATAAATCCAGACCTCTTCCGAGGTGTATTTTATCTTTACTTTCTCGCCGATATACTGGTATGGAGCGCTGTAATAGTGCAGATCGTCCGATAACAACACATGGCAGTTTTTGTGAACCGTCGCTTGCTGATAACGACGGAGTTCGTACTTCTCCACTGGCAAAGGAGCCAGGTATGCTTTTTCTACCTCGACAAAGACATCTTCGCGGTTGTAATCCCGGTTAAAGAACCTCTTCTTGTTATAGCGGTCCAGCAAAATCAGGATCGCTCCATTGAGTTCATCAAGTGAGTAATAAGTCTGTTTCTGCAGGTCACGGTAAATCCGCTGATAGACCAGCTTGACAGCTATTTCTACCAAAGCTTTATCCTGTGGCTTCCTTACCCTGGCTGGCAAGACGCTCGTCTGATAATGCAAGGCAAAATCCTGGAACGTCTCATTAATCTCCGGTTCGTACCGCTGTGGCTTTTTGACGGCTGATTTTAAGTTATCTGGTACAACCACTTGAGGAACGCCACCATAATACAAAAAAGCGTTTTCAACAGCCTTGATCAGATCTTCTTTTTTCTGGCTGAGGGTGGCTTCCACATAAGTCATTTGACTGAAGCCCAGGACTGCCAGGAAGACCTCAACCAAAGTTACCTCTCCCGTAGCCTTATCAACAAACGATAACCGCTTGCCGGCAAAATCAATAAAGACCTTGTCCCCGGCTTTATGTTCGATGCTCAGGGTTGGTTTTGTTTGACTCTGCCATCTCCGGAAGTACTCGCAAAACTGAGTATAACAGTATCCGCCGGGCTTCCGTTGAATATACTCGAGCCAACACGCCTGCCGGGTTTGACCGGGTTTGCCGAGTAGCTTTTCCATCCTTTTAAACTCTTCTCCCAACCCAGACTGGCGGGGAGATGGAGGCTCCTCAGGAGCCGCAAAATAGCTCATCAGCTGGTGGTCGCTCATTTTATCCACCTGATCCCAAGTAAGATCCGTATTCAAAAACCCGGCGATATACTTGTCAACTGTGTTTCTCGATAAACCAAGGTTCCGGCTGATGTAGAACTTTTTTTTGCCCTGAGTGAACAACCTGATTGCTTGTCTGATTTTCATTATACCTATCCTTTCGTTTGCCATGCCGCTGATTATTAGTGTTTTTAAGCACTAAGGTACTCGGCGGACGTGAAGAATAGGATCGGATTATCTATTGAAGAAAACTGCTCAGTATACTCCGGAACACACTGCTCACATTGCTCCGGAATCGACTGCTCACATTGGCCCGTAATGGGGTGCTCATTTTATATCAGAAAGGACTGCTCAAATAGGCCGTTTTATCTAGGAAGGGTTTAGAAAATGATAGGTTACGGCATTGTTTAGAGTTACGCTGCCTATATATGCCTTATCGGTAATGCCTTGCAATTGGGGGGCATAGGGAAGGATGCTGTAGCTTCGGAATGCCGGGAGTGAAGGGCCGGTGACCGGTCGGGCCACCTCACACTGCAACTGCTTTAGAAAAGCTTGGGTCGCGCAGCGAATCCGGTTTCGAGGGCTTTTAGAAAATGCGAATTGGTAAGCGGGATAGTGAAGGTTTCCTAATAGGAGCTGCCCACCTCGAAGGGGGGACTTAGTCAGTGAGCATTTTTTTGGGTCCTGGATTTCTGAAACGACCGAGTTAGGTATCCTGAATCAAACATCAGTCTGCGATCAATACCTTTGTGCAGTAATTAATAGACAGAGCCGAACCCAGAGGTTGACTATAATTTTTTAGTCAAGGTTGTAGCCAGTTCTTCTTCTATCTGCTCAATTGTCGGGAGGTTTGGTTTCAAGTTATCCGGAATGGCTTTGCTTAGTTCATATTCCGCTATTCCAATTGGTTGTGACATACCTCTCAAAGCATATTCTGCAACTATTTTAGATTTCGATTGGCATAATAATAATCCTATGGTAGGATTATCCGTTTCTGTCCTGATTGTATCATCTACTGCCGACAGATATAGGTTCATCTTGCCTGCAAACTCTGCTTTAAACTCAATGGTTTTTAGTTCTATTACCACATAGCATTTAAGCCGGATGTGATAAAATAGCAAATCAATATAAAAGTCCTGATTATCTATTCTTATCAAAAATTGCTGACCCACAAAAGAAAAGCCGGCACCCAATTCCAGAAGGAAGGAAGTAATATGTGCTATTAGCTGCTTCTCCAGATCTTTTTCAAGAACTTTCTCCTGCAGATTGAGGAAGTCAAATTTATATGGATCCTTAAGTGTTTCAATAGCTAATTCTGAATGAGGTGCGGGTAATGTGCTTTCAAAATTGGTAATTGCTTTCCCTTGCCTTCCAAATAATCCGGATTCATGTTGATGTATTAGAATTGAGCGGGACCAATTGTTTTCAACAGTTTTGCTACAATAGAACAAAGCCTCTTCAACTGATTCAGACTTGGTGATAAGCATGACGTTATGGCCCCATGGAATTTGTCCAACAAGCTGTTGGATTTTTCCAGGTTCAATACCTGAGGATGAGTAGAACTCGAACCATTTCTTCATGGAGAACAGGTTCGACCTGGAAAACCCTTTTTGATCAGGAAACTCAACCTTGAGATCTTTAGACAATTTCTCAACAACGGCAGTTCCCCAATTAGATTCCGATATTTTTTGCGAAATAGATTTCCCCAAGTCCCAGTATAACGACAGAAGCTCCCTGTTAACAGAGCTCATTGCCTTTAATTGTGCGAATTGAATTTTACTCTTCAATTCGGCCACCCATGTTGAGTAGTCAGCTTCGATTATCCTATTCATGGCCATAAAAACACTAACATTTCCAGCAAAAAAC
>CAIXHD010000216.1 GCA_903919065.1 uncultured Bacteroidota bacterium
ACATTTGATTTGTTGCTTGAAGGTAAGAATAATTTATTCAATTACCTAACAATCAACGCATTAATGTTGTTTTTGTCGCAAATTTATATCGATTCTAAATAACATTTTGTCCCACCCCCACTCCGGAAGTAATGCTGGCCGTTCCCCGAATGTACGTTGCTCCAAGCCTTATAACTTTACCTGCGCCCTGTGCCTTGTGCCTTTATCCTTTACTTGAGCCTTGTGCCTTGTGCCTTTATCCTTCACTTGAGCCCTGAGCCTTGAGCCTTTATACTTTTATTTGAGCCCTGAGCCTTGCGCCTTGAGCCTTTATAAATATCTTCGCGGTATGAAAGCCGCCGCAACAATTCGTATTATTTTTGTGCTGATCCTCACCCTGGGGTTCCTGAATCAGCATAATGGCAATATTTGCGGCTCCCTATTGGCTGGTCAGGAACAGACAAGCCAACCAACACTATCAGGAAATTTCTCCTCGCATGACCTGATCGATTCACATCACGGCGATGACATTCTTAGCGATTTGCCGGATTTAACCTGCGCGCCACTTAGTATTCTTTGTAAACTTGTAATGATACCGGTTCCTGCCCCGGTTGTCGCCCCCCTGTCACCCTGCTGGCAACCGCCTGATCTTCTCTGCTGATCTCTCCTTCTGAATTTGTTTACAGGTGCTTCTCTGCATAAGCCCATCTGATTTCCAATATACACTCATTCATATCATGGTAAAAGAAAAAAACCGTGTGGCTTTTGTTTCCGTTTTGGCAGCAATCTTCCTTACAGGCTTTAAACTGATAGTCGGACTGGTTACCGGAAGTATAGGTATACTTTCTGAAGCTTTGCATTCCGGTCTCGACCTGATTGCTGCGGTGATCACCATGTTCGCCGTAAAAGTATCAGACAAGCCGGCCGACAAGGATCATCAGTTTGGTCATGGAAAAGTGGAAAACCTGAGCGCACTTATCGAAACTCTTTTGCTCTTTATCACCTGCTTCTGGATTATTTATGAAGCCGCTCACCGATTGATATCGGGAAAAACTGAGATCGAAGTAACAGCGTGGAGCTACATTGTTGTAATATCATCCATTGTGATTGATTTTACCCGATCAAGAGCGTTAAGCCGTGTGGCCAAAAAATACAACAGTCAGGCCCTGGAAGCGGATGCACTGCACTTCTCGACGGATATCTGGAGTTCTGCCGTGGTGTTTATTGGCCTTATTTTTGCCAATTTCGGCTTCTTCTTTGCCGATTCAATCGCCGCGCTGGTTGTCGCAGTCATCGTGATATATGTGTGCTACAAACTTGGAAAACGTTCCATCGATATGTTGCTCGACAGGGTATCTCCTGAGATTCAGGTGAAAGTTGAGCAAGCCATAAACAATATTGGTGAGATTACTCATTATCATGATCTTAGAGTTCGTTCTTCAGGAGCAGACAACTTCATTGAGGTCTGCATTCACGTTCAACCGGGTCTTAGTATCGATGAGGCCCATCAAATTTCACATCGGGTTTCCGATGAAATTAAAAGTAAGGTCGACCGGGCAATGGTTCATGTTCACACCGAACCGGAATCCGATAATGATCGCTAAAAAATCAAACTAAAAATAAAAAAATGAATTGTCCAATTTGTAATATCCCTCTCGCCATGGCTGACAAGCAAGGCATTGAAATCGACTATTGCCCAACCTGCCGTGGCATCTGGCTCGACCGTGGTGAACTCGAAAAAATTATCGAGCGCTCCAATCAGCCCTATCCACCCCAACAGATGAACAACAGTTTTGAAAACTCCCGGCCAAATGAATACTATGGCAAGAAACATGACGATCATGACGATCATGGATCCCACGGTTATGATCAGTATGGACGGAAGAAGAAGAAGGGGCTGCTGGGGGATTTGTTTGATTTCTAATCCGGGTAGCACGCTGAAAAAGGCATAGGGCAGAAGGCAAAAGGCAGAAATTGGTAAAAAGTTGCAGGAAAAAGAATTAAGGGCAGAGCAGAACCACGCCTGGGTAATTAACTTATTTTCTGCTACTTAACGTAATGTTTAAGGCTTTACTTAAAACTTAATTCCTAAGTCCTATTACTAATTTTTGCCATCTGCCCTCTGCCTTTTGCCTTTATTTTATATTTGTCGCATGATATACGGCATCGGCACAGACATAATCGAAGTGGAACGCATCCGCGGATTCATCTCCAAAGGTGATGCGTTCAAAAAGCGGGTATTCACTGACCAGGAGATTGCTTACAGCGATTCATTCCGCGATCCAGCACCATTTTATGCAGCAAGATTTTCCGCCAAGGAGGCTTTCGTAAAAGCACTCGGCACCGGATTTACTGGCGGCATCGGCTTTAACCAGATCGAAGTTTATCACGTTGAACTGGGCAAACCCGAAATCCGACTGACCGGCAAAGCCCTTGAAGAAGCGGACAAAAAAGGCATCACCAAAATCCACGTTTCCATTTCGCACGTTAAAGATTGGGCAAATGCGGTGGTAGTGTTGGAAACTTAAGGCCTTTTAAGAGTCCACAGTTCGCAGTCTTCAGTCTGCACTTGGCAGTCGGCAGCCCACGAAGAAGAAGATCGATAGACGGAAAACGAAAGAAAGATCGTCAGAGTTGTCATTCCCGCGAAGGCTGAAACCCCGTTATTAACTACGAAATCTTGCCAACTGAAGACTGTGGACTGCCGACTGGGGACTCTGCCTAGTTTTTCACAAACCTCCTCGTCACCTTCGCCCCCTCGTCATCGGTCAAAATCAGCAGGTATAATCCATTCTGAAGTTTGGAAACATCAACCGTGTGCTTGAACTGTCCTCCTTCACTATATATCTGAGGTTTTCCTTCATCCGATAACACCCGGCCTCCCATATCAAACACTCGGAACCGGATATTTTTTGCCTTTTGCAAAACCAGGTCGACATTCAGTTTATCAGTGGCCGGATTTGGATACAAATTCACGTAATCCAGTCCGGGCAGCGATTCGCACAGATTGGTGAAATAAACACACGGTACCGGCTCAACATTTTCAGCCTCCGCTTTTTTCTTCAGATCTCCTCCGCCAATGCCAATACTGCCCCCCATCCTTACAGTATCCCGGGCAAGTCCACCACCCTTGATTCCAATGCTGCCGCCTAAAAGAGGAGCGAAATTCGGATCCTGGCGTTTTTTCTGATAATTGAATTCTCTTTTCATGGGTTCGGCAATTTCTGGCGGAATGCAATTAAAAAAGCGCTCATTCGGATAAATCCAGAATACAACATCTTTCCCACTAACACTATAAGGCTCTTCATCAACAAGAACAGGAACACATAAACTCAGGTAATCCTGAAAGTTCAAATCCTTTCTGTTAAATTGACGGTAAACACGGGTCGGCATATCAATGATTTTCATATTTCCGAAATTTGATACACCTAACAGAATGATGCTTTCCACCGTGGGCAGAAGAGTGTCAGCTATTTTATTAAATGGTCTGGCATCAGTCGATCTTGCACTCATTGAGGTATTCCCATCTTTAATAATCAACTGTATATCAAACCAGAGATCCAGTGCCCTCACTTTATAGTCAATTGCAGTCGGAGAATAATTTATTCCCATGCACTTCAACACATCCGGTTTCAACCTGATTGCATTTTCAAGGGGTAAAACCAATGGAAGGAAATACGACACATGGTTTCGATTAAGGTCAGTAATATTTAGCGCTTTTGCCCCAACATAAACCGACCGGGCTTTTTCCGATTGCTCCGTCTTCAGCAGATCGAAAAACTGATCTGAAACCTTAAACCAGACCAGCTTATCCTCTGTATCGTAGCCACCCAGTTTCCTGCGACTGAATAATACCGGAACCAGCGTATCATTCATCAGCTCAAATGATTTCTTTGCCTGATCAGCAACCTGTTCAATCGGGCTAATATCTTCTCCGTTCAGATCCGTAGTAATGACCGGATAAAAATCAAAATTATTCAATGGCGATTTGTTTTCCTTATTCACCCAGCTTCCACTGCCCCAACCTACCGATCCGCCACCTGATTTAATATCGGCATTACCCAAAATCCCTAAAGGAACAGTACTGGTTTTATCCTTGACGGTATGCCAACTCCAGCAATTCATCCGGGTACCATCAGGCAGCTTGTTGAGATAATAGTATCCCTCCTCATCAAACATAAATCCCAACCGGGTCAATTCCTCTTTGGTTAAATCCAGAATTACCCCTTTCAGTTGAGTATCCCTGACAATCGGGTTCACAGCTTGCCTGGCCTTCAGCACCGGCACCCCCAAACTCAGTCCTGTCTTAATGTCTTCTGTCTTCAGGTCTATTGTCTTCTTATCTCCTGTCTTAAAGTCTTCCGTCTTCAGGTCTATTGTCTTGTTGTCTTCTGTCTTAAAGTCTTCTGTCTCCTGTCTCTCCAGGTCTTTCGTCGAACTAACGGTGCCTGGATTAAAAACTAACATTGCAGTTGCTATAATGATAAGCGGTGTGATCATGATTAAAAATTTTAACGGATTAAACAATCGTGTGATCCGTCGGGGCCCGAAAGAGCTCTTGGCAGCCAGGGGCGATATTTTGCCCGATTCCACCAGCGATTTCACTTCGCTCACCGGAACCTTTTTGGCCTCTGATCGCGCCTTTTCAAACATTTCAGATAAATCCCTATTTGTTTTCATTGGCGTCCCTCCCCCCCGGGTTGAAACCCAGGGCTATTAATACCTGTGCCTTCACTTAAGCCTTGAGCCTTGAGCCTTGTGCCTTCACTTGAGCCTTGTGCCTTGAGCCTTGAGCCTTCAGATAAGCCTTCCGACGGCAGTAACCACAGTCTTAATTGCTCCCGTCCTCTCGTTAATCTCGATTTTACTCCCGACAGCGTTCCGCCCTGCAGCTGCCTGATCTCCTCGAGCGAAAAGCCCGAAAGCTCAAACAATACAACACATTCCCGCTGTTTGGGAGGCAGTTTGCCAAGGAGGCTGTACAAAACCTCCACATCATGGTCGATATCCGGTGGCGACTGGTGAGCGGGCAGCAATTCCGCCACCTTCTCATCATACGTTCCCCGGAATTTCTCCCTCCGGTACTGATGCAGCCGCAACCGCCGGGCAACACCGAACAGATAGGCTTTGAAGGAATCTTTCTTTCGGAGTTTATCCAGATTCTCAAAGACAATCAGCACAGCT
>CAIXHD010000217.1 GCA_903919065.1 uncultured Bacteroidota bacterium
ATCAAGCCATGGATCATGATTATCAGAAGTAAAACGACGGCCGGTAAATTTATAGGCGAGTGTGGCATTGAAACCCTGGTAATCCAACCCTCCCAGGACCCTGAGCAGATGAAAAGGTACATAGGGTAATTGACGAGCGTAAGTTGTTTCTGATGAAGTAAAACTCATGTCATAACTTTCAGTATATGAATACATTGCCTTGAAATTAAGACTAACAGCCCCTATTTGCTGACGATTGGTCACATCAAGTTCAAAGCCCCTGCATCTTACCTGCCGAACATTCATTGGTGACCAGTACGTCCCTACTGGTACCCATTGAATCCAGTTGTTAATGTTTTGTATGAAGACCAGTGAGCTTAAACTAAAGCTTGATCTTGCTGAAATTGCCGGATTCCAGTCTGCACTAAGGTCATAGCCAGTGCCAGACTCTGGCAGCAGTCCGGGATTTCCTCCCGGTTGCCAAAACCGGTCGTTTAATGTCGGAAATCTGAACTTATTCGAAATCTGACCTTTAAGAGATAAGGATTGGTCCCTCGAATGATATTGAACAGAGGCAGAAAAGAGCGGTCTCGGACCTGTCATGGTATAGAAGACCTGCCGATATGAAAGGTTTGCAGTCAGATATTTTAACCTGTACTTCACCAGGCTGAAAAATGCCCCGTGCGATTCACTGGCAATAGATTTGTAAGCTGCTACGCGTGCTGATTGGTATTCAAAATCGCCTCCGTTTTCAATGGTAAGGTTATCATTAATGTACCAGCGATGAGAGAGGCTTAAGTAAGTAACGGATGATCTGATGCCGGAGTGTTTTGACACAGAATCAGTGCCACTCCGGGTTTCTCCGTAATAGAGGCTGTCAGTCAGGAATGCGGCAACGGCTTCCAGGGATGATTTTCTGTACAATTTTGTAGCTCTGACAAATTGCCTGATGCTTTGGTCCTTCTGTCCGGCAATATAAAACGGAGTAGAGCTCTCCGATGCAGGTAGTTGTTTCTCCCTGCTGTGCCCCCAGATTCCATAATGAATCATCCAGTTGTTAGCCAGCCGAAAGTAAAAGTGTTGCTGGATAGCCATCAGGTTCATACTGTCATTCATTCTCGTTTCAATCGGATTTCCGGCTTTAAATGCATTATGGTATTGATATCGATTGGGGCTTGACTGATACAGACCGGTTACCTGATATTGGAAGGAATCACTTCCAGTACGAAGTCCGAATCCTGACTTAAAGTGGTTCCATGATCCGCCTTCAGCTAAAACGTTAAAAGAGATTCGATTATCCCAATCCGGATTATTGGATAAGTTGATGGAACCGCCGAATGTTCCGCTTCCGAAAAGCGACCCACCGGCTCCGAAGGCAACTTCAATCGCATCGGCCATTCCACCGGAAAGCAATGAAAGATCTATGCTCCCGGTTGTAGGGCTGTTTACGGGTATTCCGTTCCAGTTGAACTGTGTTTGAGAAGGGGCTGATCCCCGAAGCCGCAAGGAAGCCAGAGATCCTTGTCCACCATATTGAGTAATGTTGAGATTGGTCTCCTTTCGGAGTATCTCGGACAAGTCGCTCCCGAAGTATTTAGTGTTAAGCAGGCTGTCTATTCTGATAGTGTGCAGGTCGTTTGAGTAGGATCTCTTTCTGCAACCCAGAATTTGCACCTCTCCGAGCTGAACATCGGTGGACTGGGCAAATAATTCGCTGTTGCCGGAAAACAGGCAAATAAGCAATAGCAGGGTTAACAAAAGGGTATATTTCACTCTGTACATTTCCTTAAGGTTTATTCCGAACCCCGTTGGTTAATATTTGCACAGGCAGGTCTTCTGACTTGCTCCCTTTCTCTGGCGCCTTCCCATTCCTGCTAAGGAACAGTGGCGGGTTGCCAGAGCTCTTATTGGAGCTTACAGCAGCGGAAACTGTTCAGGTTTTACACCTGATTCCCTCTTATTGTGGCGACCGGTTGGCGGCCACAAACCAATGCGATGTAAAAGTACTGATAATTTCTACTTCCGGAAAAGCTCACAACCCGAAAAACTGTTCTATTTTTAAACAAATGTTAAGATATGGATCTGTCAACTGTTAATCAGCGCATTGAGAATCTGAAAAAGGAATTGAATGGTCATAACTATCGGTATTATGTTCTAAACGAACCTGTGATATCCGATTTTGATTATGATCAGTTAATGCAGGAGCTGATAAACCTGGAACGCGATTATCCTCAATTCGCCGATCCTTTGTCTCCTTCACAGAGAATCGGCGATGACAGGAACCTGGAGTTCATCCAGCGAGAGCATACGATGGTTATGTATTCACTGGGAAATACCTATAACCGGGAGGAGGTCATCGAATTCGATTCGAGGCTTCGTAAAATAATAGAGGAACCCATAGAATACGCCTGCGAGCTCAAATACGATGGTGCAGCCATCAGCCTGACTTATGAGCACGGACGGTTGGTGAGAGGCCTTACACGTGGCGATGGCACACGTGGGGATGACGTTACCGCTAATCTGAAAACCATTCGCAGCATACCCTTAACCATCTCTGCAGATGACTGTCCTGCTATTTTCGAAATCCGTGGTGAAATTATTCTTCAGCGCGATACATTCAATTCTCTCAATGAGGAACGATTACTGGAGGGTGATGCGCCTTTTGCCAATCCTCGCAATGCTGCTTCCGGAACCCTTAAAATGCAGAATTCGTCTCTGGTGGCCAAAAGAAAGCTCGATTGCTTTTTTTACAGCCTTGCAGGAGAGGAGCTTCCGTGTTCAACGCATAGTGAAAATCTTTCCTGGGCCCGAAAGTGCGGGTTTAAGGTTCCCCCATATCTTGAGGTATTCAAGGATATTAATGGGGTCCTGACTTTCATCGATAAATGGAAGGATGCAAGGAAAAAACTGCCTTTTGATACGGATGGGGCGGTCATCAAGGTGAATTCTACTCTACAGCAGAATTTGGCTGGCTTTACAGCTAAAAGTCCCAGATGGGCTATGGCTTATAAATACCCTCCGGATCAGGCTGAAACCCGGCTTATTTCGGTTGATTTTCAGGTTGGGCGCACAGGGGCAATTACTCCGGTTGCTAATCTGGATCCTGTTTTACTTGCCGGAACGACAGTAAAAAGAGCCTCACTGCACAATGCTGATCAGATCCGGCTCCTTAATCTGCATATCGGTGATTATGTAATCATCGAAAAGGGCGGTGAAATAATACCTAAAATTATCAGCGTCAATCTCTCGAAACGCGATTTATTTGCAACAGAGGTCGATTTTATTACAAATTGCCCCGAATGCGGGACTGAACTGACACGAGATCCCGGTGAAGCCAAACATTTCTGCCCGAATGAAGATCTTTGTCCACCTCAGATAAAAGGAAAAATTGAGCATTTTATCAGCCGGAAGGCAATGAATATTGACAGTGCCGGCAGCGAAACAGTTGGCCAGCTTTACGAAGCAGATCTATTGCATTCTGTTGCAGATCTTTATGATTTAAGTTACGACCAACTAATTAAATTAGATCGATTTGCAGATAAATCGGTGTCTAACCTGACAGCAGCCATCGAAGACTCAAAGAAAATCCAGTTTGAACGTGTGCTTTTTGCTCTCGGCATAAGATATGTAGGAGAAACAGTGGCAAAGAAACTGGCTCGGACACTTGGCAGCATCGAAGCCATCCGGCAGGCTTCGAAGGACCAACTAACCTCGGTGGATGAAATTGGAGAGAGGATCGCGGAAAGCCTGATAGCTTGGTTTTCCAGGGATAAAAACCTTATTCTTATTCAGCGGCTTCAGGACCATGGAGTCAGAATGAGTCAGGAAATTGAAGAAAATATCAGACAGATTCAACCTCTTTCGGGCAAATCTGTTGTAATATCAGGAACCTTTTCTCGTTTTAGCCGTGATGAACTAAAGGACCTGGTTGAAAAGTTTGGAGGTAAAAATACTTCTTCCGTTTCTTCCAAAACCAGCTTCATCCTGGCAGGCGAAAACATGGGACCGGAGAAATTGAAGAAGGCAAATGACCTGTCGATTCCGATTATTGGAGAAGATGAGTTCATAAATTTATTAAGTTTGTAGCGTTATGATAGCATTTATTCAACGCATATTTTTGATTCCAAGGCTTTTGGCCAATTTTTACCGCCTGCAGACCCGTAAAGCCTTTATACCATTAAAAGAGGCAAAGACCATCGGCATCTTGGCTGATTTGCGAAAACCGGGTAATGTTCCTACTGTAGTTCAATTTTCGAAAGCAATCCATAAACAGGACCGTCGATGCCATCTTTTACTCATTATTCCCGATAAAAGAAAAGAGCTCAATGCGTTTGACTATGAAAAGAATTTCCCCGGAATGCCAATTGTGCTTATTTGTCAGGAAGAATTAACTTTTTTTAAGACCACAAAAAAGGACCAATCAAAACCTTTTACAACAAACGCATATGATATCGTCTTCTTCCTTGATACTGAAGACAATTTCACTCTCCAAAGTGTTGTATGGCAATCCAAAGCAAAAATGTTTGCCGGTCCCGAAGGATATTGCCATGGAGTATTTGATTTCGAGATTGGATTAAAGGAAAGAACCGATCTGGCTTATCTGGCTGACAACCTGATTAAGTATCTGCAGACGATTCAATACCGTCAGGAGAACAATCCGACTGAAAAAGAATCTTTTAAGCTTTTTTAATATGTTAACAACCCCAATTCGTGGTGCCGGGGTAGCCCTGGTCACCCCATTTTCCAATGATGGCAGCGTAGATTATCCCGCACTGAAAAAAGTTACTGAATTCACTATATCCAAGGGCATCGACTTTTTAGTAGTTCTTGGAACTACTGCCGAAACACCCACACTGGACAAGGAAGAGAAGAATGAAATAATCAGGACAATCCTGGAAACCAATAATGGCCGCAAACCAGTTGTTCTTGGGATTGGCGGTAATGATACGAGGGCCGTGGTTAAGCAAATCGGCGAGCAATCCTTTAAGGGGATCCAGTATTTGCTGAATGTTTCACCCTATTATAACAAACCGAATCAAATCGGTCTTTACAAACATTTTGAGGCAGTGGCCGATGCCAGTCCGGTTCCGGTGATTCTGTACAATGTTCCCGGTAGAACCGGATCAAATATTTCAGCTGATACAACTTTGCGACTTGCCCAGGATAAAAAGAATGTGATAGCCACTAAGGAGGCCAGCGGCAATTTTGAACA
The DNA here is from genome assembly GCA_903919065.1 of uncultured Bacteroidota bacterium. Taxonomy (GTDB): domain Bacteria; phylum Bacteroidota; class Bacteroidia; order Bacteroidales; family UBA12481; genus UBA12481. The sequence continues at coordinate 5,192 of CAIXHD010000217.1, forward strand.
AATCATGGTTATTCTGAGGGATCGTCCGAAAGGTTTTGCTGTTTTTTCCGGCGATGATGCCCTTACCCTGCCTACCCTCGCCCTCGGTGCTGAAGGGGTTATTTCTGTAATCGCTAATTCATGCCCCGATCGCATGAGCCAGATGGTCAAACTGATGGATGAAGCAAGATTAACAGATGCCAGAAAGCTCCATTATGAAATGCTCGAACTGATACAATATATTTTTGCTGAAGGCAGTCCTGCCGGTATCAAGTCAGTCCTGAAGCATATGGGCTTATGTAATGATATAGTCAGGTTGCCCTTAACCCCGGTTTCTGAAACATTGAGCCTCAGAATCCGGGACTATCTGAAAAAACTTTAATCAGACTAAAGCTGGATCTCGCTCCGGCCGTGACATTGCTTGTATTTCTTGCCACTTCCGCATGGGCAAGGATCGTTGCGGCCGATTTTCTTTTCAACCCGAACTGGCTGTACTTGCCTTGGTGCTGCCGGTGGTCCGTCCGGCTCCGTTGAATTACCCGGGCTATAAGATGGCACATCTGTCTTACTGGTCTGATATTTACTCATATCCAGCTTTTTACGAGCCTGGGCCTGTTTAACCTGCTCCGGTTGGCTGATAGGAATCTGACCTTTCATCAACATGGAGATTACCTCCTTATTGACCTTATCTATCATATTCTTAAAAAGGTCGAACGATTCCAGCTTGTATATCAACAGTGGATCTTTTTGTTCATAACTGGCATTCTGAACGGATTGCTTTAAATCATCCATCTCCCGGAGGTGCTCCTTCCAGGCATCATCAATTGTTGCCAGAATAACGGCCTTCTCAAATGCTTTAACCAGTTCACGGTTCTGAGTCTCATAGGATTTACGCAGGTTGGTGCTGATATGAATAGTCTTCTGACCATCGGTTATCGGAACCATGATATTCTCATACTGATGTGCAGCACGTTCGTATACGTCCTTGATCACAGGCCATGCCTGCTGAGCCATGAAATGGTTCTTATTTTCAAAAACAGTCAGCAATCCTGAATTTAGCTGCTTACTGATTTCTTCTGTCCTGTGCTCAAAAAATTCGTCCTCTGAAACTGGAGTATCAACAGCCAGATAGCGCATCAAATCAAGTCGGAATGATTCAAAATCCTCATTATTCTTATGTTCCTCAACAATTGAAGAACTCAGGTCGGCAATCATATTCTGAATGTCGATTTCAATTCTTTCACCATACAGAGCATGACGGCGACGACGATACACAACTTCACGCTGATTATTCATCACGTCATCGTATTCCAGCAATCTCTTCCTGATCCCGAAGTTATTCTCCTCAACTTTTGTCTGCGCCCTCTCAATGGATTTGGTAATCATCGAATGCTGGATTACCTCCCCTTCTTTCAAGCCCAGACGGTCCATCATTTTGGATATTCTGTCGGATCCGAACAATCTCATCAGATCATCTTCGAGCGAAACGAAAAACTGCGAACTACCGGGGTCCCCCTGACGGCCAGCCCTTCCTCGCAACTGACGGTCGACTCGCCTTGACTCATGGCGCTCTGTACCTAAAATCGCCAGACCTCCTGCATTCCTGACATCGGGATGAAGCTTGATGTCGGTTCCCCTACCTGCCATGTTGGTAGCAATAGTAACGGCACCCGGTTGACCAGCTCCGAGAACAATTTCGGCTTCACGCTGATGGAGTTTAGCATTAAGAACATTATGCTTAATACCTCTGATTTTCAGCATCCTGCTTAATAATTCAGAAATCTCTACAGAAGTGGTTCCCACTAATACGGCGCGGCCGTTTTCAACTATTTTGGCTATCTCATCAATTACAGCACTGTACTTTTCTCTCTTTGTCTTGTATACCAGGTCTTCCCTGTCATCCCGGATGATTTTCTTATTGGTCGGAGTAACAACAACTTCGAGTTTATAAATACTCCAGAGTTCCCCTGCTTCGGTTTCAGCAGTACCGGTCATCCCAGAAAGCTTGTGGTACATCCTGAAATAATTCTGGAGCGTAATAGTTGCAAAAGTCTGCGTTGCAGCTTCAACTTTTACGTTCTCTTTTGATTCGATTGCCTGATGCAGTCCATCTGAATATCGGCGGCCTTCCATAATACGGCCTGTTTGCTCATCTACAATCTTTACCTTGTTGTCGATCAGAACGTATTCGACATCCTTCTCGAAAATGGTATATGCTTTAAGAAGCTGGTTGATCGTATGTACACGTTCTGATTTTATCGAGAATTCTCTTATCAGATCATCCTTCCGGTGAAGTCTTTCAGCGTCATCGGCGGAAGTCCGCTCGATTTCAGCCATCTCAACACCGATATCAGGCAAAACAAAAAATTCATGATCTTCTCCTTCACCCGTAATCATGTCGATCCCTTTTTCTGTGAGTTCGACTGAGTTATTCTTTTCATCGATGACAAAATACAGATCATCGGTCACGATATGCATCTGCTTGCTGTTCTCCTGCATATAAAAATTCTCAGTCTGATGCATGAGCGCCTTCATTCCTTCTTCACTGAGAAACTTGATCAGAGATTTGGTTTTTGGAAGTCCCTTATGTGCTCTTAACAATAGCTTACCGCCTTCTTTCTCGTTGTTTTCAGCAATCAGCTTTTTCGCCTGAGTAAAAGTCTCGTTGAAAATACTTCGTTGTGCGTTAACCAGCTTAACTACACGGGGTTTCAACTCTCCGAAAAGCTGATCATCACCTTTGGGAACAGGTCCTGAAATAATTAAAGGTGTACGGGCATCATCAATAAGAACAGAGTCAACCTCATCCACAATAGCATAATTATGCCCTCTCTGCACCAAATCATCCGGTGAGATAGCCATATTATCGCGGAGGTAATCAAAACCGAATTCGTTGTTGGTTCCGAATGTTATATCCGCCAGATAGGCAGTCCGCCGGGGTTCAGAATTAGGTTGATGCTTATCGATGCAATCAACAGTCAGTCCGTGGAACTGAAAAATCGGGCCCATCCATTCGGAGTCACGTTTAGCAAGATAATCGTTAACGGTAACGATATGAACACCTCTTCCTGGCAAGGCATTCAGAAAAACAGGCAATGTTGCCACGAGAGTTTTTCCTTCACCTGTAGCCATCTCCGCTATCTTTCCCTGATGCAGGTTTAACCCCCCGATGAGCTGCACATCATAGTGCACCATATCCCAGGTAATCTCATTACCGCCGGCCAGCCATTTATTTTTCCAGATAGCTTTATCGCCTTGTATAATAATGCTTTCCTTGTGTGCAGCAAGATCACGGTCATATTCCTGGGCGGTGACGATCAATTCCTCATTCTCCTTGAAGCGACGGGAAGTTTCTTTAACGATGGCAAATGATTCGGCCAGGATTTCATTAAGTTTCACTTCCAGCTTGGCCTTTATCTGCTCCTCGAGCTTATCAATATGCGAAAAGACTTTTTCACGGTCGGCCATCGGAATTTCATCGGCCTCAATTTTAGCCTTGAGGTCACTTATTTCCAGTTCTTCTTCCTGTATACCTGCTTTAATTGCATCCCGAATAACAGCAGTACGGTTCCTCAATTCATCATTGGAAAGGGCACCGAGTTCCGCCATAAAGGCATTAACCTGTTCTACAACCGGCAATGCATTTTTGTAATCCTTGTCAGATTTATTACCAAAAAAACCTGATATCAAACTGTTTATTAATGACATCTTAATTTGTTTCTATTTTTTTGAGTCAATTCATGAGCCAAAACCAATAATCTGAATTATTGTCAGTCAGGCTTATTCGAAATCGAGACCGAGAGATTGCCGGAACAAATCGAGATCCGGGTTTTTTTGTTGAAGGTGCTGATATTTTTCCTCCTTTGTATAAAGCTTCTTTTCTGTTTGTTCCAAGGGAATGTCAGTGAGCATCTCCAGGTTGCGATGACCCGATTTTGCCCGTAGAAATTGCAGGAGTTCAGTCTGGATACTTCGTATAGCCTTTTCCTGAAGGATATTATTAAGTTTTAAAACAATCTTTTTGTCTGCTGAGAGCTCCGGAATCTGAGAAGTCAGCGTGCTGTACAGTCGTGGCTGATCATTTTTCAACTGCTCTGCAAATTCCAGCCAGTAAGATGCTAAAAGTTTATCGGTAAGTTCATCAGGCGCTGGCAGGTCTTCTTTGATTTCCCGGGAAGTATCTGATGAAGAAGTTGCTTCATCGGTTATTGGCTTCTTGTTCTGAAGGTCGCTCAGCCGTGTCATCTGACCAAGTGGACTGCGTCCTGCAGACGGTGCTGCCGGGGTCGGTGCCGGAGAAGGCGCAGCAGCTGGTGCCGGAACCGGTGGCATAGTTGGCGCCGGAGCAACCACAGGCACAGGAGCAGCAGGCTGGGTGGCTGGTGCTAATGGGGCAACAGCCGGGGCTATCGGTTTTCCTGAATACAGGTCAGACCCTGCAGGTATACCCTGTATCCTCGATAAGCTCATCAAAGCCAGTTCAATCATTAATCTCGGATCCTTGGCCTGTTTAAAGGCCAGATCGCATTCGTTCAATATTTTCAATCCGTCATACAGGAAGTTGATCGAGCAGGATTCGGCAACTTGCTGGTACTTCCGGCCAATTTCCTCTCCAACTTCAAGTAATTCAACAGTCTGCGGATCTTTACTAACCAACAGGTCCCTGAAATGTGTTGACAGTCCGGATATAAAGTTATGCCCATCAAATCCCTCTTCAAGAATGCGGTTAAATATCAACAAAGCCTGTTTAAAATCACCATTGAGGAAGAAACCGGTCAACTGGAAAAAATAATCGTAATCAAGAACATTTAAATGATCAATAACCTGCTGATATGTAATGTGATTGCCGCAAAAACTCACCACCTGGTCGAATATTGAAAGGGCATCCCTCATGGCACCATCAGCCTTTTGAGCGATGATATTCAAAGCGGAGTTTTCAGCTGTAATTCCTTCTTTATCTGCGATTTCCTGCAATTGTCCGATAATATCCCTGATCTGGATACGGTGAAAATCAAATACCTGGCAACGCGATAAGATGGTAGGAAGGATCTTATGCTTTTCTGTTGTAGCCAATATAAATATAGCGTGTGCAGGTGGCTCTTCCAGGGTTTTCAGGAAAGCATTGAAGGCTGCCTGCGAAAGCATATGAACCTCATCAATAATATAAACGCTGTATTTACCGGTCTGAGGCGGTATCCGAACCTGATCAATCAGGTTACGTATATCTTCAACGTGGTTATTTGAAGCAGCATCAAGTTCATGTATATTAAATGACCGGCTCTCCTGAAAGGTCAGGCAGGCTTCGCAAGTGTTACAAGCTTCAGTCTCAGGGCTCAGATTGGTGCAATTGATGGTCTTGGCAAAAATCCTTGCACAGGTAGTCTTCCCCACCCCCCTGGGTCCGGTAAACAGATAGGCATGCGCCAGGTGGTTCCCGGCAATTGCATTCTTGAGGGTACGGGTAATCGAAGGTTGGCCTACAACAGTTTCAAAACTATCGGGCCGATATTTTCGGGCACTAACAATAAATTGCTTTTCCATTTCTGGCCTTTTTGAGCTATGCAAAAGTAAAAATAAGATGCATAAATTTGCGTCTAATTATGTGATAGGCGAATCCTTTGCAGGAATCATAATTATTTCTATCTTTGCCGCCCAATAATGAGATTTTTAATTATTAATAACACATGATGAATCAGTACGAAACCGTTTTCATTGTAACTCCCGTTTTGTCTGAAGAACAGATGAAGGAAACGGTTAAAAAGTTCTCTGGTTACCTTGCCGAAAATGGCGGGGAAATCGTGCACGAGGACAACTGGGGCCTCCGTAAGCTGGCATACCCGATTCAAAAGAAATCGACGGGTTTTTACCATCTTATTGAGTTCAAGTCCGGTGGAGAACTAATTAACCGCCTCGAGGTGGAGTTTCGTCGTGATGAGAGAATCATCCGATTTTTGACAGTAAAACTCGACAAATTTGCTGTTGAGTATAACCTGAAACGCCGCAAACTGGCAAGTAATGAACCAACCCGCGAAAATAAGGAGGAGTAAGTTATGGCAGCCAGTCAATCAGAAATCAGGTATCTTACACCGCCCACAGTAGATGTGAAGCGGAAAAAGTATTGCCGCTTCAAGCGGAACAAAATCAAGTATATTGATTACAAAGATCCTAACTTCCTCAAGAAGTTTCTTAATGAGCAAGGGAAGATTCTTCCCCGCCGTTTAACCGGTACTTCGTTGAAATTTCAACGGAAAATTGCTCAGGCAGTTAAGCGGGCCCGGCACATTGCCATCCTGCCGTATGTAACCGATATGATGAAATAACAACAGGAGGTAAGTCATGGAAATTATTTTAATACAGGATTTGACCAACCTGGGTCATAAAGATGATGTTATTAAAGTGCGCAATGGTTATGGCCGGAACTATCTGATCCCACAAGGATTTGCTATCCTGGCCACTGATTCAGCCAAGAAAATGCATGCTGAAAACATGCGTCAGCGCTCACATAAGGAACTGAAGAAACGCGAAGATGCTTTGGCAATTGCTGCTAAACTCGGTGCCGTTGAACTGAGAATTGGTGCCAAAACATCAACAACAGGAAAAATCTTCGGCTCAGTTAACACCATACAGATAGCAGAAGCCCTTATTGAAAAAGGATACGAGGTTGATCGTAAGAATATCACTTTGAGTGAAGATACAATCAAGGAAATCGGAACCTTTAAGGCTGTTGTTAAGATCTACAAAGACATCAAAGCTGAAATCAGCTTCGAAGTCTACTCTGAATAATCTAAAGTTGCCAACTTTATCCTAGGTTGGCAACTTTAAAAGTAGCAGACAGTTTACCTGTCTGCTATTTTTTTGCTGCTATGGCATCAATCTCAACCTTTGATCCCAAAGGAAGCTTGCCAACCTGAATAGCTGCCCTGGCAGGTGGTGCCGCTGAAAAGTAAGTTCCATAAACTTCGTTCATCGCCTTAAAGTCTTCAATGTCTGCCAGATAGCACGTGCATTTAACCAAATTACTGTAATCCATACCCGCAGCTTCCAGAACAGCACCGATATTTTTCATCACTTGCAGAGTCTGCATCTTGATATCACCTTCAAGAATTTTCCCTGTTTCCGGCACTATTGGTATCTGACCTGAAACAAAAAGCAAATCACCCACCTGAATTCCCTGACTGTATGGTCCGATTGCAGCCGGTGCATGTGTTGTACTGATAATTTTTTTCATGTTTTTATTTTTATTGATCTCTCCAGTCTTTACGTTTTTCATATTTAATATCCTTCAGCAACGCAGCTGTTGCATGGAGGCTGAACGTATAACTTTTATACTGTCCGAACGGAACCAGACTGATGCTCATCTGCCAACAATGCAAATCTCTCGTTATACTTAATGTTGTATAGGTAAATTTCTGACTCACAAAGTCATAACCCGTATTAAAATTAGCTTTCCATTTCTCTGTCAGACCAAGTGTTCCTGAAAGTCTGAGAGTCTGTGTGATTTTGCTTTCAAGATAAGGCTTGGTGTATCGGAAACTATAACCAACAGTCAGACTCCAGGTGGGTTTAAAGTTCTTAACCTCATCCAACCCCTCTGAAGGAGCCTTTTCTTTAGGCTTTGGCGGACCAGATGCCTGTGTTTTTTTAAATGGCAAAGAAAAATCCAACGACAGGTCGGCATCGGTTAAACGCACAGGTTTTCCGGAACGGGTAACTTCGTAAGTATCGATGGTCCGATAAGTATATCGTCCGTAATTCAGCGCTGAATCAATGGCATATGCATTGAAAACCGACCGGAATGACAGGTTCAGCTGATCGAGAATCATTGTCCTGGCCTGCAGCTGTATGGGAGACAGTTTTAGTGAATCCCTGAAAATATCATATGATGTGCTAAGGCTCAGGTTTTCCAACAGTTTAACCTTCTTTAACGTGCCGGTTGTATCTGCAGGATTGGCAACCTTCATTTCCAGGGTATTTCCCAGGTTAAAGCCGATGTTGCCGTACCGTCCCGAAACCGAAGGAACACGGTAGATGCCCTCATCGAAAATCGAATAGGTCTGTTCATTAACCTGTGTCTTTAGCAATGCATCTTTTTCAAT
>CAIXHD010000218.1 GCA_903919065.1 uncultured Bacteroidota bacterium
GATAAATGACCATGATCGCTTTTGATGCGATTTTTCAGGAATACCGGATAGCTGCCTTCATCAAGCATGGTTTCATCATAATTCGCTTCCAGAAATACCGCATTGCACACTCTGAAATTCTGAATTACATGTTTGCAGGCAGAACCGATATCGGTGAGCACGCCAATGGTAACTCCCCCACCCGTAATTGTGAAACTGTGAGGTTCGATGGCATCATGCCGTTTTGGAAACGCATTAATCCGGAGCTCTCCAATCGTTACCGTTTCATTCGGAATTAATAAACGAACAAGGTCCGTTTCGATATTCAGCTTACTATGCCCGTGGGTATTCGCAGTGAGGTAAACAGGGATATTGTATCTCCGCGATATCACCTCAACACCTCGGGTATGATCTGTATGTTCGTGGGAAATAAAAATAGCCCTTACATTCTCAAAGGAGAGGCCAAGCCTTTCCATCCGGTTTTCCGTTTCGCGGCAGGTGATGCCTGCATCAATCAGAACAGCCTCGCCCTGGCTTCCGACATAATAGCAATTGCCGTTGCTGCCTGAGTTTAATGATGCAATTTGGAGAGCCATGTTGTCGGCAAAGAAACTGAAAAAAACCGATCCTCCTAACTATGCCTGAGGGTTTCTACCCTTTGCTGAATTTTCCTCAGACAAGCCACCTTTTTATCCTGCAGGATGGTTTTACCATAGTCCGTATGGTATTGGTGTTTATTGAAAAATTCGATCGAATTCATATGAAACTGGTACTCATTAAAAAAGAATTTCCCGGTTACCTGCCACTCCAGACGCAAAAGTTCCATCTGTTCAAAATAGTCCTCATCGGCAAAATGCATAAGATCAGCATCACATAAAATCTCAGAAATCAGGTCTGCCGGTCGCTGTGGAACCCTGGTACATAATATAGCCTGGCTCACGACTTTGATGACATCCTCGCTGATTTGCCTTACCCTCAGGAATTCTTCCGCGATAAAAACGCTGTCCGTTTCGTGATTATCATTTGATGAAATATATCCCACATCATGAAAACAGGCACTTAGCTGCAGAATATTGAGATCCTCCCCTTCCAGACCACTGTATTGAGCAATCAGTAATGAATTCTCAATTACTTTTTGAGTATGCCTCCAGGAATGAAAAAGATATTCTGCTGAAAGTTTTTCCTCAAGCAATTGCTTAACGTATATTCTGGCCTCATTTACCAGAGGGCCATCAACCCGGCTCATATGTTTCCTCCTGCCATTTCTTTCAACACAGCAAGTTCCCTTGTGGTTTGCCTAAGCCGCTTCGACATGCTTTCAAGCAATCGGATTGCCAGAGAAGGGTCCTTTTGGATAGTTGCATAGAAATTGTTCTTATCGATGGATAAAAGCTTTGTATTTCCCATCGCCCTCACAGTGCAAGACCTGACGTCCTTTTCGAACAACCCCATCTCGCCGAAAAATTCCTTGTCGCCAAGTTCCGCAACTTTTGTCTCATTCCCGTTTGCTTCAACAAAAACCTCCACCCTGCCCTCCTGGATAACGTAAAGGCAATCTCCTGACTCTCCTTGCCGGATAATGATATCACCTGAAGCATAGAGTTGTCCGAATGCTGCTGACATAAGATTTATTGTTTTAGTGGTGTGATTATTGCACTATCGATAAAGTACATATCTATTTCCCCAATGTTTTTGGCTGAGATCTTGCCCCTGTACTCACATTTATAGGAATCCTTAACCATATTATAGGTTGCTGATGAGATATTTACCTTGCCCACCTCACCATTTGACTCCATCCGGCTTGCTATATTCACGGTGTTGCCCCATATGTCGTAGGCATATTTCTTGCGTCCTACCACCCCGGCCACAATGGGACCGGTATGAACACCGATACGTAGTCCCCATGGAACCATTCCTTTATCCTGTCTGAACCTGTTCTGCACATGCATGAAAGCCTGCATTTCAAGGCCTGCCTTAACAATATTCATCGGATGGGTTGAATTTTCAGTGGGAATACCTCCTGCACACATGTAGGCATCTCCAATGGTTTTGATCTTTTCAAGATTATTCCGCTCGATAATGTTATCAAACTCCTGGAAGTATTGGTCAAGTTCTGTAACCAGATCATTAGGCGACAGTCCTTCAGCAATTTTCGAAAAATCCTTAAAGTCAGTAAATAGCACAGAAACGCTTTGGTAATCACGTGGGATTGCTGCTCCCTGATCCTGCAATTCCCTGGCAACCTCCTGTGGTAAAATATTAAGAAGTAAACTCTCGATCTGATCTTTTTGCTTATCAAGCAACCTGTTGATCTTAACCTTACTGAGATAATTTCTATAAACAACAAAAGCTATAATTAATATGGAAATCAAGCCTGCTAAAAATGAATTTTTAATGATTCGCTGCTTTTGAATTGCCAGCTTTTGCAGCTCAACCTCCCCTTCTTTTTTAACCAGATCATAACCCAATTGTTGCTGGGTTATCAGGTTATCATTGGAATTCAGATAAAGAGTGTCCTTGATTTGCGTGAGTAAAACCTGGTATTTATAGGCATTGGAAAAATCAGCTGCGGAAGCATGTAAATCGGCCAAACCGGCATAGGCATCCCTTAATTCAAAATTGGAATTGATTTCCTTTGCAATCACCTGAGCCTTCTTAAACGATTCAACAGCATCGGGATATTGCCCCTTCAACCGGTAAGTATTGGCCATTCCGAGAAGAGCAGCCAACATTCCAGGCCTGGCATTCCGACTGATGGAAAGATCCAGTGCACGCTGCTGATTCAGCAACGCAGATTTATAATCCCCCTGCTGAGCATAAACATTGCCAATGCTTGTCAGCGTAAAAGGAAGGTCGCCCGAAGAAGAATTCTCAAAGGCTGTTCTCGATCTGATATAGCAGGTTAATGCCGATGGATAATCGCCCTTTTTAAAATAAGCTTCTCCAAGATTAACCGATGCTGTACCAATCGCATCCTGATCACGCAGCGCCTCGGCAAGCGGAAGTGTAGCCAGATAAATTTCTATGGCTTTATCATAAGTCACAGGCTTTTTTAGGTAGATAGCCCCGATATTTATCATCGTGGTAACAATCCTCAGGGGATCATTCGTCGCCTCTGCAGTTTTCCTTGCTTCAAAATAGAATTCCAGCGCCTTGGTATCCTCTCCAAAACCATAGTAAACTGCGCCGATATTGCTTAAAATATTGGCAACACCTGATTTGTCTCCTATAGATTCAAATACCAGCCGCGACTCCTGCCAGTCACTGATGGTTTCAGCAAATTCACCTTTCCCGAAGTGGGCCAGGCCAGCACACTTATACGCCTGGGCAAGACCCTTTTTGAAATCAAGTTTCCTTGCCAGTTCAATCGCTTCATGACAATACTGCAAAGCTTCGGAAGGCGAAGTCCGGTAAAGCGTCCGGCCCAGGTCAACAAGAATATTAATCCTCATCGTATCAGCGCTCACGGAACCAAGGGCAAGCCTTAATGAGTCTGATTTGTGATCCTGGGCCGGTAGACTTCCAGCCAGACTTAAAAGCAAAAACAGTATAGCAGCAACGGTACTGAACATTATTGTTTTAAAATTTTGAACCTCTCTGATTGGCCATCGTTAGTAACCTGAATAATATAAACACCGGCGGGTTTTCCGGTCATCTCGATTTCCAATCCCATATCACCCCTCCAGTTCATTTTAACTTCACTGGCCCGTCCCATAATGTCATAAACAATAACATCTCCTTTGCGCGGCTCTTTCGATAAAGTAACAATAACATGGTCTGATACCGGATTGGGATAAACCCGGATATCCTGATCAATCGGGCCACCATCCGGACCGACGATAAATCCATCTTTCGTGCACTTTTTAGAGGTAGAACTGGCCAGTGATGCAACA
>CAIXHD010000219.1 GCA_903919065.1 uncultured Bacteroidota bacterium
CGGTCGGCGTATCCATTGAAGCTTCAGCGAATCCGGTCTGCGCGGGCACCCAGGTCACGTTTACGGCCACCCCGACCAACGGCGGCTCTGCGCCAGCCTACCAGTGGAAAGTGAACGGCACGAATGCCGGCACCAACTCCACCACCTATGCCTATTTTCCGGTCACCGGCGATATCATCACCTGTATCCTCACCTCCAACGCCACGCCTTGCGCCACGGGCTCTCCGGCCACCTCGAATTCGGTGACCATGACTGTGAATCCGAACCTTCCGGTTAATATATCCATCGAGGCCTCAGCCAATCCGGTATGTGCAGGCACACAGGTCACGTTTACCGCCACCCCGACCAATGGCGGCTCTGCGCCAGCCTACCAGTGGAAAGTGAACGGCACGAATGCCGGCGCCAGCTCCACCACTTATGCATATGCTCCGGTCACCGGCGATATTATTACCTGTATCCTGACCTCCAATATTACCCCTTGCGCCACGGGCTCACCGGCAACTTCAAATGCTGTGACGATGACCGTTACCATACCCACGACAGTAACGGTTAAGCGCAAATTTTCTACAGGATGGAGCTGGTTCAGCCTGCCTGTTGAGAATGCCAACATGTATGTTGATCAGGTATTGAGCTCATTTGCCCATAATGAAGGTGATTATATAAAAAGTCAAACGGTTTCAGCTACCTATTACCGGGGCTTTGGATGGTTTGGAGACATGAAAAAGATTGATCCTCGTGAAATGTACAAGATTAAATTGTCCGTTGCCGATTCTCTGATATATCAGGGCTCTCCTGTTGATCCGGCTGCATCTCCAATAACTATCAGCCGGGGCTGGAACTGGATCGGGTACCTGCCACAGAGCGCTCAGCCGATTAGTACTGCATTAATAAGCATCAATCCTTCAAACAACGATTATATAAAGAATCAAACTATCTCAAGTACCTATTATGATGGGTTTGGATGGTTTGGTGAGCTTTCCGTGTTGGGTCCCATGGATGGATTTATGCTGAAAGCTTATCAAGCCAGCGCTTTGACCTATGCTCAGGTTGGCGTACCTCTCGTTAAGCTAAATAATGATTTTGGTGCAACACTGAACATCAATACCTTAAAGGATGCATTAGCTTTTAAGGATTTTGAGTATTCGGGGCAAGTGACTGCTTCGGTTTACCTTAACGGAGTGAATTTTGCAGGAAGGGATTATTGCCTGTATTCATTGGTCAACGGGCAAGTGCGTGGACAGAGCCGCGGAATGTGGTTTGATCCCGGGCAGCAATGGATACATAATCATTTAATTTATAGTAATTTAAATGATGGTGATACAGTTCGTTTCAGATTATATGATGCTGATTCCGATCAATGGTATTCATTTGAGGAATTTGTCATTTTCAGGGCTGATATGCTGATTGCCGACGCCCTTAATCCTTTTATCCTTAAATCTTCCTCCTTGCTTGCACCTTCTAACTTGAGCCTTGAGCCTTCATTAACAGTTTGGCCTAATCCAGCGAGCATGCAGGCTGCTATACATTACGTATTAGCCAATGACCAAAAGGTGATCATCCAGATTCTCGATTTTTCAGGAAGGGTAGTGGAGGAACTGAGTTTTGGGCTGCAGTTGGCAGGAGAGCATACAGCGCAGTGGAATCCCATGTTTCTTGAACAGGGGGTTTACTATCTGAGAATTAAATATTCGCGCGGAGCGTATAAAAAGGTAGTCATCGCTCGATAATTAATGCTCCTTGCCGGTCGCTAAACACTATTTCTCTTGATAAAATCAATTATCTCATCGCGATAGCCAAAAGCAATGCAGGTAACCGTATCTGCCGCTCCATAATAAACGGCGATCTTTCCTGATGAATCCATCAGTGCCGCACAGGGGAAAATAACATTTGGAACATCACCTGTTAACTCATAAAGCTCTGCAGGTGCCAATAAATAGGGTTTTGTGCGATAGATTACCTTTTCAGGATGGTCAATATCCAATAATGCAGCACCCATTGAATACCTGAACCCGTTGCAGGTATTAATTACCCCATGGTAAAATAAAAGCCAGCCTTCATCAGTAAGAATCGGAACCGGACCCGCCCCGATCTTCGTGCACTGCCAGGCACTCTGCTCAAACGGCGTAACTTTCATTACCACCCGGTGCTCCCCCCAATATTTCATATCAGGACTATAACTTATATAGATATCACCAAAAGGCGTATGCCCGTTGTCGCTGGGCCGGCTTAACATAGCATACTTGCCGCCGATTTTCTGCGGAAACAGAACCCCGTTGCGGTTAAATGGCAAAAAAGCATTCTCGCACTGGAAAAAATCCTTGAAATCAAACGTATAGGCAATGCCAATGGTAGGTCCGTGATATCCGTTGCACCAGGTTACCCACCACCTGTCTTCAATGAATGTTACCCTTGGATCATATTTATAGTCGGAGTGAATCTCTTCCGTATTTCCAGGCTTCATCACGATGGGCTCATGATTGATATCCCACCTGATCCCATCCTTGCTGAATCCGGCGAAAATATTCATCTGTACCGCCTTGTTATCGCATCGGAAAACTCCCGCAAACCCTTCGCCAAATGGAACTACAGCACTATTGAAAATGCTGTTTGATGTTGGGATTGCATACCGGTTGATGATGGGATTCTTTGTATAACGCCAAATAACGTCGGAGGTGCCTTCCGGCTTGTTCTCCCAGGGTATTGCTGCTTGATTGATCATATTCTGCTGTTTTATGCGTCCTTCTCAGGATTGTGGAAAGGAACGAAAAAAGATACGAAAAACGACGGGATTGTAGCTACCAGCACCCACAGGAAAAAATGCCGGTATCCCAGCCAGTCGCTGATATATCCGCTTAACATCGATGGGATCATGAATCCCAGGTTCATAATTCCTGTGGCAAAAGCATAATGTGCCATTTTATATTTTCCGGGCGCAACCTGCTGCATCATAAACAGCATCAAACCCACAAAGCCGAATCCATAGCCAAAGTATTCCAAAACCACTGCCGAGCCTATAACCCAGAGGCTGGTGGGTTGTGTTATCGCCAGGAAAGCATATACCGCAAAGGGAATATTAAAGAAACAGCAAAGAATGAACAAGGATTTTTTTAATCCCCGGCCCGAAACAAAATACCCGGCAAGTATCGACCCCAGTACAAAGGCCATCGCCCCGAAAATACCGTAAACCAATCCGATTTGTGAAGTAGTCAGCCCGAGACCTCCATGATCACGGGCAGCTTTAAAAAACAAGGGTGCGATTTTAATGGCATGACCCTCGGCAAACCTATAAAAGACAATGAAAATGATCATCCACCAGATACTTTTCTTCTGAAAAAATGTCCGGATCACATCCCATAATGTTTTTAATCCCTGATCGAGCGACTGAACCTCACTTGCCTTGCCTCCCGAGGGAAGTTTTCGGATATGATAAAGTCCGAGGGAGATCATAATAATCCCATATATCCCCATCACAGCCATCCATGCCTTTACCACCCCGAAACTGATCTCCATCTGGCCGGCAAAATAAACGAAAGCCCCTCCGGTGAGTATCTTGGCTATATTGTAAAATGCCCCCTGCCATCCAATATATTTAGCCTGCAAAGTGGTGGTGAGCTCATTTAAATAAACCCCGTCGGCTGCAATGTCGTGCGTCGATCCGCTTAGTGCTACAATAGCCAGAAGTGATATGGCGTATTTGAAAAATCCCGGCAGAGGCAGGGAAAAGGCAACCAGGAAGAATGTTATTCCTGTGAGAATCTGGGTTAAAACAACAAAATGTTTCTTTGTCTTGAACATCTCGAGAAATGGACTCCACAAAGGCTTTAGTGTCCATGGAAGCATTATGAGGGAGGTCCAGAGCGCAATCTGAGTATCTGAAATGCCGAGATTTTTGAACATGAGTGACGAAGAAGTTGCAATGGCCACAAAGGGCAGACCCATAGCAAAATATAGCGTCGGAATCCAGGTAGCCGGGTGGGGGTGAATCCCCTTTTTTAGTTCATCCATGCTCAAAAATAATAATATCTACCAGTCCGGATTATTTATAAACCCAAGCTTTTTTGTATACCGACCCTTCACCAGAGAATCCTGGGAGCGCTGAGAAAGGATCAGGCCGGTAAAAGGTACTGAATATTTGGTACCCACAACACCAATGGCCCCATCAACATTGCCATTCGGATTTACCTTGTCATCGATCTCGAGATGATACCAGCTGAGATATTTTGCAAGAGTGGTATCTGCCGCTGTAATAAGCAGTTTAAGTCCGACAGGCTTGCGATAATCAACACTGTCATTCACCTTGATCAGCGTACCCGCCCGGGCAAAAAAGTTATCTGAATAAAACCGGTAATTGTATCGGTCCTTTTCAAATTCAAGTTCTGAAATATTCAGCTGTCTGGTGTAGTTCACGGAACAAACCCTGCTAACCCCTGTTTTCATCCACTCTTCATAAGCCAGGTTAAGGCTGATCTCATACAATCCGGCACCAGGATCGGAATACCAGGAAAATAAGATCGGGTCTTCATACAGGTAAAACCGCTTAAATCCAGCCTTGGGTGTGATGACCCTGAAAGGTTGTACAAAGGTGAATTTTGCTGTGAGGGTATCTTTCTCTGATGGAATAATAACCTTCAGCATATAATCACCCTGATACAATTTCTGATTTAAAATATAACCCTCATTCGGATATGCCGGGAATAGCCCATCTTCGCGCGGAATTGCAGTTTGAAGGGTAAATGGCATCTTGTTGTTTCCGTTGATGTCTGTCAGGAAAACCTGCGCATCGGAATAGAATATATTGTCATGATCCTGAGCCAATGTGTATGGATCGTTCTCTCCGGCAAATGTCTTGGTGAGTTTAATATAATGCATAGACCGGTTAAGGTCGAAAACCCCATAAACTACAGGAATCGGTGCTCCGGGCTTTATAATCGTGATGTCCTCAGAACACCCGGTTAACCAGATGGTTGTGGTAATTAGCAGCCAAAGTATATGGTGATATCTGCTAAATGTCTTCATTTTCTTCTTTTTGCACGGCGAAGATAACCGGGTTTTCTATTTTTGTGGCGTTAAATTTTTGATATGATAAAAAAACCGCTGATTCTGGTTTGTAATGATGATGGCTACCGTGCCAGGGGAATTCAGGAACTTATGGAGGTGGCCAGTGAGTTTGGTGAGGTTGTCGTTGTCGCTCCCCTGACTGGTCAGTCAGGCATGTCACATGCTGTTACCCTCAATCATCCGATCCGGTATCGTACCGCCCAGATGATAAATGGGTTCCCTGCCTATGCGTGTTCCGGTACCCCGGCCGATTGCGTTAAATTGGCCCTTAACCAGATCCTTGATCGCAAGCCCGACCTGGTATTGTCTGGCATCAACCATGGATCCAATGCTTCCGTGAGCCTGTTTTATTCGGGAACCGTTGCTGCCGCTATTGAAGCTTGCATGAACGGAATTCCCGCTATCGCATTTTCAGTGGATGACCATTCACCGGATGCCGATTTTCGGCTGGCTGTGGAATATGCCCGCCCGATTATTAAAAAGGTCATTGAAACAGGACTTTCGTCTGGTACCTGCCTTAATATTAATTTTCCGAGAATAACTTCCCAAGAGTGCAAAGGAATGAAGGTGTGCCGTCAAACTATTGGGGTCTGGAAAGAAGAGTTCGATAAGCGGACCGATCCGCAGGGTCACGACTATTTTTGGCTTACCGGTGAGTTCAGTAACGAAGAACCCCTTGCGGAAGATACGGATGAATGGGCCCTTAAAAACAATTTTGGTGCCATCGTACCCGTTAGTGTGGATGTAACGGATTATCCCGCTATGGAAGCATTGAAGTTATGGCTGCTATGATATTTTCCAATGAAAAAGGTTAACCTGAATCAGGTGTGGATTGGGATGGTTCTTGGATTGATAATCCCTTTCATTGCTTTAACTTGCTATTATTTTGCACGTTATAGTAGTCTTAGCCTGGTCGATTTTGTAAAGGTTTACAAAAATCTTGGTATTCTCACCCATATCATCTCCCTCTCAGTACTGCCGAATTTACTGTTGTTCTTTCTGTTTATCAGGCAAGAACTGCTTAAGTCGGCGCGAGGAGTATTACTGGCTACTTTCCTTTTTACCTTTATTGTTTTGATTATAAGAATCCTATAGAGGAGCTCAGGAACAAACATGAAGTACTTCCTAATTGCCGGGGAACCATCGGGTGATCAGCACGGATCTGAACTGATGAAAGCCATCCTCAAAATTGATCCTACTGCCGAGTTTCGCTTTCTGGGAGGGGATCTGATGGTCAGGGTGGGGGGCAAGGCAGTAATCCATATTCATGATTTAGCCTTTATGGGATTTACCCAGCTTATAGTTAAGCTGCTGAAAATCCGTGAGAATTTCCGGATTACCAGAAAGGAAATTCTTAGTTTTAATCCTGATGTGGTTATCCCGATAGATTATGGTGGATTTAATCTCCGGCTGATCCCCTGGCTTAAAAAGAATAAATTCCTGACCACCTATTATATTACTCCAAAAGTCTGGGCATGGATGCCCTCACGTGCAAGAAAACTGGCCCGGTTCACCGACCGGTCCCTGTGCGTCCTGCCTTTTGAGCCTGAATTCCTTGCAAAATATGGCGTTCCGTGTGCTTATGTCGGAAATCCGGTCAAGGAATACGTCAAGCCTCTGATCCTGGCAAATCCTGATAGTATCCGCGCTGATCTTGGCCTGAGTAAAAAGCCGGTTATCGCTTTGCTCCCTGGTAGCCGCAAGCAGGAAATCAGACAGATTTTACCAGTTATGGTGAAGATGATCGATCAATTTAAGGAGTATCAGTTTGTTATCGGAGGTCACGTCAATTTTCCGGAGAGCTTCTACCGTGAAATTACAGGAACCGCTGCAATAGAAATTAAATACGGTAAAACCCTCGAAATAGTCAGGATTGCCAGGGCAGCTCTGGTAACTTCAGGAACCGCTACCCTGGAAACTGCCCTTCTCGGAACCCCGCAGGTGGTGTGCTATACAACCTCACCGGTATCCTGGCTTATCGCCCGAATCGTTATAAAAGTCCGGTATATTTCCCTCGTTAATCTCATACTGGATCAGTCCTGCATAGAGGAGCTGATACAATTCAATTATACTGCACGCAACCTGAATGACAGTCTCAGCAGAGTCCTTAACGATCCGGCATATATTGCTCAAATGACTGACGGATACCGCAATTTGAACGAAAAATTGGGGGACAATGATGCCTCTGCGACTGCCGCCGACGTGATTTGCCGTTTTTTTCTACATTTGTAACTCTCAAAAAAAAGCAATTCTATGTTAACCTTGCTGAAACGTGAGATAAACGGATTTTTCAGTTCTCTGACCGGATATATAGTGATCATTGTTTTTCTGGTGCTCAACGGGCTGTTCCTGTTTGTGTTCCCGGGAGAATTCAATGTTCTGGAATCCGGTTATTCAACCCTCGATCCGATGTTTATTCTCGCACCCTGGGTTTTTCTTTTTCTGGTCCCAGCCGTAACAATGAGGCTTTTCTCAGATGAAAAGAGAACCGGAACCCTCGAACTGTTGCTAAGCCGTCCGCTGAGTGATCTGAAAATCATTCTGTCGAAATACCTGGCCGGATTAGTCCTTGTCCTGCTGGCGATTCTTCCTACTCTGGTCTATTTTTGCTCGGTGATGTGGCTTGGATCCCCACGGGGTAACCTGGATACCGGGGGTTTCTGGGGATCGTTTATCGGGCTGATCTTTCTGGCTGGAGTATATGTGGCTATTGGTCTGTTTACCTCTTCCATTACTGAAAATCAGATAGTCTCCTTTATTCTTGGAGTAACAGGTTGCTTTCTCCTCTTCCTTGGATTTGAATATATTTCGAAACTTGGCTTCTCGGGCGGACTCGAGAATTTTGTTGCCGGTATGGGGATATCTTTTCATTATAACTCGATGGCGCGCGGAGTAATAGATACACGCGATATCCTCTATTTCGCCTCTGTGATCGCCGTGTTCGTCCTTTTTACAAAAATTGTTTTGGAAAGCCGTAAATGGTAGGAGGTAAAAGATGGACAAGAAAAAAGTAAAAAGGCAAAATGTTCTGGAACTGGCTCTCCTACTGGTTGTTGTTGTTCTGGTTAATCTGGTGGGCTATTATGCTTATCATCGGTTCGACCTTACTCAGGAAAAGCGCTATACAATCTCAAAAGGCACCAAAACCTATCTGAAAGAACTCAAGGATATCGTTTATATCAAAGTTTATCTGGGCGATGATAACTTGCCCGCCGGATTCAGAAGGCTGCAGAAAGCTACCCGTGAACTCCTCGATGAATTCAAGGTTTATGGTAAGAATAATATCGAGTTTGAATTCGTGAATCCATCGGAAAGTCCTGATCAGAAAACCCGTCGTGAGGTTTATGATGCCCTGGCTAAGGATGGTGTTGAATATTACAATGTTCAGTCACAAAAAACTGATGGGAGCAATACCCAGCAGGTGGTATTTCCGGGAGCTATCATGACATACCGGCAGCATGGACAGGAGTATGAGCGTTTAGTGAATTTCTTTCAGGGGAATCTTACTGCCAGCTTTAATGATGCTAGTATCAATAAGTCGATAGAAACTCTTGAATATGAGTTTATTACGGGGGTTAGAACCGTATCCAGGGAAAATACACCGACCGTTGGATTTATTGAGGGTCACGGAGAACTGGATCAATATCAGGTTGCCCGTTTATCCCGGGCTGTTGGTGATTTCTATATCGTCAAACGGATAAAGATCGAAGAGAAAATTGGCGCCTTGGATGGTTGTCAGGCCATTGTTATTGCTGATCCTAAAACGAAATACTCCGAGAAGGATAAGTTTATCATCGATCAGTTTATCATGAAGGGCGGCAAGGTATTATGGCTCGTTGATGCTGTTAAGGTAGATATGAGCCAGCTTGAATCTGC
>CAIXHD010000220.1 GCA_903919065.1 uncultured Bacteroidota bacterium
ACGGTTACTGAAGCTCCTTCATTGAAGGACCCGCTGCCGGTGGTTGTTCCACCGATCAAAGGATTCGACGAGAGGGTAACACTGTAAACCTTGATATTTTCAGTGAAGTTCGCTACCAGAGTCCGGCTGGCACTGATGGTAAAGGAGTAATTGGCAGTTGTTGATACCACCGCTCCCCCTTCAGTCCAGTTTTTAAAGATATATCCCGCATTTGATACTGCACCAACAGTAACAGTGGTACCGGCATTATAGGAACCGCCTCCCGTTGTGGTTCCCCCGGTCAAAGGATTCGAGGAAAGGGCAACGCTGTAAACCTTAATATTTTCAGTAAAGTTCGCTACCAGAGTCCGGCTGGCACTGATGGTAAAAGAGTAATTGGCATCTGTTGATACCACCGTTCCCCCTTCGGTCCAGTTTGTAAAGGAATATCCGGCGTTTGAAACTGCTCCTGCAGTTACTGAGGTACCGGCATTATAGGAACCGCTTCCTGTGGTAGTTCCTCCAGTTGGTGGATTCGATGACAGAGAAATAGTATAAACCTTGATATTTTCAGTGAAGTTCGCTACCAGTGTTCGGTTCCCGGTTAACGTAAACCTATAGTTGGCATCAGAAGAAACAACAATCCCCCCTTCAGTCCAATTTGCAAAAGTATATCCGGAATTTGCTGTTGCCCCAATATTTACAGAAGATCCGGAATCGAAAGTACCGCCCCCGGTGGTAGTTCCTCCGGCCGATGGATTCGATGACAATGCCACGGTAAATTGACCAATGGTTGTAAAACTCCAGACATATTCCTTCTGCAGGGCATTACCGGTTTTATCTTTGACCGATGTGGCCACCTTGCCGGTATAGGTAGTGCTGTGCAAAAGCGGTGAAGTTGGGGTAAAGCTGAAGGTTGGACCATTCCCATCATAAACGATGGTCCCTGCCACTGTTGATGGTCCCTGCAAAGAAAATGAGTTCTGCGTAATTGTTGCTGGATTCATGTTCTCGTTAAATGTTACCGTGATCACCTGATTTACAGGAACATTTACAGCCCCATCAACTGGAACTGTCGAAACAACTATCGGGCATACTCCTACCTTCCCTACAAAATCATCCTTTTTGCATCCGGCAAAAATCACCGTTGATACTATTGCCAGGGCAGTCAATAGTGTTTTTGTTTTCATCTTTTTCATATTTCGGTTTAATAATCAATCAGCCAGAATAAGGGTGGTTACCTCGGCTATAAGCTGCTGTTCAGCTTAAACACAAATGTACGGCTTTTGTTAAAGTTATTGACCAATTTTGACTTTGAAATAAGAAAATGCAATTTAACCGAATGAAAAATAAAATTATATCTGTTCTGATTTTTGTAGTCACTTTCATGGGACAATCTGCTCAGTGTCAGAATACCCGGTTATCTGCAGAGCAAATGAAGCGAATGCATAATGAGACGCTGGATGACCCGTACAAACCTAATGCGGATAACAATACACGGACTTCTCCGGCCTACCATTATAAAAGCAGGGTTAAATCAAACTCAACACACAGCATTATAATCACTTACCAGGCAAATGTGAATAGTCTGGGACAGAATATTCTGGGTGACGCAGCAAACGAGCCATCCATTGCAGTGAATCCCTTGGATCCGAAAAAAATTGTTATTGGCTGGAGACAATTTGATAATGTGACCAGTAATTTCAGGCAGGCTGGCTGGGGCTATACCACAAACGGTGGAGAAAACTGGACTTTCCCCGGGGTGATCGACCCTGGAGTGTTTCGTTCCGATCCTGTCCTGGATTTCGATGCGGAGGGGAATTTTTATTACAACAGCCTGACAAATGTACCTGACTATTTTTGCAAAGTGTATGAAAGCACCAATGGCGGTGCATCCTGGGATAGCGGTGTCGATGCGCATGGAGGTGACAAGCAATGGATGGTGATCGACCGTACAACGGAAGCCGGACGTGGTAATATCTATGCTTTCTGGTCCTACTTCTTCACCACGTGCGGTCCGGGATTCTCCACCCGCTCAACGAATGGCGGCAGCGAATATGAAAACTGTTACATCATCGATGGTTATCCATACTGGGGTACCATGGCTATCGGTAATTCCGGTGAACTATATATCGGAGGTGCATCCGGAACCAATGACAGCCTGGTGGTTGTAAAATCTTTGAATGCATACAAACGCGACTCCGTGGTCAGCTGGAATAACCCGGTCAGAGTGTATGTCGACGGTAATCCGGGTGGATGGAATGGTGTTAATCCAGGAGGCCTCATGGGGCAGGTAAGCATTGGCGTTGATCATTCCGACGGCCCGGGCAGAGGTAATGTATATATACTTGCCTCCCTTACCCGGACATCAAATGCTGATCCCGGTGATGTTATGTTTGCCCGTAGTACAGATGGCGGACTTACCTGGAGTTCTCCAACCCGTATCAATGACGATCCTTCTGACAAGAATACCCAGTGGTTTGGAACCATGTCGGTTGCACCAAATGGCAGGCTGGATGCAATCTGGCTTGATACGCGCGATGCTCCTGCCGGATCGGATTCATCGGACCTGTATTATTCTTTCTCTGCTGACCAAGGCAAAACATGGTCGGCAAATGAGAAAATGTCCGGATTATTTGATCCTCATGTTGGCTATCCCAACCAGAATAAATTGGGTGATTATTTCGATATGGAATCTGACAATCACGGAGCGCATCTGGCATGGGCCAACACCTTTAATGGTGAGCAGGATGTATATTACAGCTACATCGTTCCATACATTGTGGCAGGAGTCGATGAGGTTTCTTCCATTAACGGCATTTCAACATACCCGAATCCTGTTACAGGAACACTGGTTATCAATGGGTTGTCGATTAATTCGAAAATCGAGATATTCAATATTCCTGGAAAGAAAATTCTCTCGGTTAATAGTCGCAATACCACCTGCGAGATCGATATGTCAGCTCAACCTCCGGGAATCTATTTCCTGAAGGTTATCGACCAGGATGGAATTACCGAGGTTAAGAAAATAGTGAAGAAGTAAAGGCTACTTCTTCACCAGGAAATAATCTCCCTGATATCCGAAATACGGGTCGGTCATTATCCATGTATTTACGTTCAGATCAAACAGGTCAGGTGTTTGCTCGCTCTTGAAATGGAAGAAAATAATATCGATTTTCCCACTGGCGAGAGCGGTAAACCGTGATCCGGCCTCAAGAGAAACAAATTCGAATTTGATGTCCAGCTGGGTACCTAATTCTGACATAAAGGCAATGTTGAAGCCAGCGGGTCTGCCGTCGGCCGAAATGTAGTCAAGCGGAGGAAAGTCACCCGAAATTCCTACACGCACCACACGTGCACCGGCTGAGTTAATCTGACCAATGTTAGCAGGTTCGCCGGTAAGCGGAAGGTTGGTTATCCACTCATTCTCGATCGATTTCAGCCTTCCCGACTCGGTAAGCAGTCCAATTGCCCTGTTGACATCATTCCGCAACCCTTCGTCGGCCTTGCGTAAAACCATGATAACCTTATATGGAATCTCCTCACGGGCAGTGATTACTTTCAGTTTGTCGTTGCGTTTTGCGTAATAATCAGCTACAAACGACGGGCAGCTGATCCCGTCGGCCTTGCCGCTCAGCAATGCCATAATAGCATCGGACCGCCTGTTAAACTCGATAATCTTACCAGGATCTGCGTTTATGTACCTTTTTACCAGTGCAGCCTGTTTTTCAGCGACCGCCCCAACCGATACCACACCGATCGTTTTGCCTCCCATGGCTTCGAAACTGTTAATTTTCATGTCGCTGCCAACACACCCAAAGAGTCCGATGAGCACAACGGCCAGGGCCGCGTAAGAGATTCTTGTATTCATACGATTAGTCTTAAAGCTTTATAATTAATTTGTTGATGCCATCTGAATATTCAAAATCAAAACTGCGTGCCATACCAGTAACCAGGGTCATTCCGAGGTTGTCCTGATGTCCGGCCTGCTGATCAAACGGATTAAATAATTCCCACCGATATTTGAAGATTAAAACGATTTCATTATTCACCGAAAAATGTTCCACGGTCAGATCAAGATCAGGATTAATAGCATTGAAGCAATGGAGAAAGATTTCCTGAATGAGCTCCTCCACTGCAAGCTGAATCCGGTAATTATGACGCGAATCCAGTCCATGCAGCCTGCAGAACCAGTCGATACGCGCATTCATTGCCACCAGATCGTAGCTTTTCGAAGTAATAGTAAAACGCAGTGTTTCGAGGGTTTTGACAAAAGCACGGGTTTTTTCCCGCACTGGATTTTTGAATAGGTCGGCTGGCTTACCCTCCTCATAAACAGTGCCCTCATCGAGATAAAAGACGCGGTCGGCAGTTTCGCGGGCAAAATCCATCTCATGGGTCACGATTACCAGGGTGATCCCGCGTCCGGAAAGTTTACGGATGATGGAAAGAACTTCACGCGTCATTACCGGGTCGAGAGCCGATGTTGGCTCATCAAAGAGAATAATGTCGGGATCCATAGCCAGACAGCGGGCAATAGCGATACGCTGTTGCTGCCCTCCGGACAGTTCTGAGGGCATGGCATATGCCTTTTCCTCCAGTCCAACCAGTGCCAGCAGCTCCATTGCATGAGCTTCCGCCTGGGCTTTCGTCTGCTTCCTCACCTGAATTGGAGCCAGCGTGATATTATTCATGACATTCAGGTGCGAAAACAGGTTGAATCCCTGGGCCACCAGACCCATCTTTTCGCGCACCTTATTGATGTCTGTGTCTTTTGCAGTAATATCTTTACCGTTAATGAGAATAGTACCGGAATCGGGCTTTTCGAGTAATGCCATTGAACGGAGGAACACACTCTTGCCGGCACCCGAGGGACCGATAATCGCAATGCACTCCCCTTTGTTTATAGAGGCGTGTATACCGTTCAGAATTTTAGCCGGGCCAAAACACTTAGTCAGGTTATCAATCCGTATCATGCAACACCCCTCTTTCCCCTGATGGAAAAAAGCCCATGAACCATCCACGACAATCCCATATAAATCAATATTCCGAAAAACAGGGCAAAGAAAGGATCCCCTGTTCTCGAGCCTACATTGTTGAGCGTTCGCGTAAGGTCTGTTATAGTAACATATCCCACAACAGATGTCCACTGAATCAGGTTGACAATGGTGTTCTGGTATACTGGTTTTGCGATCTTCCAGGCCTGCGGCAGGGTGATATGCCGGAATGCTGCCAGTTCCGAGAACCCCAGCATTCTTGAGGCTTCCCACTCACGGCGACTGAGCACTCCGAGTGCCGACCGCATGATCTCCGAAACATGTGCCCCCGTGTGAAGGGTAAATGCAAGGATGGCAATGATAAGTGCATCGGTGCGACTGTTGGCAAATACAACGTAATACAGAAGCATAAGCAGCAAGGTCACCGGACTTCCGAGTAACATGGTGGTTATTATGCGTACCGGAACCTCAAGGAACTTACGCCCCGACAAGCGGGTTCCACAGAAAACAGCACCGAGGATAGTGCCAAATAAAAGTGCCAGCAAACTTAGCATAACAGTGGTAAGCATGCCTTTCATCACCACCAGATATGCATCTCCCGCGATGAGGTTGTTGTAGAAAGACGAAGCGATTTTTTCCAGAAAATCCATAGGAATGATTTCAGGTTCATTCAGCATTTAGCACCACAATTTACTAAATATCCATATGCAACCATCGCTGTTCCTTAACATGTGAATCTTGCAACATTTTTTCATAATTATGCAATAGTTCAGGAGTCTTTTATCTTGATCTTTGACCCATTATAAATTAAGTATTATGAAAAAATTAATTTTTGCCTTTAGTATTGTCGCACTTTTTTTTGCAGTAAGTGCATGCAAGAAATCCCTGGATAAATATCCTGTGAATGTCAGAATGACTGATGCACCGGCTCTTTATGATGCAGTAAATATTGATTTGCAGGAGGTCGTGATTACCGGCAATGATAGTACTGCTGTCACTTTGGATGTGAATGCAGGTATATATAATCTTCTCGATTTCTCAAACGGGGTGGATACCCTTATTGCAACAGGTGCTTTGGAAGTTTCTGAGGTGTCGCAAATCCGGCTGATTCTCGGACCGAACAGCACCATTGTTGTGGATGGAGTGAGTTACCCGTTAAGTACACCCAGCGCTGAACAGTCAGGGTTGAAACTTCAGGTTAATGCCACCCTTGAAGCCGGAGTAGTTTACACTATTCTACTCGATTTTGATGCTAATAAATCTATAGTGGTTACAGGTAATAACACGTATAAGCTTAAACCTGTTGTCTCAATCATCCAGCTGCCATAAGCGGAGTAACATTCGGGAAAATAACACCGACCGGAACCCTTTAATGAAAGGTGTTCCGGTTTTTTTATGCGGATTTTAAAAACAATCAGATAACTTTATCCCTCTTTGGATATTAAGTTAACCAACCTGAAAAACCAACCTATGAAACGGAACAAAGCAAAAAGAATTACCATCGTCATATCGCTGGTGATTACAGTGATCCTCGCAGCAGGGGTTATATACATGAACCCCATCCTCCCGATTATTACAGGCTATTCCGCAAAAAATATGGCCTCCGGAGTTTTTGTTGCCGGACGAACGCCGGAATCCATGGTTAGCACCGACTTAAATTTTTCATTTATAAAATTCACAAAAAAGAAAATCGATTTTGAAAAAAAGGAGGTAACAAGCAGCTTTCTCTGGCACAAATCAAGAGCTGTTTATATTGATGGTTTTGGGTGTTCGCTGGTCAATGATTTCAAAAAGGAAGAGATCCTTAACCGCCCCTATTCAAGAGTAAAGATTGTTCCCGAAAATCCTGATACTGTCGCCTGGCCAGCCGGCGATAAGCTTTCCGGTATTATCCCATCGGGTGTGAATATGGAAAAGATGAATACTGCGGTCAATAAAGCCTTCGCCGATACTATCCCGCACAAGGGCACATTTGCAGTAATGGTCGTATATAAAGGCGAACCGATCATCGAAAAATACAAAACCGGGCTGAGCAACAAAAATCTTTTCCTGAGCTGGTCGATGGCAAAAAGCATTGCCAATGCATTGACAGGCATCCTGGTAAAAGAAGGAAAAATCGATATAAACAAGCCCATTGGTTTCGCCGAATGGCAGACTGACGGACGGAAAAATATTACCATCAGCAACCTGATGCAAATGAACAGCGGACTGGAATGGAACGAGGATTACGGCAACCAGTCGGACGTAAATAACATGCTCCATAAAGAAGGCGACTTCGGTACTTTCACCTTAAATAAACCACTCGCCTCCCCGATTGGCCTGAAATGGGTTTACTCATCAGGGTCGACCAATATTGTATCGCTGATAATCCGTAAAACTATTGGTAACGACAGCGAATACTATGCTTTTCCGAGAACTTCCCTGTTCAACAAAATCGGAATGCGAAGTGCTATCATGGAAGTTGATGCTTCCGGCACATTTGCAGCCTCCTCGTATATGTATGCTTCGATTCGCGATTATGCCCGATTCGGACTATTGTTCCTGAACAAGGGGAACTGGCTGGGTGAACAAATACTTCCCGAAGGATGGACTGACTATTCCACTACTGAAGCCACGGGATCCGAAGGACAATACGGTGCCTTTTTCTGGATCAACAAATCCGGAATATTTTATCCGGATGTACCCGCAGATATGTTTTGCTGCCGCGGTCATGACGGGCAATATATCTATATTATTCCTTCGAAACAGTTGGTTGTGGTAAGAACCGGGTTCTCCAAAAAGGGAATGTTTGACCTTAATGAATTTCTCAGCGGGATTACAAATTCAATAGAATAAATCAAATTGATGAAAAGCAAAACAGCGATCTGCTCATTGATCGGGGTACTATTGGTCGCATTTTTTATGGTCGGGTGCAAAAAAGAGGATAATACCGTTGATGATAAAATCGGGACAGCCAAAGATTTTTTGTATCTCACTCCGGAATATCAACCGGGTTCTTACCGCAACATTGACAGGATTTTCAATACCCGGATATTCAAATGCGGTACCACCGTTTTTCCACTGCCAAAATCTTCAAAGGCCCTTACCTCTGTGAAATATTCTCCTGATGGTATAAACAACTATGATATTGACGATTTCATATCAAGGAATAATGTTGCTGGCCTTTTGATTATTAAAAACGGTGAAATTGTTCTCGAAAAATATGCTCTGGGGAACAATGAGACTTCAAAATGGACCTCTTTCTCCGTGGCTAAATCTGTGACTTCAACGCTTATCGGCATTGCTATCCAGGATGGAATAATTAAAAGCATAAATGATCCGATGACCGATTACCTCCCACAGATGAAAGGAACTGCCTATGAGGGAGTCACAATCAGGCAACTGCTGCAAATGTCATCAGGGGTTGACTGGAATGAAGATTACCGTGATCCGCTTTCCTCCTTTACCTCAATGTATGAGGCTATTGCGGACGGCACGGAAGGTGGAATTATTGAGGTAATGTCCAATCTGACCCGTTCAGAAATCCCCGGCAAGAAATTTCTTTACAGCTCAGGTGAATCCTATCTGGAGGGCAAGGTTTTGAAAGCCGCACTTGGTAACGAATCTCTATCAGGCTTTCTTTCCAGAAAAATATGGGCTAATATGGGAATGGAGTCTGATGGTTACTGGTTGCTTGAATCTCAGGATGGCGATGAGTTTGGTGGAGGAAATCTTAGCATGACTCTCCGTGATTATGGCCGGTTTGGTTTATTCATCCAGAATAATGGAATGGTAAATGGAATTTCCGTGCTGCCACCGTATTGGGTTGCCGAGGCCTCGCATCCTGCAAGTGACTCTCCACAATGCAATTATGGGGAATTATATTCTTCCTTTAACAACTATCCCTACCCGTATTATTATCCGCTTGGCTATGGGTATAACTGGTGGCCTATGCCCGAGACGGCCTGGGGTGGATGGGATTACCTGAATGACCCGGATTGGTGGGGAACTGATGCAATACAGCCGTCGGCTGCTAACTTTACAAATCTTGAAGGCTCATTCACCGCCCAGGGTGTTTTCGGTCAGTTCATTCATATCAACCAAAAAGAAAAGGTCGTGTCAATTATTTGGAGTGCATGGAAGGATCCATGGATTGATCCCAAAGAGTATGAGGCATATAGTTTCATAAATGCCGCTACCGGGTTGCTGCATTAACCAGATAAGGCAACTCAATTTGATGCTCTTTATGGTTTGCTGAATAATCCTTTCTATTTTCGCCCGACCATTTTCAGCTTCTTTTATGAGACTATTGATAATCCTTTTCCCTATACTTCTATTGCACTCAGGCCTAAACACAATTTCATTCAGAGAGGAGCAGAAAAACTATACGAGGGTAAGGCAAGCCTATTCCGATAAAGAAAAAACTGTTGGCAAAACGCTTTCCGAGCACTCAATTTCGCGGGAAAACTTAAGGATTTACCTCCGTGCTTTTAAAACTGAAAAGAAAATTGAGCTCTGGGCAAAAAACACCTCCGACTCGGTTTTTACGCTGATAAAGGAATTCCCAATTTGCGAACTCTCGGGTATCATCGGTCCAAAAAGGCGCTATCGCGATTTGCAGGTGCCGGAAGGATACTATCATCTCAAAAGTCTCAATCCTTACAGCAAGTATTATCTGTCGATCGAGGTCAATTATCCGAATGCATCCGACAGTATCAGGGGTGTTCGCGGACATCTGGGTAATCAGATTTTCATTCACGGCTCATGCGTCTCTTCGGGATGTATCGCCATTACCGATGACAAGATCAAGGAGCTTTATGTATATTGTGTTGAAGCATACAACAGCGGCCAGGAGGAGATCGGTATAACCATTTTTCCTGCCAGACTCGACGACAAAAAATACAATGCTCTGGTATCCGGGTACAGCAAGAATAAGGACAAGGTAAGTTTATGGGCCGATCTCAAGACAGGATACGATTTATTTAACCTGACCAAGGTTCAGCCCAGCGTTAAATTTCTCGCCGGCGGGCACCATCTGATCAATTAACGATTTTCATTTCCTAAGATTAAAACATGTCAATTCTATTTTCACCACTTACCATTAAGGATATCACCTTAAGAAATCGTATTGCCATTTCACCGATGTGCATGTATACAGCCGTCGAAGGTTTTGCCAACGACTGGCACCTGGTGCATTATGGTAGCCGGGCAACAGGTGGAGCAGGCCTGATTATTCAGGAAGCTACTGCTATTTCTGAAGAAGGAAGAATTTCTGCCGGTGATCTTGGATTATACAAGGAAGAGCACATAGGTTTTTTACAAAGGATTACCACCTTTATTGATCAGCAGGGATGTGTGGCCGGTATCCAGCTGGCACATGCCGGGCGTAAAGGATTCATGGCCATTGTTGCTCCCTCTGCCCTATCATTTTCTCCTGATTTTGATGAGCCCCGGGCACTTGACGGGGAAGGGATACAAAAAGTAATCTCCGATTTCAGAACAGCCGCCTTACGCGCCTTGCAAGCCGGCTACAAATTGATTGAAATACATGCAGCCCAT
Organism: uncultured Bacteroidota bacterium; assembly: GCA_903919065.1. GTDB lineage: Bacteria > Bacteroidota > Bacteroidia > Bacteroidales > UBA12481 > UBA12481. The sequence continues at coordinate 10,515 of CAIXHD010000220.1, forward strand.
GGTTACCTGGTTCACCAGTTTCTGTCGCCGCTAAGCAACCACCGTACAGATAACTATGGTGGCAGCTTTGAAAACAGGATTCGGCTGTTGCTGGAAATTGTCCGGGAAATAAAAAGTGTCTGGCCGGACAACCTTCCTCTGTTTGTCCGCATTTCGGCCACCGACTGGGCAGAGGGAGGATGGGATGTTGACGAAGCTGTTCTGCTGGCATCCATATTAAGAAAGAAGGGTGTTGATCTGATCGATAGCTCATCAGGCGGATTGGTGCCCTATCAAAAAATTCCCGTTGGCCCGGGTTATCAGGTGCCTTTTGCAGAACGCATCAAGGCTGAAGCCAACATTTTAACCGCTGCAGTTGGATTGATAACCAATGGCCGTCAGGCAGAGGATATTTTACAAAAGGGCCAGGCTGATCTTATCCTGATCGCGCGGGAATCACTCAGAGATCCCTATTTTGCTTTAAACGCAGCCAAACAATTGAACGAAGACTTTGAGTGGCCGAGGCAATACCTGAGAGCTAAGTAGAAAAGTTACTGAGGCTGATCAGATAATCAGCCTATTATTCATTCGTCAAAAACTTCCGGGATAGAATCCGCTGATTGGTTGGTAAACCCTACCTTTATGAACCATTAAACAACCACCAAATGATTCGGAATTTTATACTCCTGGCTATTGGCCTATTCCTGACAATTAACCTGAGCGGACAGCAAAAATCAGTCATACGCTCTGGCAGCCGGATTCAATACCAGTCCAACAAAGACCGGCCGGCATTAAAATCAACAACTGTATACAAACAAAAGATGGACTCTATTGTGTGGCAGGATTATAGTGCCGCCAATGGTTGGTTTATTTCTGAAAAGGACAGTTTCAAGTACGATGCTGAAGGCAAATTGAATCTCGCTTTCTGGTACAACAATTTTTACACCGGGGATGGACAGTTCATTTGGCTAAAAGACACCCCGTCCTATTATGCCAATGGCAAACAAAATATGATTATAACATTTGCCCGAAAAGTTGAAACTGAACCCTGGAGACTGGAGATTAAAACTGTTACTTTTTATGATGCCCATGGGAATGACACGTTGAACCTCAATTCCGGTCTGGATTCGTTGAACAGGGAACAGTTTAAATCAAAAGAATTAAAAACCTTCGATTCAGGCGAAAACCTTTTGACTTCAACAATTTATGACTGGTCAGTTGTCAGAAACGCATGGGTGCCGGCCAGTAAGAGCGAAAATGATTATGACAACCTGGGCAACATGATCCTGACCCTGGATTATGAATGGGATAATGCGCTTAACAACTGGATATTTCTAAAAAAACACACATACATCTTTGATTCAAAAAGCGATTTGACGGAAGACTTTTTATTTAACTGGAGCAGCGTAACCAGCGCCTGGATTCCAGAAACTAAGTATACATACAGTTATGACTCCTATGGATTTGAATCCCTGAGCCTTGGGTATAGTTATGATCCTGCTGGCGAAGCCTGGATCAACGATTACCGGATTGAAATGGAATTTGATGAATTTGGCAACCTTATGCACCACCAGGAACTCGGTTCGAAGGACTCGACCGGAGAATGGACCTATAAATTCAAGGTTGATTACCGGTTTAACCACGCCTATTATCAATATGAGATTGTTCTTCCCTTTGTATGGATAGGTAAGGTTCCGCCAAACCAGTATTTGGGATGCAGTGGCTGGATATGGGACAATATTAAAAAAGAATGGGTCGACTGGTTCAAGGGGGAGTACTATTATTCTGCATTTGCCGGAAGCGGCATCGATCCGATTAACCTTAATCAACCGATCCTTGTCTACCCTAATCCGGTAAACGATTTCATCGTTGTTGAAGCAGGAACTTATGCAACGTCGGTACTTTTCGAGCTCTCCGATATTACCGGGAAGCAGGTAATATCCAAAACCCTGAACGGCGCGCGAAATCAGGTTTCAGTTTCCGAACTGCCGGACGGATTATACCTGTATCGTATTATCCGAAACGGCGAAACTTATCAGGGTAAAGTCATAAAAAGGTAAGCCGGGGTTACCGTTTTTTCACGGGATAAATATTTGTGAATTTCATTTATCTTTAATTACTGGTCAGTACTGACCAGTAACCACTGATGATGAGACCACCACAAATAGCCATTTTTCTGTTCATACTATTATTCATTGCTCCTGCAGGCAAGCCTTCTGTTTTGCCTGCAGGTAATGATTCCATTAATGTATTTGTGAAAGTCTGTTCAGGAAGTCAATCCTCCATACGGAACATCTATATCACGGATTCTAATTGCTATTACCTCCTTGCCGATAAGATTTTTCAGAGAAACGGGTTAACCTGGGAACAACCTGATCTGCCCCTGACACAAAACATCTCCATATTCTGCCCAATTACAAGAGATGATGGCTGGTTTACGACAGACACAGAAATCAACACATCAGATCTGTATCATATCAATAAAAAAAGAATCGAGAAGGTCCGATCACCGTTGGCCAACGAGATCAATGCGATATGTTTTAACGGAAAAAACTTTGGAATTGTTGCCGGCTGGGGCGAACTGGCGATATACACAGATGAGCAGTTTATTAAAATTCCTCCACCCCCAACCTTAAGCGCGATTATTAAAGTCTATGGAACAAGTATACAGGATATCTGGCTGCTGAACACTGTCAACGAATTGTATCACCTGAATATTAACCGCTATGAGCGGGTTCTGTCCGGTAAAAAAATCCTTGACTTCACCTTCATCGGCCCTGGTCATGGATTTGTTTTATGTGAGTCCGAAATTTTTGAAATCAACAACCAAGAGACGAAAAAAATTATTGAAAACAATGACCTAAAGAAAACAAACAGGATAGCAGCCATCGATAGAGACAATATTTGGGTGATTGGCGAAAGCGGATTAATCCTGAACTTCAGCCATGGGATTTCCAGAAAAATCGATAGTAAAAGGAAGGAAAATCTCAAGGATATTGTGGTAACTGCCCGGAATGAAATCTGGATTACAGGAGAAAATGGGCTCATCCTTTACTCAGGCTTGAAAAAACTTCCACCTTGCCCGGAAGACAACGCTGGTTTTACTAAATATCGGATTTATGCCTATGGTGGTCATGCGGACGATGAGTATGGAGTTGCTATTGCTGATTTTAACGCCGACCTGAAAAAAGACATTTACGCTGTCTGTATTTTCAATCCCGATCGTCTGTATATAAATTACAATGACCTCGCCGGTCCGAAAGCTTCAGGACCAGATTTTAAAGATGAATCGGTAAACAGAGGCGCTACCGGCTTTTCAAAAAACCCTGTCCTTTCAGCACCATCTGAACTTAACATGGGGGTAACAGCTGGCGATATTGACAACGACGGCGATCAGGATATATACCTGTGCTCGCTTGACGGGAAAAACAAAATGCTGATCAATGATGGGAAAGGGTATTTCAGGGATGTTTCTAATCAAAAAAACCGTGCCTGTGAAGATTTGAAAAGGTCAAATTCAGCGGCATTTTCTGATGTTGATAATGATGGAGACCTCGATCTGTTTGTGACCAGCGAAAAAGAATCCAACAAGCTTTACCTGAATGATGGCTCAGGACATTTCACTGACGTCACAGCAATTGCAGGCCTTACTTCATTGAATGGAGGCATGTGTACCTCGTTTGCCGATATTAACAGGGATGGATTGCCGGATTTATGCGTTTCATTCTGGTTTTCCAAGAATAAAATTTATCTGAACGAAAGTACAACCCGGCAGGTGAAGTTTCGTGATATCACCGGACTTACCGATTTGTCAAAAGCAGAAGCAGGGCGTAGCAATGCAGTGGTATTTGCCGACATTAACAATGATGGGTATCCTGATCTTTTTATCACTAACCGTAATTCCCCGAACAAATTATTTCTGAACGATGGTAAGGGATTATTCAGTGATGTATCAACCCGATACTTTCAAGAAAAAACCTTTCTGAGCAATGGTGCTGTTTTCGCGGATTTCGACCTTGATGGTTACCTCGACCTTTACCTGACTAATGTTGGAGAAAACCTACTCTATAGAAACGTCGGCGGAAATTACTTTGAAGATGCCACCAATGCGTTCGGGGCCGAATTAAGCGGTTACAGCACCGGGTGTGCCACCGGGGACATAGACAACGACGGGGACATTGATTTATACGTGGGTAACTATATCAATGAAAATAGTTTGCTGTTTATCAATAACCTAAAACAAAAAAGATCGGTTACGTTCCTTTTGCAGGGAACAAAGTCGAACCGTGATGCAATCGGTGCCCAAATCACCCTGTACCTCATTGATCCTTTGTCCGGCCTCAAAAAGACAACAGGATATCAGGAGATCAACGGAGGGAGCGGATATGCATCGGCATCGGCAAAAGAGGCCATTTTCGGATTGGTACCGGGGGGCAGCTACTCAGCATCTGTTTTGTTTCCTGCCTCCGGCAAAACAATTGAAGTCGAAAACCTTCATCCGGGCGACCGATTGCAAATTGTAGAGGAAGGAGGATTGGCCCGAAATATTTCGATGGCGGTTAAAGCAACAACACGATTCTTTATCGATCGTGAAAATCAGTTTGAAATTATCAAATACATGATTGTACTTGGATTCATTACCCTTTCCGTGTACTTTCAACGCCAACGAATGATCATCGCAGGAAAAACGCTGTTTCTCATTTACCTCCTGATATTCGTGCTGTTTCTTCTCTTAAACCATGAGCTTTTATACCAAGCCCCGTTGATGTCATTTCCTATTCCTGTGGGGATGGTTCTGATCAGCCTCGTTATATTACAACTACTATCTGAAAGGATTCTGTTAAAAAGAAAAGCCATGAAGGAGAAACAGGAGATGCGTGAGAGCATATCCCGCGACCTGCATGACGACCTCGCTTCCACCCTGGGGAGTATATCGATCTATGCCAATATGATGAAAGATTATGGCACTTCACGGGAGATTAACCGACCCCAGATTTCTGGAAAAATTGCAGAACTTTCTCAAACGGCTCTTCAATCGATCACTGACATCATCTGGATGACCACTCCGAAGCATGATTTGCTGAAGAGTCTGCTTTCCAAAATCAGAAATTACTATTTCGAATTATTCAATGATAAGAACATCAGACTAACAACAGAAATTGAAATGGCTGGCCCGGATGCAGTATTGTCCGACCAATTCCGTCATCATATCTTTTTAATTCTTAAAGAGGTGTCGAACAATATTATTTGCCATTCAAAAGCTGACCAGGTCTTTCTCAGAGCTGGTATTAACGATGGCTATTGTTCAATTGAAGTGGAGGATAACGGGTGCGGCTTTGATACTGATTTGAAGAGAGAGAACTATTCGCGGGGAAACGGCCTGGGAAATATCAGGAAACGGGCCCTTGAATCGGGGATACAACTGGAGATTAAGTCGATAATCGGGTCAGGCACCAGCATTATACTGACTTTCAAAATAGCACAAACAGGTCATTGACTTTCCCTGCCAGAGTCCTTAGCTTGCATTTGAAAGAATACATGGCCATGACAACCATTGAAACAGAGATTTTTTGCCTATGGAAATTTCGGTCGGCATTATTGAAGATCATAAGGATTACCGGGAGAGCCTGACTTATCTTCTGGCTTCAAGCGGGGATTTTGTTGTTGAATGGAGCTTTGATTCGGCTGAGTCTGCTCTGGCGAACAGCACCCATACCGACGTTATTCTCCTGGATATCAATTTGCCGAAAATGTCAGGTATTGAAGCCATTGTGCATCTGAAAGAAAAACACCCTGCTGTTCGAATCATTATGCTCACCATCCTGGAAGACGATGCGAATGTGCTCAAATCCATCCAGAACGGGGCAGACGGTTACGTTCTAAAAAAGACGAACCCGCTGAAAATCATGGAAGCTCTCCGGCAGGTTTACGAAGGAGGATCGCCGCTTACTCCCTCCATTGCAAAACAGTTGCTCAATATTTTCAAATCCGGTGCTCCGCCTCCGGAATCAGATTACCACCTGACGGCTCGCGAAAAAGAGGTTTTAACCAGGATCATTTCTGGTCAGAGCACCGATGATATTGCCAGGGAGCTGTTTATCAGCCCGGAAACTGTTCGTAACCACTTCCGGCATATCTATGAAAAGCTTCAGGTTCACACAAAATCCCAGGCGGTTGCCAAAGCCTTGAAGGAGCGAATTAAATAGCACCAACAAATTAAACCTGATGAAAAATCACGCAAAGTTTTTTAACCAGTTCACCATTTTATTTGGTATGCTGGGATTATTTCCCGCCTTGAGCAATTCACTCAGCGGACAACTTGCTCCCATTTCGAATTGGACAAAGGTGATTTCCAACACTCATCCGATAGACGATGGCCTATGGGAAGATATGAATCCGGAAATTGAAATTGTGGGTAAAACCATTCACTTCCTTTGGATATCCTGCAGGTATAATGACAGGGAAATGGTTTATTACAGGAATTCAACGGATGGAGGATTAACATTAAATCCTCCCAAAACGATAATCGATACCACCGGGAATTTAGGCTCTTTGCATGGGCCTAAAGTTGCCTACCTTAAGCGCATGGCTGTTTCTGGCAGCAATATCCACATTGCCTTTCAAATAAAAGAATGCATTTTTTATTCCCGGTCAACTGACAATGGGGTATCTTTTTCACCTCCCGCAGTTGTTTATGCAATAGAGGATGGCCATAATCACGATTTTGACGAAACCTACATTTCTGTTCTTGGGAACCGGGTTGTCATTGGTTTTACCGAAACCTGGTATAGTTCTTATATGGGTGCTCATGCAAGTGATGCCGGAATGGCTATTGTTTCAACCGACGGCGGGGTAACATTCAATCCGGTGTGGGTAAGCCCACAAATAAGGACCGCTAACCTGAGAGATGTAATCCAGTCGGGGAGCAGAATACATGCATTAATGGCAGATTACTCCTATCACCTTGGAAGGGTCGGTGTTTCAACCTCAAAAGACGATGGCGCCAGCTTTTCAATAAACTGGATATCAGATACTCTGGTGACAAGTGACAATAACATGGAGTGCTCCTACGATAATGCTTACGCAAGTAAAATTGCAGTTGCCGGAAATTACGTCTATGTAGCATGGAGGGCTGTCGACAGCGACGAGGTTCCGAAGGTATTTTTTTGTAGATCCGTGGATAATGGCAACACTTTTGAGCCGCCAATAGCCCTGATAGATTCCCTGGATTCCTATTATGGCGATATCTGGGGAGAAAGTATTTCCGTTGCCGCCAAAGGGTCACAGGTATATGTAACTTGCGCAAGGGGCTGGGGTACAGCCTATTTATTAAAATCGACCGACTATGGTGCCAGTTTCTCCTCACGGACCGATCTGGTGAGTGATGCGAATGTTTTTCAATACTACCAGAATGGGAGACTCTATCCCCAAATAGAATTTGCACCATCAGATCCAACGGGCAAAGATGTTTATTGTGTGATGAATAACCCTAAATTCCGGCATTCAACAGATGGGTTTAATACGATGGCACCTTTAAAAATTATTGATATCTATGGATCTAAAGGGAAACGGGAAAGAACAAAACTGGCTGTTGATGAAAATGGTACTGCTCATTTCGTTTATGAATATACTTATGGTACGACCTATGCCGAACGATGGATTTATTACCGTTCTGTTCCATTATCACAACCGGATCCTTCACCGGCTAACATGTCGTTGGCTTTGGACTACGATCGTTCAATTGGCAGATATGATAACATGCAGATTCCCTCAACCCCTGAAATTTGCTTTACGGATGCGCTGACTGTTGAATTGTGGGTAAAACCATTGGTTGAAAGTCCATATCCCGCTTTCATCCTTTTTAAAAATAGCTATGATAGCGCAGGCGGCGATAGCAGGCATCTCGGATACGGGATTATTACTGAAAATAGATATAATAGCAGAAAACCGTATGCAATGATTTCTACCACAGATGATTATACGTATCCATACAAAGTCTATTGCCCCATTGCCATTGAAGACGGGATTTGGAACCATCTGGCATTGACTTATAATGCCAAAGCAGGAGAAAATAATTTCAATTTCTATCTCAACGGTGTTTTAGCCGGGAGCGAAACCGTTACGGGAAATATTTCACCCAATCAGTTTGAAAGTCCTCTTTGGGTGGGAGGAAATATAACGGGTGGTTACAACGAATTCGCGGGAAGCGTTGATGAACTGCGATTATGGAACCGGGCACTTACGCAGGTGGAAATCGCAGGAAATATGAACAAGGAATTGATTGGTAATGAGAATGGACTGGTTGCCTATTATAATTTTAATAACACCACAAAAGATATCACCGGCAAGGGAAACGATGGAATATTGATGTATCTGGAGGAATTCTCCCAGAGTAATCCGGTTGGTGTAGATAAACCCTCATATGAGCCAGTCAGTTTTGCCGTGTCGCAGAATTTCCCTAACCCGTTTGGCCTGACTACTCAAATTAAGTACTCAGTACCTTTTAATTCACAGGTTGTTATAAATATTTTTAATGCACAAGGACAGGTGGTTCATTCTTCATCAAGAGATAGAACCCCTATGGGTAATTATGAAATGCAGTTTAATGCGGCAGGTCTTCCGGGTGGAGTTTATTATTATACGATACAGGCACTGGAAATAAATGGCAGCAAAAATGTCCGTGAAATGAAGAAAATGATCCTCTTGAAATAAAGCGATAATATTACCGAATAAGCTTAAAATCTTGTTGTTAGAAAATCAATTGCCGGGTGGAATGAGAATGGCGATAACAGCAGTGGTCAGGAAATGGGGAGTAGAAAAGACAAACAGCCGGTCCGATGTATTTTTGTATACTATTCAGATATCAGAAGGAATAACCCACCTGTGTTGAATGCGGATGGCAAAAACGTTAAGCTGTCTGGCTTTGTATTATTCTCCTCAATGAGGCTTGAATAGACTACCATATCACCCTTGTGGTTCCAGAAATCCGTTGAGCCTGTGAAATATACATGTGATTCGTCAGCTGAAAACTGGTATTCCCCACCAGCGGCGTTGTATTTTTTTTCCATGTCTTCATTTCTGGTGATATAATACAACCAGATTGATTCTGCTCCGTTAAAATCGTAGATGGCTAATCCTTGGCCACCCCATGCCCTTAACACCTTTGATGATTTCTTTGATACCTGCCCGCTATAAGCAATAATATCATATTCGGAAATATCCTGGTCGAACGAAGATGTTGAAAGGGTTATCCTGTGTATACCTCCACCAACAATCAGGTACTTACCATCTCCGGTGATATAATCAACCCTGCTTGTTTGTTCAACTCTTTCATAAGAGAATGGTTTGCCAACTGTGTACCTGGCAATATAGTCAGTATCCTCATGATAAGATCCCCAGGTGGTACCATAGCCATACACCCAGCAATAGATATATTTATTATCCGGTGACAAAGCAAAACCCGCTTTCATGGATCCGTCTTCGGTATCACCCCCATTTTCCGGTTGCGCGAGAATGAAATCAGTTAATTTACCGGACAGCTCAATACTGCCGTTTTTAGGGTTGTAAATGGCCAGCTGACCTTCATGATGGTCCTCATAAACTTCACGAGTAAATACCACATGGTAGGCGATCCTCCCATCCTTGAAAACCAATGGCTTGGCCCCTTTTGACATTTTACAAACCCAACCTTCAGGAGCACTGGGATTCGGAACAAATTTCACATCCTTAAGGTTGCTGACATCCATATAGGCTACACGTGATTGACCTTCGGGCGGGTTATCAACGTTGAAGGCAATCCTGCCGTTATTAAAATCAACATAATTAAGACCTTTGGCCCACGGATAATATTCGGTAATGAATTCCAACTTTGGTGCCGGGCTGGCAATTTGCATGGTATACAAGCCTTCCACCAAGCTGCCGTCATCGTTACCATTGCAGGCAATCAGAAACAATGGGCCGCCTGTTGAGGGATCCGGGTCTTGTACATAGTCGCTGCATCCGGCAAAAATGGCTATTGCCGAAACAAGGAAAACCGATTTTGTGAAAAATCTGAGTGCTTTCATGTGTTTTGTCCTTTTGTAGTTTCTTTCTATTTAAAGGTATGAAGGAGTTCTTTCAAAACCAATTTCATGTGATAAAATGACCCATTTGTGTCATAGACTGTCGCTGCTTGGAATTTGTTAATTACGGTTCCTATATTGCTCCAGGCGGACATTGCGCGGGGCAGACTCTGGCAAGATAATGCCCTTGGATACCGTTTCTGTTCGGTTATTCAGAACAGCTGAAATTCCGCGATCGTAGGAACTTCATTGGCTTCCAGAATATTCAGGCGAAACTTTTGCGCCTTTACCGGCTTTGGAAATTTGATCTTACGATAGGAACCGATTGAAGTGCCGGAGGCGATTGTTTTCCATTCATTACCCTGATAAGCTTCTATAATAAACTTACTGACACGGTTAAACTCGCCTTCGTCAATCATGGCTGAAGTTACCGTCTTTTCGCTTCCAAAGTCGATTTCAAGCCAGCCCGACCGGCTATCATTGACGGCCCCCCAGCGCGTGGAGAAATTATTATCTGTTGCTTTAGCTGCCTCATAACCGGTCTGGGACCAGGTTGATGAAGCGGAGGCTTTGCCAATCAGCGGAACCGGAAGAGATATTTTTCCTCTGATCATATCACCAACCTCATGAAGGGTTTTAACATCAATGGCACGTATTTCTCCTTTATAGTCCGGACCCACATCCAGGGTGAAAATATTCCTGAATTTGACTGCACCCAGATAATCGCGGTAAATATTTTCAGAGGGCATGCAGAGATTATCGTGCTCTGGCAATGAATAAAACCACATGGCTCCGCCCTTATGCCCCGGTAAAATCGGATAGGTGAATTCAGCGGCGATATAGCCTTTATAGCCTTCAGCCGCCTTATTGTATCCTGCTCCCGAAAAATCATCCAATGCCGATGGACTGCCCATTTCGCCCAGGCGGATGCGGCCGGCAGGTGTTCCGTGATTGTATCCGGGCAAACAATCGGGCTGAAATTGAGCAACCCACTTATCGGTTTCAGCATGGCTCAGGCCACCGTCACCCTGCGCATGGTCGAACCAGATATATTCTATCGGTCCGTATCCGGTGAGCAGCTCCTTAAGCTGCGCCTTCTTAATCTCTACATTGATGCCTCCGTTGGTGGAAAAAACAGCTCCGGGAAATGTCCAGTCGCCCTCCGAAAAATAGAGCGCCAGCTTTATTCCGTATTTGTCGCAGGATTTACGGAGCTTCGCCAGCACATCAATCCCTATTGGACTATTAGTTACCTTCTTATTGGTTGTTTTAGTGTCCCACAAACAAAATCCATCGTGGTGCTTGGTCAGGAAAAGAATATAATTCATGCCGGCATCCTTCGCAACCTGGCACCACTGGTCGGTGTTGCAACCGGTTGCCTTGAAAAAGGAAGCATCCTTTCCTTCAGTCGGGGTCCATTCCTGGCCCGAGAAAGTGCTGAACGACCAGCAGATAAACATTCCGAACTTCATATCCGCAACTTGCTTAGAACGGATAGCGTCGCTGGTTTTTACAGGCAGTTTGTTTTGACCGTTAATCTGAAAAGCCGATAAAAAAAATAACAATAGGAAGGGCAGGATAACTTTTTTCATTTGTGCCTGAATTTTATTTTTGTTACTTCACCTGTGTGTGAAGATAATATGGATTTAACAGAATAATATGAAACCGACACGACAAGAAGCTCTTTCGCTGCTGATACAATATACACATAGTGAAAGTCTGATCAAGCATGCACTTTCCGTGGAAGCGGTGATGAGACATTACGCCACATTATACGGTGAGGATGTTGAAAAATGGGGAATCATCGGACTGGTCCATGACCTTGATTACGAACAATATCCGGAACAGCATTGTACCATGACCCGCAAAATTCTCGAGCAGGAAAAATGGCCGGAAGAATACATCCGGGCTGTGGTAAGTCATGGGTGGGGAATTTGCTCGGATACTGAACCGATACACATCATGGAAAAGGCGCTGTATACCATCGATGAACTGACTGGGTTGGTGACGGCTTCCGTATTAATCCGGCCCTCAAAATCAATCTTTGAGCTGGAGGTTAAATCGGTAAAGAAAAAGTGGGCTATGAAGAATTTTGCTGCCGGGGCTAACCGGGAAGTCATTGAGAAGGGTGCTCTTATGATGGAAAAAGATCTCGATTTTATAATAGCAGAAACCATCGCCGGAATGAAGACAGCTGCAGCAGCCATTGGCCTGGCTGGAGAATGAATTTATCGGATGACAACTATTTTTTGAGTTTTCAGTTGGTCCTTGGCTCTGATAAAATAGATACCATTTTCCCAGCTCCTTAGGTCAATTCTCCGAACCTGATTTGGCTCTATTTCTAATTCCTCCATCAGTTTCCCTGAAATATCAGATATCAGGTATCGTTCTGCTTTATCAGAGTGATTCCGTATACCTAATGTTTCCCTGGCCGGATTCGGAAAAACCTCAAATGTTGGATGATCGTTCTCCTGGTAATTTACCGAGGTTAAATCAGTGATTTCTTCAACAAAAACCGGCAATGAGGTCAAAGAAAAAGTATACGACGCATTGGCGGAAACATAAACAGAATCGGTTTGAAAAGTTGCGGTTTCCCCATCGGCTGACAGGATTTTAGGAACCACATTTGTAATTCTGAATTTTGTGTTCCTCACAGGCCTCATGGAATAGGAAAGGTTGTTCCGACTCCACATAACATATTTATTTTCACCCTTAACCACAAATTTTACCACCCAAACCCCATTACCGCCAACAGGATCATCGTTGTTGTCCGAAGTGATACCCTGACTTAATAAGTCAACATTAGTAAAATGTATAATGTTGTCTGATAGTAATTTGTAAGAATGGTAGGATTTCTTTTTTAAACCATTATGGTCGAGCAAACCAAATTCAGCCCAAACCGATGGAACATCGCTGCTCCAGCATCCGTGCCAGATAAACATTTCTACTCCCTTGCTCCATGCCAGGGTGCTTCTTCTCCAAACATCAGCTGCCTGTTCATTTACCGAAGAATATCCAGGAGAAATACTTGTGTGAATGGAAGAGCATGAACTCTCCGATAACCAAAGAGGTTTATCCTTTAATCCGAAACTGTTTTTTATATTCATGATGGAATCGATGTGCACAGGCATTGTCCACCATGAATTATAATCGTGATAGCCAATAATATCACAGGCATTCCCGGCGCCCAACTGAAAAATGGTCCTGAACCAATCGTATTTTTTTTGCAATGGCACCCCATAAGTTCCAACAGTTGCAGGTAGAATGACTTTTACATTTGGATTGATATCCTTGATCCATCGATAATTGAACTTAAAGAATTTCACAAAATCGATAATCGGAATGCCGGCAGGATATTTGCCTTCTTCAGCTTCATTCCCCAAATCCCAGTATTTCACTGTGGAGCTGTACCGGTCGATACAGGTTTTCAGATACTCCTTGGTTTCAATGCTGTCATTTCTTGCATTCCAACCGCAGCCTGGTGTTTCGCATGCCTTCCATGGAACCTGGTATCCGATGTCGTTAACAGTAAAACTATACAGGTTAACTGCATAGTCGAACTGGGGGTAGCCCTTAAAGACTGAATCCCTTTGACTGAAATTCCATTGGTTATTCTGGGGTTCAATTTGCGACCAGATCACATCAGCATAGGTTAATTGCCTGTAAAGCTGAGCACCGGACTGACCAATATGCTCCATGAAATTTTCGATGGAGGTCAACTCGGGGTTTCTGAACGGGAAGTTTAATCCTAATCTTAATGGTTCCTGCGACTGCAAATTCCATGCAGCCGAAACCAGAACAATGAAAAGGCATAAGTTTTTCATGGCTATTCACTAATTTAAGATAATGCCAGACGATAGTCTGTTCTATCCTCTAAATTAGCGAATTATCAGAAAATCAACAGGGAATGCACGGAAAAATAATGATTAAAATTTAGTGCTTATTAAGCTCATTATCCAGAAGCACAAAGCACCAACGAGTGCCGAAGCCGGAATAGTGAGTATCCATGCATAGATTATATTAAAGGCAGTTCTCCAGTTGATATTCGCCATATTTTTAACTGATCCTACACCGATGATGGACCCGGCAATTGTATGAGTTGTTGAAATGGGTATGCCCATGTGTGTAGCAAGGAAGATGGTAAAAGCACCTGCTGTCTCTGCACAAAAACCATGGACAGGCCTAAGGTCCGTAAGTTTCATCCCCATTGTCTTAACTATTTTCCAACCACCAAATGCTGTTCCAACTGCCATAGCCAACTGGCAGGAAAGAATAATCCACAAGGTATCTCCACTGGACATGGAAAGCTGATGATCAGGGTTAAGCATGCCGGCCGCAACCAATAAAGCTACAATGATACCCATTGTTTTCTGGGCATCATTACCACCATGTCCCAGGGAATAGAGCGCCGCTGAAACCAGCTGACCCTTACGAAAGAGTCCGTCAATCTTGCGTGGCCTCCACTTTCGGAACATCCAGTATACGGCCACCATAAACACAAAGGCGATGACGAATCCGATCAAGGGGGCGAGCGGGATAAAAGTGGCTGTCTGGATTATTTTCTCCCAGCGGATAATATCCGGACCCTTGAACATTAACCCTGCGCCGGTTAACCCGCCGATCAGGGCATGCGATGAACTGGTTGGCAAACCAAACCACCAGGTGATCAAATCCCAGACAATAGCTCCGAGCAACCCCGCCAAAACCACGTAAATGAATGCTGAATTTGACGCATCGATTATGATTATTTTGGAAATTGTATTCGCCACTTTTGGAGCAAATACGAACATGGCAATGAAATTAAAAAATGCAGCCCAGAGAACAGCCAGTCGTGGAGAAAGAACACGGGTAGAAACAATGGTCGCTACCGAATTAGCGGCATCATGAAATCCGTTAATGACATCAAAGATCAGTGCTGTCGCAACAACCACTATAACAATAAGCAACATTGAATCCATGAGGGAGAAACTACTTTAAGTGTTCCCAAAGATAAATGAATATTAACCGAATGGTTAGGCAATACTATCAAATTGTTAATTTTTTGATAAATGGTTAGCAGTTATAAAATGTGAACCGTTTTAGTTGGGAACGGTAAAATAGAAGGTGCTGCCTTTCCCGACTTTCGATTCAACCCATATTTTACCGCCCAGTTTCTCGACGAGGCTTTTTGAAATGGCCAGCCCCAACCCGTTTCCCTCTGTTTTTCGCTTAGACATTCTTTGAATCTGGTGGAATCTATTGAAAATCTTTTCAAGGTTATCCTCACTGATGCCGATACCCGTATCAGAAACATAAAATTCTCCTGAATTCAGGTTGCTTTTGTAACCAATTGTTACAGAGCCTGCTTCTGTAAATTTTATGGCATTGCCGACCAGGTTTGTCAGTATCTGTTTAACCTTATTTATGTCACTTGAAATTTTATGGTCACTACATAAAGGATCAAAATCCTGATGTAAATTGATTTTTTTTGGTACCGCCTGATACGCTAATTCTTCGACGATTCCCTGAATGAGTTTTTGGGGCTCAAACTGGCTCATCAGTATTTCGATCTGACCGGTTTCAATTTTTGACAAGTCGAGAATGTCGGATATCATCTGAAGCAGTTGATCACCATTTTCCTGGATAATCCGATTGTATTTCTGCCTCAGGAAGTCATCAGTTTCAGCCTCTGCCAGCAATTCCGAAAACCCGAGAATACTATTTAAAGGAGTCCTGATCTCGTGCGACATATTTGCCAGAAAAGCACTTTTTAGCCGGTCACTTTCCTCCGCCTTTTCCTTTGAAATTAAAAGTTCCTCATTGACCTTCTTAATTTTTTCATTGCTTTCAATCAGCTCTTCGTTCAGCAAGGCGAAATTTTCATTCTGTTGCCTTAATTCTTCTGAAATCAAGGTGCTATTCTTATATAACCTGGCATTTTCAATAGCCAGCGCTGCTTGTCCCGAGAATGTCTGATATGTATTTATTTCATTCTCAGTAAAGGAGTGATGTCGACCCACTGTACCCAGAATAATTGTTCCCACCGGTCTGCTTTCAATAATCAGCGGGATATAAATGACCGAGCGCAAGCCTCTGAACTGAACCACCTTCAATTCTGCTTCTGAAAGGATGGCCTTTGAGGTATCGGGCAGCACAACAGGTTGCTTTTCATTCAGAGATTTTTGAATGTGCGGATGGTTAATCAGCAAGTCAGTACGTAATATTTCCGGAAAATCAGTTGGCAACGGCGGCGTGGTTGCACCAAGGTAAAGTTTTTCATCTTCGTGGAGATAGATGGCCCCGGTGTCCAGATTAGCCAGGTGTGTTGATTCATCAACAATGATTTGAAGAACCGAATCTAAATCAATAGTCGAGATCATAGCAGAATTAACATCCAGCAGGGAATGCAGATTCTTTGAATAATTATTTAAAACATCAATCTGAAGTTTTTTCCTTCTCCACAATAAAAAGCCGAAAAAACCAGAAAGGCAACCCAGTACAAAGGGAGTTATAAAATGATGCAATTTGCTCAGGGAAATCCATATAGGAATACTGTGGCTTAAATCTTCCAGCGTCGTCCCGAGCAGACTGAGAATAAAGCCACCAAAAAAGCCCCAAAAAATGTAAATTCCAGCGGGTTTCCTGTTCATATTCTTTTAATCAAGGCGATGATCGAAAGATACAATTTTTCAGCGTTACTTGTTTTCCAGTCGCTTCCTGAGCCCTAATATGCTGCTGACAGGGGATTGAATAAGGAGCTTGTTTGATAACCATCCCGGAATTTTCCCCGCGGGATCTATATAACCCTCGAACACCACATGGGTCGAATTTTCGCCGGCCGGTGTGATTGTCCATTTTTGCCGGTAATCCCTGATACGAACCTGATCATCGTCGCCGGGAATACCACTGCTTAACGCGACCGATGTAATAGTATAAACTCTTTTTGCCTCATCAATGACCACAGTCACTTCAGCATAAAGGTCTCGATTTGACACCGGCCAGGGAGAATCATAAACCATATAGTATTTGGCACGCTTGTTTTTTTCATAAGACAGCACCTTAATATCTATAAGGTTCTCATCCCACCATTCGATATGATTAACATCCTCAACCACAGAGAACACCTTTTCCACAGGTGCATTGATAACGGTGACGCCCTTAAATTCTTTGAGTGCCTTCCCTGCCTCCTGTCGTGTATAAATCTTAATCCCATCTTCCTCCTTCACAAATTCCCAGGACTGGGCTGACAAGGTGCTTACAAGTCCCTGGATAAGGAACAGCAGGCCAATTATATATCTCAAAAGCCACTTCAAGTTGAGTACCAATATATTTACTTAAAAGAAAACGATAGAATGATGTAAAGATTGTACTCTATTCCAACACTTTGATGTCAAGTAACAAACAAGCTGTTCTCAGCAATTTGCTGCAGTCGCCGGGAAAAATAAGGTGATGGTTGCCGAGTGGACTTTGCTTAAGTAATAAAACCTCATTTTCAGTGAGCTTCACTTCTATCTGCGTGCGGCAGGCGGTATCGGATTGCGGCCGTCCAATAATGCTTGTTACCGCAATAAAAACCTTACTCAGATTATTATCAAAACGAAAAATGGTAACCTGATCACCCTTGAATTTGCCAGCGATGGCAGTACCTTTTCCAGTTTCGAAATGGGTCTTTATAGAAAATTCGGATACCAAACCGGGGTCTATGGTGCAATGCGAAAAAAGACAAACATCACTGGTGACTTTGTTGATGTTTGCTATCCAGGGAATTATACCGGTAAGTTCCTTGCAAACCATCATTCCCACAATGGAAGTAATGTCACCTTCACATCCTGCCGGAATACCTTCATGATTGAACCTGGCTAATGGCAGGCAGGCAGTAACACCGTCCTTTTGTACAAGCGGAAAACACTCTACAGTGATGGCATCCAGCTGCCATTTTTGAATGGTTTCTGATAAAAGCTCGCTTACTTTTGATGTTTCGGTAAGATCAAAATGCTTTTCATCAGGGAAAGATTTTAGAAATGAACCGGAGGTTTTGTATTCAGAAAAATGTGCCAATTTATTCCATGGGATTTCGATCAATTCAATTCCAAGTTTCTTTTCGAGCAGATCAGATGGGATCGACGATGAAATTAGCCAGTCTGAAACATGCCCGATAAGCCCGACCTTCTTCCCGGCTAAGCTTATCAATGCTTGTTTTACTTTAAGAAAGTCCTCAAGAACTGCACGAGTTTCTGACTCCTCTTCATCCAGCAGCATTGATGGAATATTCATAGAGTTCAGCCAGGCTTTAACTTCAGTAGCAGATGCGTAAGAGTTATCGTGTTGAGAGCCGATAAGCAGGCAAAACCTACCTTTTGCAACCTGCTCAATCGCAAGTTGCTCTGAGCCTCCACTAAGAAAAAACAAGACATCAGGATTGCTTTCGGTCAGCACAAAGTTTTCGGCTGGAATCATTTTCACTAGTCGGGCAACCGCATTCTGAAAAACAGTTTCCGGGGCTCCCTGAAATGCTAAGAGCTTAATATTTAATTTATTCACAGGATTGACCTTCTAGATTGTTTAGGTGTAAAAGTAAAAATTAATGACGTGCTTTTTGCCATCATTTTAACCACTGATTTTATATGATTGGTCAAATACTTTACTCACTGCACCTTTTGATCTGCCTGCAAAACCTAACTTCGTTAATTATTAAACAACCACAAAATGATCAGGAATTTTTCACTTCTGGCTCTAAGCCTTCTAATGGTATTTAACCTGAGCGGACAACAAAAATCAAAAAAAATTGCCGACAAATATCAGGACAACCTGCCGGCAGTATTTCAGAACCGATTAAAGCCAGACAAATCAGCACCAATGGAGAGATCCATGACATTAAAATCATTGGCTTCCTATAAACAACAAATGGACTCCCTCGAATGGAAGAGAATCCGATCGGCAGAAGTTGGCCTGCAAACAATCAATAAGGGATGGTTTGCTTACGACTCAGAAGGAAGACGAATTCTTTCCCTGGTGTATACGTGCAATACGATGGATGACGAGTACGAATGGCAAAAGGATACAACAACCTTTAATGCCAGCGGAAAACCAACCTTTGAGGCCTTCTATAACCGCAAGCTGGAAACTGATCCCTGGGAGACCTGGTGGGAGACCAGAATTTTTTATGATGCCGGCGGCAACGATACCCTGATACTGGAAGGAAATAATTACAAAGAAGTGAAAACCTGGGAATCCAACATCTGGACCGGTTCCATAACCTATGCCCTGAATGATTCAACAGGATTATGGGAAAAAGCTTACAAAACTGACCTGGAATATGATTCCGATGGAAATCTGTTAACCAGTTCAAGGTATGGCTGGTCGTTTGAAACAGGCGATTGGGTGCAAACCGGCCAGGAGGAATTTGCCTATGATGCCCAAAGAAATCAAACCTTAAGAGTGAACTACTATTACGATGCTGATACCCATACCTGGTCTTGTAATAACAGGGAAGAAAGAGCTTTTGACAGCCATGGTAACGAGACCCTGTACATCAATTACGGATGGTACTACCCGTCGATGGAATTTGGGCCTCAAAGAAAAGTTATCCGGATATTCGACACAACGGATCAGATGCTTGAAGAAGCCAGTTACTTCTGGAATACCGAAGGCAATCAGTGGATTCCAAGCTACAAAACAATCCAGATGTTCGACACAAAAGGGCACCTGACCGAAAGTTTATACCTCAGCTGGGATGGTGATAACAATCAATGGACTCCCGACTCAAAGACTCTGTCTACCTTCGATGTAAACGGTAACGAAATCCTGACGCTATTTTTGGGCTACAATTCATCGACAAGCATCTGGACGGAATACTACCGGACAGAACAGATCTTTGAAGCTGACGGTGACATATTGGAAACCTTGTCACTCGGAGCAAAGGATTCATCAGGGCAATACACTTCTAAATACAAACACGAATACTCATACAACCACTCATTTTATAGCAGTGAGGCAGCTGTTCCATTCGAATGGAACAGTTTTCCACCCATTCATATGATCGTGGGCGTTGTAACCATGAAATGGGATCAAACATCAGGAACCTGGACGAAATTTCAGAGCCATGATTACTGGTACTCCGATTTTAAAGGAAGCAGCAGCATCCCTGAAACTCCTCTGGCTTCCATCCGCGTATTCCCGAATCCAGTATCGGATGTCATCTTTATAGATTCAGATCAGTCATCGGCACCATTTTATTTCGAGCTGTCAGACATAACAGGCAAAAAGGTGATATCCAAAAAGCTGATTGGTATACGAAATCAGGTACAATTGAGTGAATTACCCGGTGGATTGTATTTGTACCGAATCATCATGAACGGTGAATCCTATAGCGGGAAGGTGGTAAAAAGATAAAACCATTTGAATTAGGATGGCCTGTTAATGAAATAGCAGTTCTTGTTTTAAACAAACTGTTCCGGCTATTGTATAATAAGTAACACATCTGTTTTACTTAATGAATTCAATACAAACGCCATGAAAAACCAGACTAATCCAAAATTGTTCGCATTAGCAATTTTATCAGGAATGTTCCTTTTTCTTTCCTTCACCAAATCGGAAGTGAAAGAAAATCTCACCACGGCAAAATCCCAGTCGGAGCAACCAGCTAAAGTGAAAATTACCAAAGCCGAACAGGAGTACTGGATTCGCTGGAGAAACCAGTTTGTATGGACAGTGGGTGGACCCGCTTCCACATTATTGCCAAGTAAGCCTGGCTGTTAGAATAAATAGCGGAGCCAATTGTGTAAATTGCTATCGAAAACAAACTTTGATTTGTTTATGAAAGCAGTAATCAATACAAGATATGGCCCTCCGGAAGTAGTTCACTTGGCGGAAGTCGGAAAGCCGGTTCCCCGGGACAACGAGGTTCTCATAAAGGTTCATGCAACAACGGTCAACCGGACAGATTGTGGATTCCGAAGTGCTGAGTATTTCATCTCCAGATTTTTCAGCGGGCTTATCCGGCCCAAAAACCATATCCTGGGCAACGAGTTTGCAGGGGAAATTGAAGCAATTGGTCAGGCAGTAACCCTTTTTCGCACAGGAGATAAAGTATTTGGCTATAATGACACCAGCTTTGGTGCCCATGCGGAGTTTATGGTGATGGCCGAAAATGGCCCCATAACAACCATGCCGGAGATGATCACTTACGCTGAAGCTGCCCCGGTAACTGAAGGCGGACATTATGCGCTTTGTGACATAAGGGCGGCAAAAATTAAAACCGGCCAGAATATTCTGATAAATGGCGCAACCGGTGCAATCGGTTCAGCAGCAGTGCAGATCGTAAAAAGTATGGGTGCCCG
Organism: uncultured Bacteroidota bacterium; assembly: GCA_903919065.1. Classification (GTDB taxonomy): domain Bacteria; phylum Bacteroidota; class Bacteroidia; order Bacteroidales; family UBA12481; genus UBA12481. The sequence continues at coordinate 31,873 of CAIXHD010000220.1, forward strand.
GGTTACAGCCGTTTGCAACTCAAAAAATATAGATCTGGTAAAATCAATTGGTGCCGAGGTGGTCATTGATTTCACCAAAGAGGATTTTACCCGGATTGATCAGAAATTCGATGTGATTTTTGATGCTGTCGGGAAAAGTTCATTTGGTAAATGCAGAAGATTACTCAAAAGGAAGGGTATATATATTTCGACCGAGCTGGGGTATATGTCACAAAATCCTTTCCTGGCTCTGATAACCCCGCTAATCGGTGGCAGAAGAGTTCTGTTCCCTATCCCGTCAATAAATAAGGCCGATGTAAACTATCTGAAAGGGTTGGTTGAGTCAGGACAATACAAGCCGGTCATTGACCGCTACTATACATTGGAACAGATTGTTGACGCTTATCGGTATGTGGAAACCGGTCAGAAAACAGGGAATGTCGTAATAAACGTCATTTAGACTAATTAAGGAAGATCAGGAGACTGCAGGAAATTCATCAGGAAAGGCCTTATGCAGAGCTGCATATCCTATCCCCGATACACCTTGAAATAACCCGGGATTGAAAATCTCATCGCCAAAACCCTCAGGCAGACTGACCGGGATTTCATTTCCGGCATCACCATCCTTAAGTCCTTTCGTTTTCAAATTTTCGGACCAATGAGTTATGGAACGCAGGGTCCCATTATTCAGCTCATGAACAAAGGACTCATTCGTTTTTTTAGCCAGTGCCGATAAAAACAGGGAAACACCTGCAAGTCCGTCAAAGAGATTGAGCGACATGGGTTGCATACGAAATCTATTAGTACCTGGAATTAGCGCCGGGGAAATCCAGGTGCAACTGCCATCCGCTGCAAAAATCGCGTTGGAATGCAACGACCTTGCGGCATCCATGGCTACAGCCAGAAGCTCATCAGTGGTGTCAGGAAGGTCCTCATGGTTAACTGCAGGTTGAATCCTTTGCAGATTAGATCGCACATCGTCACCGATATCCCTTAAAAGAAGTGAGGCACGTATGAATCCTACCTGCATTGCAAGATCCTCCTCACTCATCGACCCAATTTTTCGGAGGACCTGATCATAGGCTGACTTTTCAACAAAGCTGGAGCAAACAGTTCCCTGAGAGTCCACAAGATTAATTTGGTCAGATTTTGCATTAAATATTGGGATGTCCACCTGCTCCATCTGGCTAATTTCCGACTTGCAAATTCCCCAATACGGATCGGGCCCTTCATTGTTTAGAAAGGGGCGGCAAAGGAGTTCCAGTCGAATGCTTCGCTCCAGCCCCTCCCGCATAAATTCCGGACTCGTAAGATTTCTCCCCATCTGGCCGTAAATCCGGGTCGCCCGAAAGATGAAGCGCAGTTCTTTTTCTGCAAACAAACAGACAGGAATATCATCGCGGTATTGAATCAACAATTGATACAAAGAGGTAAAACCCGCTATGATCTCTGCTGTGAATTTAGTCGGGACTTGTTGCTGTTCCTGAAAAACAGGAATATTTTGCTTATCCTTCATCGGCACCCTGACCATTTCCACCCTCATCCTGTCAGTATTGACAAACGCCCATCGAGGATGCTGGTAAATTGAAACACCCAGTTCATACCCACCGATCCCGCTAATATCGAAAGTTAATCCCTCCTTTCCGGAGGTCCAGGAAGGCAGAAGCCCGGTGCGAAGGACGGAGGACTCGATCCTGTCGTTTGCAATTAATAAAGCTCCCACCATCCACTGATTGGCCGGCACCTTTATTTCATGGTGCATCACCGACTCAAGATCAATCAACATCGGATGGGAACCGGAAGCAATCATGTTTTCCAGGTGAAAATCGTTGCCGTTCAATAGGTAAATCAGCCCGATTAATGATCCTATGCGCATATAATAATCAGCAACTTCGCTCTCTGAAAGGCAAGGTGCCTGTGCGACGAAGCCAACCCAGCCATAGGAACCCTTTTGCAAAACATCCACGGGTTTGAGGTTTGGGGTCAGTCCCTTCTCATTAATCCATTCCAGAAGTTCCGACCAGGCCACCTCCAGCTCAAGATTTTTAGGTTTGTAAATAAGTTTCAGTCCGGATTCAAAAATCACGAACGACACTCCTTTACCGCCGTTATGCGGGTCGGAGAGCCCACCCCGATATTTAATAATCTTGCCTGGCAGTATGCCTCCACCGAATTGGGCAGTGATCTCGCTCCTGTCACGGGCTATCCGGACCAGGAAATCATTGGTATTTTTTATCCGGTTACCTGTCAGGAAGGTGATAGTTTTGGCCAGAACGGCGTACTCTTGAAAGAAACTTTGCCAGCCATTCTCCATTATTTTGTCACAAAAACCAGCATAGAGTCCCCTCTCGGTTTCAGCCCCTGTGGTAACTGGTTCAAAAAGACGAAAAAGAGAGGTCTGCTGCGTAGCCTTGTAAACCGAAAATTCAAGCAGGAATGTCGGGGAAGTAAAAGAAGCAAGCAAATTGGCAAATTCCAGGTTCAGCATTCTTTGCGCTTCCAGCGTAAAAAAATCCTCAACTTGTTCTATAGCAGTCTGATCCAGCTTTGTGTTTGCATAGATGACGATAGGCGTCAGTAAATGAAGAAAAGGTATTTCGCTCTCGTATCCGGCACCGAAAATCTTTTTAATATTGATTGATTGGTCACGATAGTCGTATTTGGCAAGAAACGACATTAACTCCTCAAAGGCGAAAATCCAGTCGGGCAGATTATTTTCCCCGCTGATGGTTACGGATCCAAGCAGCCGTTTCAGGTCAGCATCGGTCAAACCATCCTGAGTCAGCCGTGTTTGAAACCTGCCGGGTTCGTCGGAAGCAACGGCTTTTTGCCAATCGGCGAGCCGTTTCTCGTACTGTCCGGAACCGGTCTCCTGAAATGAAAACCGTTGGGGTTCCTCTATCCTCTCACGAAGAGATACGGCTTTTGCAGCAATATCAAAATAGTAGGTCGATACGGACATCCAAGTCTACATATAATCATTAAAACCTTGGCTATCTTCGCCAGCAACCTGTGCACCACAGTACATACCACTGGTACCACCAGACACAAGTTCCAATTCAGACTCACTTAGTTCCTCGGAATTTCCAATATTGGGTGGTGAAGGTAGGACCAGGTAAATAGTATTAGCATCTTCCTCCAAAATCTTAATATCCAAGCTTTCGGGGATCTTCATTTTAAATTCCTCTTCCAGTGTCGCTTTTGGTGATGTCAACAAAGCATTCCTGAACCCTTCATCCTTCATGGCTTTTTCAATAAGCTGATTCTGAAGTTTAATTCTAAGCGCAAATTGTTCATCCATTTTATAAGAAAATAAAGATTTATATCAGGACGATATGGACCACAGAGGCTAATTTAATAATTGTAATATCCCTCCCCCACCCTGAGAACGAAGTGTATTCGTCGCAGAATCCGATCCATCCGTGCCAGAAGCCTGTCCACCATCGTATATACCACATGTACCGCCAGACACAAGTTCCAGTTCGGACTCACTTAATTCATCCGAAGTTCCAATATCCAGCGGTGGAGGAAGGATCAGGTAAATAGTATTAGCATCTTCCTCCAATATCTTAATATTCAAGCTTTCAGGGATCTTCATTTTAAATACCTCTTCCAGTGTCGATTTTGGTGATGCCACTAAAGCATTCCTGAACACTTCATCCTTCATTGCCTTTTCAATCAGTTGATTCTGAAGATGGTTCCTTTGTTCAAATTGATCATTCATTTAAAAAAACTAAAAGATTTATGATTTACCTGATGTATGTTCCAAAATAGCCCTTGAGCCCGAGTGGCATTCCTTTTTTATAAACCAGCTTCAAGTGATTGATTCCATTAACATAATTAACTTTATACAGATGAGCTACCGTTTTCTTACCACAGTATCCAATTAACCCGATCCGTTTAGACTCAAGCAGGAGGGATTCGGATTCGAGAAAATGGAAATTCTCTTTCCACCTCGGCTCCCAGTTGGGCTGTTTCAAATTTTTCAGGTATAGTTCCAATCCCAGGTCAGGCAGTATCTCGTTGCCAAGATGGAGGTTTACCACTGCATAATCAAACCGGTGTTGGTACTTCGCAATCAGGTTCTCAATAACCCCCTTCTCGCCTGACCAGTTGAGCCGATCCAGGTAGGAGGACAGGTGCTTGGTATCTAACCCTGCAATAATCAGGCGGACAGCTTCCGTTTTTCGGGGCAGCATTAATCCGAATTGAAAGACAAATGCCTCCTTGGGCAGTTCCAGGATAGACCGGTTCATCGTATGGCCCAAATCGTCCGGAAATCTTATTCCAAAAAGAATGAGGTACATTTCGTCTAAAACCCGTTTCATGGACGACCATTGATCGGGTCCGGTCATTCCTTTCGCATTGCGGATCTGAAAGAAAAGGTTAGGAACCGGATTGTAACCTGGACCGACAAAATCGAACTCCAGCCAGAAAAGGAAAACTTTCTCTTCCAGAAAGGATCCCGGGTTGGTCCATTCGCTGAACAGGGCAGAGATTTTTTGCCAGGCCGGATCTTCCAGTAAAGAAGGTGAAAGGCTGGAAATCCTGCTTTTTCCGGCGAGGACAGCAGCACCTTCTGATTTCTCCCTGATCTCCAGAAAGAAATCACAAAATGGCGCCGGATCCCCCAGGCGGGACTCAAAACCAAAATCGGCAGAAATATCAAATGGAAACAAACCGCATAACTCTTTTAACTCCTTCAGATAGGCGGGAGCCAAAAGGTCAGGAGAGAATTTATCCCCGATATCAGAAATGTGATTTGCAAAGGTTAGCATTCTACAAAAATTTAAAAGCACTCTGCGGAGTAGAACACTTCGCCATAGGAACCATAGGAACCATTGGTACCACCGGCAACCGTTTGCAATTCGGCTTCGCTCAGTTCATCAGATTTCTCCAAAATTGTCCGGGGGGGAAGAACCAGATAAATCGTATTGACATCTTCCTCCAAAACATGGATTTTAAAGTCGTCCGGGATCTTAATTTTGTACTCATCCTCCAGGGTCTCTCTCGGCGATGTTACTAAAGCATTCCTGAAGGCTTCATCCTTGAGAACCTTTTCAATAAGCTGAACCTGAAGCTTATTACGTTCCGCAACCTGATCAATCATTTTTGCAAATATTATATGGGTTAACTTTGCTTTACCTAAATATTTCAAATTGCGATAAAGTTGGTGAAAGGAAAGCTAATTTTTGACTAAAATTTCGAACTTTAACGATATTTAAGTTTTAACCACCTACTATGTTTGGCCGAGAGATATTTCGAAAATCATCCATGGAGAAAATGACCTCTCCGGAAAATCTGGATGAACTTTTACAGGTGAATTCGGTAAAAACCTGGCTGCTCCTGGCAGCTGTCGCAGTAGTGCTCTCAGGTATGCTCCTTTGGGCTTTCCTGGGCAGCATATCCCAGGAGGTGAAAGGATTCGGGATTGTCAGAATTCAGGAATTACCCAGGGTGGTAGTATCGGATGGTTCCGGACAAATTGATTCCGTCCTCTGCAAAACGGGCGACCGGATCATCAAGGGCCAAAGACTGATGACCGTTTTGTTTTTAGAAGGATCTGCGCGCCACGACATTATTTCCCCCTTCGGTGGTACTGTAACAGGATTGAATGTTAAGGAAGGCACCTTCGTTGAAACAGGCGCAGAAGTCGTTGAAATAGTCAGAAACCAGGAAACCATCAACGTTCAGCCGGAGGTGATCTTCTTCGTCGAAGGAGCTGAAGTCCCTAAATTAAAAGCAGGAATGAAAGCAAGCCTGCTGTTGGGCAAACCTGGTATTCCCGGCAAATACCTTACCGGCAGCATTTCTTTTATAGCCGCCTACCCGGTTTCGCCTGGCACTTTCAAAAAATATTTTCCTGATGAGGATATTTCTTCCAGATTGAAAGGAAAAGAAGTAAAAGATATTTATGAGATCAGAGCCTCGATTATTCCGGAATTCTCTACCCTTTCCGATGTGGACAGAACACTGATCCTGCCCCTGAACGGCCTCTCCTGCAGAGTGTCCGTCGTTGTATCTAAAAACAGCCCCATATCTTATCTCTTAAACTGATGAAGCGGGTAAAAACCCCAACAGTGCTGCAGATGGAGGCTCTCGAATGCGGAGCCGCCTCCCTGGGCATTATATTGGCCCATTACGGCAAATATGTTCCTTTGGAAAAGCTCCGCGTCGATTGTGGGGTTTCAAGAAACGGCAGTAACGCTTCCAACCTGACAAAAGCCGCCAGAAACTACGGTCTGGTGGTAAAAGCGTACAAAAAGGAACCGGAGCAATTGAAAACCATGCCAGCCCCCATGATCATTTTCTGGAAATTCTACCATTTTCTTGTGGTTGAGGGCTTCGGCAAGGATAAGGTCTATCTCAACGACCCGGCAACCGGTCCGCGCACAGTTGACATGAAAACATTCGACAGCTCATTTACGGGTGTAGTTATGACGTTTGAACGCGGACCCGACTTTCAGCCCGGAGGCGAAAAACCCAGGTTTTTCCCTATCCTGATGAAGTGGCTCGAAGGATACCGGAACAGCCTCCTGTTTCTTTTCCTCGCCGGTTTGGCGCTTCTGATTCCCGGTTTGGCAATCCCCGTATTTTCAAAAATATTTGTTGATGAGGTCCTGGTCCGTCAGTCGGGCTCCTGGGTTCCCGCCCTTCTGATCGGCATTGCACTCACTACATTTTTGAGGGCACTGCTCTCCTGGGTGCAGCAGCGCAGCCTGATACGCATGGAATTGAGCCTTTCACTGAAGAATTCGTCGAAGTTCCTCTGGCACGTGCTGCACCTGCCCATGTCGTTCCATACCCAGCGCCCGGCTGGTGACATCACCATGCGCATGAATATTAATAACCAGGTGGCGATGCTGTTGTCCGGTCAGCTGGGAAATACTTTTCTGAATCTTTTCCTGATCATTTTCTATGCCGGACTGATGTTCTATTATAGTATCCCGCTCACGCTGGCTGCAATTGCCGTAAGCTTGCTGAACCTGCTGGCCCTGCGTTATATTTCAAGAAAACGGGTGGATGCGAACCAGAAACTTATGCAGGATAACGGTCAATTGTTCGGACTCTCTTCAGCTGGCCTGCAAATGATAGAATCACTGAAAGCCACCGCTGCCGAATCCGATTTCTTCGGTAAATGGGCCGGTTACCAGACAAAACTCCTGAATATACAGCAGAAACTGGGAGTGCTGACCCAAACACTGCAGGTGATACCCATCTTTTTAACCTCTCTGAGTACCTTGATCATCCTGATACTGGGATCGAATTATATCATAGGCGGAGTGATGACAGTGGGGACCTTCGTTGCATTTCAATCGCTGATGGCCAGCTTCAACCAGCCGATCGTATCGCTGGTGAACCTGGGCAGCGCATTGCAGGACCTTGAAGGAGGATTGAAACGCATAGAGGATGTATACAATTACCCGGCAACGCTCTCAACACTGGAAAATAACAAGTCCGGCCTTAATGGCAAAACAGTCAAACTTCAGGGATACGTTGAGCTGAAGGACATCACGTTTGGTTACAGCCTGCTGGAGCCTCCGCTGATCACAAAATTCTCCCTTCATCTAAACCCCGGATCGAGAGTCGCCATCGTGGGCCGCACGGGGTGCGGGAAATCCACTCTTGCGAACCTGGTAAGCGGACTGTATGAGCCCTGGAGCGGAGAAATACTTATCGATGGTAAAAAGAGGGAGGAGATTTCGCATACCACACTTAACAATTCCATCGCTATGGTTGACCAGAACCTGTTCCTGTTTGAAGGAACGGTGAAGGAAAACATTAGCTTCTGGGACCAGACGATCCCCGAAAAGGACTTGATTCAGGCTGCCAAAGAGGCCAGTATACACGAAGATGTAGCTGCCCGTCCTGGCGCTTATGACAGCCATGTGGAGGAAAACGGAAAAAACTTCAGCGGTGGTCAGCGCCAGAGGATTGAAATAGCACGCGCCCTGGCTACCAAACCGTCTGTCCTGATACTCGACGAGGCTACCAGTGCTTTGGATGCGCAGACTGAACAGCAGATCGATATCAACATACGGAAAATAGGATGCACCTGCCTGATCATCGCGCACCGCCTGAGCACCATCAGGGACTGTGATGAGATCATCGTGATGGAGAAGGGGCAAATCATCCAGCGGGGTACCCACGAGGAACTTATGAATCAGAAAGGATTATACCTGGAACTAATTAAAGAATAAGCACCGGAACCATGTCTCAAGAGCTATTTTCAGATGTCATGCTCGCTTCGGGCGAACTCCGGAAGTCCGGAGCCAACCAGTCCTTTCCACTGGCGAATCCAGACCAGGTATGCTATGTCGTAAAGGGTTACGTGGATATTTTTTCCGTTAACCTCGACAATGACCAGCCGAAAGGTTCCCGGTTTTACTTTTCCACGGCCGGTCAGGGAGAACTTTTGTTTGGATTCAAAAGCAATCTGTCTGGTGAAAAACGAGGCCTGATAGCAGTTCCATCGACCGATGCGGAGATAGTTACGTTAACCTTCGGTAAGATTCGTGAAATTTGCCTTCACCCGGAGCTGGCAGGCACGCTTGCAGCATTACTCGAAAAGTGGATCGGTCATGTTTCCTACGGCATCTCCAAGGATTTCAGCCCCCGCACCGATCTGGTGGTGGAAGCAGGTCAGAAGACCGTTGTCAAAGCTGATTTAAAAATCAGAGCCAGGAGGGGGATCGTCTGGTTGGAATTTCTCAAGGGAAATGCACTTTTCATGGGAATGAAAGAGTTGATGGAACCTGATGAACGCTTTACTTTTCCGGTTTCTCAGGATTCGTGGATACAGACCATTGAGGATTCAGATATCCGGTGTTACACCACTTTGGAATTTCTTAATAACGATGCATTCTGGTCTCACCTGCAGAATTTCTACGAAGTCATTTTCTACTGCGAATATTTCAACGCACGGCTAAACACGGTGGATGAGTTCAATCGTCTGAGTGAAAAAGTTCAGCAGGGAAAACGGACCCATTCTGCGGCAATACTGAAAATCGCTTCAGTCCTCAACGATAACCAGCGCAACACTTATATCGATCCTACAATGGATCCGCTTCTCATTGCCTGCCAACATGTTGCAGGTTATGCAGGAATAACCATTACCGTTCCGCCAAGCCCGAAAAACGAGGAAGCGCCACCGTTGACGCTGAACGATATTACCCGTGCATCCAGGTTCCGTACAAGAAAAGTTGCCTTGACCGGTTCCTGGTGGAATCAGGACAATGGCCCTCTGCTGGCTTTCACAAAATCGGGACGCGCCCCCGTTGCCCTGATCCCGAAATCACCCGGAAAATATGAATATATCAATCCGGCGGAAAGCATCAGGAGAAAGGTGAATGCTGAAATAGCTTCCGGTTTGTCTGTTGAAGCGTACCAGTTTTACCGTCCTTTTCCCGACCAGCCCATCAATGGATTTGACCTGGTCCGGTTCGGACTTAAAAGTTGCAGCAGAGATTTGCTTTATGTTCTCTTCGCCGGGTTGGCAGGTGGGATACTGTCGTTGTTGGTCCCTGTACTTACCGGTAAAATCTTTGACCTTGTAATCCCCCAATCCGACAAAAACCAATTATACCTCTATGCACTGGTCATTTTCATGAGCATTGTTGCTATATCCATTTTCCAGGTGGTAAGGAGTTTTGCAATGATCCGCATCGAGACCAAGCTCGACTTCTCTTTACAATCGGCTGTTTGGGACCGCCTGCTGAACCTGCACATTCCTTTCTTCCGGAAATTCCAGGCAGGGGAGCTGGCAGCCAAGGCGAACAGCATCATGATGCTCCGCAAAATACTTTCCGACACCGTTATATACAGTCTGCTCGGATCGATCTTTATGCTGATAAACCTCGTACTGCTGTTTTTCTATGAAGGGCAGCTGGCACTAATAATCTTAGGGTTTCTCATCGTTTCCATGTTATTCGTTTTTTATACCGGATCACGAATCCAGAAGCGTCAGCGAATCGTTATCAACATGGAAACCAAACTGTTCGGGATGCTGATCCAATTCCTGTCGAGTATCTCCAAGATCAGGATTGCCGGGGCTGAGGTTCATGCATTTGCTCAGTGGGCTGACAAATATTCGGTCAGCAAGCGCGAGACGTACGCCGTCAGGAAACTGTTCCTTACAGTGACGCTGATGACAACCATCCTGCCGCTGATAATCACACTCCTTGTATTTGCTGTCATTGCCGGCCAGGTACCGGATACCCTTTCCACCGGGGAGTTCCTTACTTTCTACACCGCTCTGATTATGGCCATTGGATCGTTTTTACAACTGGGAATGGCAAGCATTTCTTACTTCATGGTTTTACCAATGCTGGACAGTATACGACCTATTCTGCAAGCCCTTCCGGAAAATATATCACTAAAACCGGAGATCCGGCAGCTTTCAGGAGAAATCGAAGTAACCAACCTTTGCTTCCGATATCAGCCGGATATGCCGATGGTGCTTGACAATGTTTCCCTCCACATTCAACCGGGTGAATTCGTTGCCATTGTCGGTGCTTCAGGTTCCGGAAAATCAACACTGCTCCGCATGCTTCTTGGATTCGAAGCGCCCGAGAGCGGTGCTGTATATTTCGACCAGCAGGACATCTCATCCTTCGACCCGGCATCGATCAGGAGACAAGCAGGAACGGTTTTGCAGAACATCCAGTTGGCAAACGGGAACATACTTACCAACATCACCGGCGTTACAGAAGCCACTTTCGAAGATGCCTGGGAAGCAGCGCGGAACGTGGGTCTCGACGAGGACATCAAAGGAATGCCGATGGGAATGTACACCGTTATTACCGGAGGACTAAGCACCATTTCCGGTGGTCAGCGCCAGCGCATCATGATTGCCAGGGCCATAGTCAACAAGCCCAGAATCCTATTCCTGGATGAAGCGACCAGCGCACTTGACAACAAGACCCAACATATCGTGAGCCAGAGCCTGGAAAAGCTGCAGGCAACCCGTATTGTCATCGCTCACCGACTGACCACCGTTCAGAATGCCGACAGAATCTACCTGATGGAAAAGGGAAAGATCGTTGAGGTGGGATCCTATGCTGAGTTGCTCGAAAAAGGGGGGAAGTTTACCGAATTGGTGAAACGACAGATGGTGGAATGAATTACCAGTTTCCTGTGAAAATCAAAATAAAGCTACTTTTAGAAATTCTATTATAAAATCATTTCCAATTCAGCTATGAAAAATAAGGGCATTATCGGAATAACAGTTAGCCTGTTTTTAATCATTATTTATTCGTTCAGTCCAATACAAACAAAAAAGGAGCCTACGGTTTATGAATGGCGCGGCGAAAACCGAAGCGGTATTTACCAGGAAACAGGTCTTTTAAAAGCCTGGCCCGAAGCCGGACCGCAGGTAGTTTGGGAATATGAAGGCGTGGGCAATGGATATGGCTCACCGATATTTACTAACGATAATATGTACATCCAGGGTGAGGTGGACAACCTGGCCTGGTTATTTGCTTTTAATAAAGATGGGGCATTGTTGTGGAAAAAGAGTTTTGGCAGCGAATGGGTGAAAAACTGGAATGGCTCCCGTTCAGCTCCAACCATAGTTGATGATCTGGTTTATGTGACTTCCGGAATGGGGAATATCTATTGCTTCAACAGATATACCGGAGAAAAAAAATGGTCGGTTGATATGATTAATGACCTCCATGGACAGTTTCCTCTGTTCGGATTTTCGGAAGCGGTAATCATTGAAAATGATAAAGTGTTTTGCACACCGGGTGGAAAAGACACCAATGTAGTGGCGTTAAACAGGTTTACGAGTGAAATTGTATGGATAAGCAAAGGCGCAGGTGAACGTCCTGCTTATAATCAACCTCAGATTATCAAGCTCAAAAACAGGAACATACTGGTAACGTTTACTGCCTACGAGATGCTGGGGCTCGATACAAAGACCGGCCAATTGCTTTGGGTTCATAATCAGGATAACACGAAAAAAGAAGAACGGGAACCGGGAAAAGGCGACACCCATGCAAATACAATTATTTATCAGGATGGGTTCATTTATTATGCGGCAGGGGATGGCAACTGCGGGGTAAAACTGAAACTGACGCCCGATGGGAAAACCATAACCGAGGTATGGCGTAATAAGGAATTCGACAGCTATATGGGTGGCATTGTTAAAATTGGCGACCATTTGTATGGCGGAAGTTCGGCTAAACCCGAATTTAAAAGTATCAATGCCATTTCGGGACAGATTGAAAAGACATTGAAGATTGGCTCCGGTGCAGTGATTGCGGCTGATGATATGCTCTATTTTTACAATTTGAAAGGTGAGGTATATCTGGTTAACGCGGACCCGGTTAATATGGAGGTTGCCGGTAAATTCAGAATGATCAAGGGTGCCAAGGAACATTTTGCTCATCCTGTTATCCATGATGGCAAACTGTATATGAGGCACGGTAATTTCCTGCAGGCATTTAATATCAAAAAGTAACAATGCCGATGTTAAGAATTTACAAAGCCGGTATCGTTGGATTGATAATCATTTCATCTGCAATTGCTATTCAGGGTCAGGATACCCAATGGCTCGGGCCCAACAGAAATGGTGTCTTCAAGGATACTTCTCTATTGCATGAGTGGCCTGCCCAGGGCCCTGCAATGTTGTTCGCGACGCCTGGAATCGGCAAGGGGTTTTCATCGGCTGTTGCCACAAAAGACAAGATCTATGCAACTGGCATAAAAGACACGCTGGAGTATCTTACCTGTCTGGATCATAGCGGGAAGATTCTCTGGCAGAAATCCTATGGCAGGTGCTGGATAAAATCTTATCCTGAGGCCAGGTGTACAACAGCAGCTGGGATATGTTTGGAGTATCAGAATCAATCCTGATGGTTGACGATAAGATCATCGTTACGCCGGCTGGTGAAACCACTACTGTGATTGCTCTCGATAAGATGACCGGCAAGCTGGTGTGGAAATCAGAATCCCTGCAGGCACATCGTTCCAACATGTCGCCGATGGATGGGATGTTAAGTCCGTAATGCTTCAGATTGCTCCCGATGGGAAATCAGTATCGGAGAAGTTTTCTGACCATACCTTCGACAACCAAAATCACGGGGTAGTGTTGATAGACAGCTTTCTGTACGGATCAAATTTTACGGGCAGAACAACCGGAAAATGGGTTTGCATGAATTGGAATACCGGGGAAATCACCTGGATAGCTGATTTTCATACCAAAGGTCCAATCATTGCAGCGGATGGAATGCTGTATTGTATAGAGGAGAAGGGAGGAAACATGGCTTTGGCGAAGGCCAATCCTAAGGAATTTAAAATTACCAGCTCTTTCCAGATTAAGTTCGGCACCGGCCCTCACTGGGCACATCCGTCCATCTATTTTGGAATGTTGCTGGTGCGGCACGGAGATTATCTGATTGCATACAATATCAGAGAAAAAGGCTAGACAAACCGATTTGATGGAAAAATAAATTGTCGGGCAGATGGATCAATATAATTCGAAGGAAAGATTATTTTTCGTCTGAATATCTCTTCTCACTTACCTTATTTCCGTTTTCATCATACATAGTCCAGAGACCGGCTTTCTGTCCCTTGCGATAAAACATTTCATATCGCAATATGCCCTTTTCATCCCACACGCGCCACGATCCTTCCTTAAGATCACCGGAATAACCGGCTTCCCCAGTTTTCAGGCCCAGTTCATTATAAGAAATCCATTGCCCTTCTCTCAACCCATTCTCAAACATGCGGATTTCCCTTATCGTTCCGGTACGGTACCAAAGTGTGACCTGGCCGTCCATCTTACCATCGGAGATAAGCATCTGCTGTTTCAACTGGCCATTGTCCCAATACTCGCGATAATCACCGGAAAAAAGCTTATTGTCCTTGCCGTAATAAAGGCCGGTTTCGCCCTGGGTGATCTGGCTGTAACCAGTCAGAAACAAGATCAGGCCAGATAGGACCAAAATTGCTTTTTTCATTTCTGCCACCAGATAAACTAACGTTTAAGCTCCACTTTAAGAGCGCTATTCTTGTTTGCGCTGACAACCAGGTCCTTGATTTTATTTTCCTTATACGAAACAAGAGAAACCTGGAGGTTGTAATTACCCGGAATAATTCCTTTCACCTCAAAGTTCCCATCGAGGTCGGTGTAGACGGTCTGGTCCAGACCGCTAATCTTTACCAGGGCGCCAGGCAATGTTTCACCGGTGGATTGATCTACCACAGTCCCCATAATTACAGTTACCTCGGTGGACCCTTTAATGTTCTTTGATTCATTGTTTTTACCATCAGCAAAAACCGGCAGCATCAGAGCCGCCAAAAATATGGTTGAAATAAATATTTTCATTTCGCATTTAATTTCTTGCCGCAAACCTACATCACGAACATTACCAAAATATAACCACAATATTATTTTATTGTTAACAATTTGGCCAACTTCTGACCGAATGGTGTTCTAATCGTTGGATTTCAGCAGATTAATTCCTCCAATAAATATCGATTTAATATTAGGGTAACATGGTTGGTTGTCCGAAGCTCTACATTTGCTTATAAAACGATTAATTTTTATGGCTGAAGCACACCGGATATTGCTGATAGACGATGAACCCGATATACTCGAGTTCCTGGGATACAGTCTGACTCAGGAAGGATTCGCTATAGAAAAGGCCACCAATGGCATCGATGGTATCCGGCTCGCACAGGAATTCAAACCCGATCTGATTTTGCTCGACCTGATGATGCCCGGCATCGACGGCATTGAGACTTGCGAACAGATCAGAAAACTGCCTGATCTGAAGGACATATTGATCGCCTTCCTGACTGCACGAGGTGAAGATTACTCCCAAATTGCCGGATTTTCCGCCGGCGGTGACGATTATATTATTAAGCCGACAAAAACCAAGGTTCTTGTAAGCCGGTTAAATGCGCTTCTAAGGAGAAGAAAATCCTCCAGTTTACAGCCAAATGAGGATCATCTGTTTAAATTCGGAAATCTCATCATTGACCGGATGAAGTACCTTGTTACGATTTCAGGGCAGGAGCAGCATTTCGCTAAAAAAGAATTTGAGCTATTAATGCTTTTAGCCTCAAAACCCGGCAGGTTGCAAACCCGTGAGGAAATCTTCGGGATCATCTGGGGCGACGATGCTGTAATCGGCGAACGTACGATCGATGTACATATCCGCAAAATAAGGGAAAAAATAGGCGAAGATTGTATTCAGACCATTAAGGGGGTTGGATACAGATTTACCGCCTCTTCCATCGATTAAGAATCATTTCCGGACTGATATCAACTCTGCCTGAACGGGTATTAAAAAGGGCCACCCTCCTGAGAGGGCAGCCCTTTGAGCTATGAAAAGATAAATCGACTATTGCTTGTAAACCTTCTGAGTTGCGATTTTACCGTTTTCGAGGATGGTTTGAATAATATAGAGCCCCGGATTGAGATCCCCAACGGAAAGCTGATTGTTGGTAATACGCGTTTCCATGACCACCTGTCCTGTAATGTTGATCAACCTTACCGATTTTACCGCAATGTCCCCGCCGAAATGAAGGGTGCTGCTTACCGGGTTTGGATAGACAACGAGGGTTTCAGCCACCGGTACCACATTAATGCCTGTTGCGTTCCAGTAAGATCCGCCAAGCATCGTGGAAGTACTCATCGGAAGGAAGTTCGGCGCTAAGAGGTTGAATGGATCTGTAATGGCCAGATCTCCATTTTTTGCCAGCACCTGATTGTGACGAGTGGCGCTATTAAACCATGCGGTCTCTTCGTCAACATTCCAGAGATCATTGGCAGCTGCACCGAAATTAGTTTTACAGCCTGCAAGCACAATATTCTCAATTTTGAGTTTATTGTCCTTGGCATTGGTGATTGAAGGACCTTCAGTATAAAGCCCGGTCAGGTATCCGGCAAAGAGTGCGTTATAAATATTAAGAGCAGTATTCCTCCTGAGGTGCATGCCTCTTTTGTAGTTGCTGTTGATCTGCGTTTCGGGAGTCACCAACGGACCGAACATGCTGACATTGCTGAAAATTGCACTGGTGAAAGGTTCTGCCGCGGAGCCGGTAGCATCGTTATCCGATTCAAAACCATTGGAACCCGAACCTGCATCAGCAATAGCCGGATCACGAAGACTTACTGCATACTGAATCATTCCATGATATCCGTAATCGGTATCGAAATCATCATCCCATCCACGGATGGCGATAAGGTGCTTTGCATTGACTGAACCGCCGAACCACTCATACGAGTCATCACCTGAATAGGAAACCTGAATATAATCAACTGTTGTTCCGCTTCCGACTCCGCCCAATGTAAGACCATTGATTTCTTTATCAGGCTGGAAGGCAATACCCGGAAACTCAATACGGATGAAATTCAGGATTCCTGAACTTTCCGTATCGTTGGTACCGCCATAATGCGTTCTCGGACCGCCTTCGATCTGTGGATTTACCTTGTTGGTGATAGCATTGCCGCATACAACCACACCGCCCCAGTCGCCGTAGGTACGACTTCCCGCTGCCTGGTTGGATGTGAAAACAATCGGTTTTGCCATTGTTCCCTGGGCAATCAGTTTCCCACCTGGTTCAACGATCAGTGAGCCCTTATTGGCTTTATCGCCACGGATCACCGTACCGGCCTGAATAGTCAGTGTAGCACCACTTGTAACATAAACCCAGCCATTAAGCAGATAAACCTTGTCGCTGGTCCAGGTTGTATTGGCGGAGATATCGCCAGCTTCAACAATTACTGTTGTGGAAGGATAAACCGTATTCTGGGGATCAAAATTGGCCCAGCCGGCAGTCCAGTCTTCCGTACCAAAAGCACCTCGAAATGCAACATGTTCGAAGAAGGGGTTATTGATACTGCCTGGCATGCCCGAATAATCCCAGTAAGAGCCTGATAAAACAGGCGAATTGAGTGTTGGAAGGAAGTTGGGGGCGATCAAATTGAATGGATCACTAATACTGAGCGCGGCATTGGTTGGCGAAATATCGTTATTTCTGGATGAATTGCTAAACCAGTCTGTTTCTCCACTAACTGTCCACAGGTCGCTTGCTGCTGCACCAAAATTTGTTTTGCAGCCGGCCAGTATGGTATTTTCAATTCTGAGTGCGTTGTTTTTTGCGTTGGTAATTGAAGGACCCTCGATGTAAAGGCCTGTCAAATACCCTGCGAATATCGCATTGTAAATATTGAGGGCAGTATTCCTCCTGAGGTGCATGCCTCTTTTGTAGTTGCTGTTGATCTGAGTTTCAGGAGTAACCAGCGGACCGAACATGCTGACATTGCTGAAAATTGCACTGGTGAGAGGTTCTGAAGCTGAGCCGGTAGCATCGTTATCCGATTCAAAACCATTGGACCCCGAACCTGCATCAGCAATAGCCGGATCACGAAGACTTACTGCATACTGGATCATTCCATGATATCCGTAATCGGTATCGAAATCATCATCCCATCCTCGGATGGCGATCAGGTGCTTGGCATTGACTGAACCGCCGAACCACTCATAAGAGTCGTCACCTGAATAGGAAACCTGGATATAATCAACAACGGTACCGCTTCCGACGCCTCCCAAGGTAAGACCATTGATTTCTTTATCAGGCTGGAAGGCAATACCCGGGAATTCGATGCGAACGAATTTCAGAATGCCAGAGCTTTCGGTATCATTGGTACCGCCATAGTGGGTTCTAGGGCCACCTTCGATCTGGGGATTTACCTTATTCGTATTGGCGTTGCCACAAATGACCACTCCACCCCAGTCGCCGTAGGTACGACTACCCACTGCCTGGTTGGATGTGAAAACAATTGGGTTTGAAATGGTTCCCTTGGCTACCAGTTTTCCACCTGGTTCAACGATCAGGGAGCCCTTATTGGCTTTATCGCCACGGATCACTGTACCGGCCTGAATCGTTAGTGTAGCACCACTTGTAACGTAAACCCAGCCATTAAGCAGATAAACCTTGTCGCTGGTCCAGGTTGTATTGGCGGAGATATCGCCAGCTTCAACAGTTACCGTTGTGGAAGGATAAACCGTATTCTGCGGATCAAAATTGGCCCACCCGCTTGTCCAATCCACCGTACCGAATGCACCATGGAATTTTACATGATCAAAGAAGGGGTTATCAATAGTGTTTTGGGCGATTGCCATTCCACTCATTGCAACCAGTAAAGTAAGAAAGAGTAACGTTTTTTTCATACTATATAATTTTAAAATTTCACGAAACGAAACTATACAGACTCACCCGTGACTGCCGTATTCAGAATGTTAAGGAATTGTAATATTTACCTTAAGTCCCTGGCTATTGTTACCGAATTGTTAAGGACACGAAATGGATTATTCCCTTCAAAGACCCAGAGTCAATCCAATTTTGAATAATCTCCCGGGTTGGTATACCCTGGTCAGTTCTTCCCGGGTAACAACCCCGTCACCTATACCATCACCCGTGATATCCTTGTTGAATTGTTCGTACTGCTTGTATACAATAGTATCGTCCAGCAGGTTTCGGATTCCGGCTTTAAGAACCAGGTTCTTGGCCAGTTTAATATCGATGCTCAGATCAAGGGAATTAAAAGGCATTTCCCAAATGTGAGGATTGTTCACATCCCCAACATAGGCTATCCTCTCACCAATACGGTTATACATCAGGTTGACGGACAAACCTGCATCCGGTTTCTGATAATAGATCCCTGCATTGACCAGGTAAGGCGACTGGCCCTGCAATTGCCTCACAGAGTCGCGCTCGGTAGGATCAGTATTAATAATTGAGCTTTTGATCAGTGAAGCGTTAACCACAAAAGTGAAATCCTTAAAAAAGCTAAGAAAATTACCTGCATCCTTCAGCTCAGTCAGGGTTTTACGGATATCAAGTTCCAATCCAAGACTTCTTGCCTCACCGGCATTGAAATACATATAATTCCATCCGGTACCGAAATCTTTCAGATGCGCCTCAATCGGATTATCAAATTTCTTATAAAAGCCTCCGAGAGTAATCATTTCCCCTGGTGTCGGGTACCATTCTATGCGTGCATCAATATTGTGCACATATGCGTTTTTCAGTGAATCGTTGCCGTAAATGGTGGCTTTTTCTTCGAAATCATAGAATGCATATGGTGCAATTTCCCTGAATTCAGGGCGATTCACCGTCTTTCCATAAGCTAACCGAAACAAAAGATCTTCGGTAATATGGGTACTAAGATTAATTGACGGGAAAAGATTGAAATAGTTGTTGTTTACATTAACCGGATGCCCTATTTCATTGAAGCCATCCAGTTTCTGGAGATTGCTTTCCGCACGTACCCCTGCATAGAGATCAACGATGTTTGCAATGGGAAAAAGTATTCCGAGATAACCGGCAACCAATCGATTGCTTCCCTGGTAAGAATCAGATAGATTGGTTGATTCGTCAATTTTAAACCCATTGGTTGAATTGATATTTTCTTTAACCAGAATGGAATCGACCCGATTAAAAACCAAATCTGAAAAAACGTTGGAAGTATCAGCGACCAGCCGGGTAAGATTGAAGTTAAACCTGGCAAAGTTCGCAGCTGCCAGGCCAATATTCCTGGCTGCAAACTGCCGGTCCTTAAATTCGGTATAAAACCCTGCTTTTATCTCTGGAATCAGCACTCCCAGATTGACACGCTGCTGGAGATTGGCACCTGCAACATAAATGTTTTCATTGTTTTTGAGATATAATCTTCCAAGCTGATTGGGATCCGCATTGAAATTAACGCTTAGGGTAAAGGGATCGCCCGACGAATAGTCCTCTCCCTTTAAGCTTGTCACCCGCCTGGTATCGGGCTGGTTTTTATTCCCGAAAGAATATCCCAGAGTCCAGTCAACTTTGGTATTATCCTGATTAAAGCTGTGCTGTCCGCCAAGCTGCCCTGAGTATACCGCCCTGCTTTCATAAGCAAGTTCATAGGAACGTTCATAACTCCCTCCATAGAAATTCTGACCGTCGCGAAGAGTGGTTCGCGAGGCACCAAGCTGATTGAAAAGGTTCCGGAATTCAATCCGCTGGTTGTTTCCAAAAATGAATATCCAGTTCATCAGGGCTCCGACCCTGACTTTCTGTGAGTAACGGAAATCGGTGAAATCATACGAAAATTTCGACTGGTCACGAATGGTATCATACGATTGGTAAGCTGCCCGGGAAATGGTTTCACTGGAAAGGGTATTGCTGTAGGTCAGTGCCGAAATATTACTGATAGAGAATTTTCCCAGGGTGAAACGATGTTTGATACTGATATTAAAGCTCTGGTCTGGTCTTGCCCGGCTATGGCCCGGCGTCCAAATGGTGGAGAATTCCTGCCCGAAACGGGTAATCTCCTCCTTATCCAGGGGAGTCGGATTGTCCGCCATACGTCTCAAATCAGTTGTTGAAGGAAAGTCAGCCGGAAGAGCCCGGGTTCCATCATCATAACCCAGCCAATCCGTCTTGCCGCCCTGGTAGGAATAGAAATCTCCAAAGGTGGAATTTTGCAAATAACCCGCAGAATAAGAGAAGTTTATGCTGTTTTTATCTACCAATGTCTTTGATTTAAGATTGATCATGGCTCCGGAAAAGTCAGCCGGCAATTCGGGTGCGGGTGTTTTGTAGATAAGAATATTGTCGATGAGGTCACTTGGGATGGCATCAAAAGAGAATGCTCTTCTGTCGATTTCCGAGCTTGGTGTTGAGGCACCATTCAGCCAGACTGTATTGTATCGTTCTGTTAATCCCCTGACGACTACAAATTTTCCGTCACGGATACTTACACCGGGAACCCTTCGAACTACTTCTGAGGCATCCTTGTCGAGCGACCTTTCGATCTGCTGACTGCTGATGCCGTTTGCGATGAGGTCGCCTGCCCGCAGGGCAGATATCATCGACATCTCGGTGTTCGCGCGACGTGTGCCATTAACCGTTACTTCCGCGAGAGTGACTGTGGCCTGATTCAACCTGATATCCAACCTGACCGTGTCTCCCTTCTTAACATTAACCGATAGAATCAGGTTGTCGTAAGAAATGTAAGAAGAAACCAGATTGTAATTGCCGGGTGCTATGTTCCGCAGTACGAATTTGCCTTCAAAATCAGTTATGGCACCAGAAGAGGTTCCCTGAAGGACCAGCTGGCATGCTGGCAGGGTTTCTCCGGTTTTGGAGTCAGAGACGATTCCCGTAACAACTCCTTGCTGAGCAATGCCTAACTGCAGCATCCCCATCAACAATAAAATAAATAGTAAAAACCTCTTCATTCCGGAAGAAAATTATGTTTATAAACCATGCTGCAAGAAACCGGTTAAATCTTACCCCAACATTAGGAACATGTTACCAAATTCTTAATATTGGGGTAAACTGACCTCCACTCCGGAAATGATTTTCATCCTTTACACTTTCCAATTCGTACAAATCTCATTACCTTGCCACTGATTAAAGCGAGTATATGGAATTACAAACCGAGAATAATCTTCGTTTAATTCTTGATGCGACGCCCTTTCCGATTGCAATCGTCGACCTTCAGGATAATATCATTAATTACTGGAGTAAAAGTGCCATCACCCTTTTTGGGCATACGGCGTCAACCACTCCGGAGTGGTATAAAATGGCCTATCCTGACCCGGATTACCGGCAGGATGTGATTAACCGGTGGAAACCATTTCTGGAAAAATCACGCCAATCCACCCAACCCGTCAATACAGGAGAATACCGGGTAACCTGTCGCGATGGGTCTGTGCGTATCTGCGAACTCTACATCCAGTTCCTCGCCGACCAGCTCGTTGTGACTTTTAATGACATTACCG
>CAIXHD010000221.1 GCA_903919065.1 uncultured Bacteroidota bacterium
CGATAATACCCGGACCCGCTGGGGACGCCGGCGCCCCTATCTGCTGATTGGCGGATTACTCGTGGCTGTATTTTTTGTCGTCATCTGGTGGATCCCAAAGGGCGACATGGTGCGCACCTGGTTCCCGTCGGATGCGGGCTTTCAATGGTTTCAGCTTGGCTATATTCTTTTTTCCCTGCTGCTGTTCTTCACTGCTGTGAATCTTTTTGAGATTCCTCACGGCGCGCTCGGCATGGAGATGACCACCGATTACCACGAACGTACCCGGTTGTTCAGCGCCAAGAGTTTTGTCGGCAATCTTTTTGCCATGGGCACACCCTGGCTTTTTGCCCTTGCAAGCATGGAAATTTTTAAAGGTCCCGGAGGAAATGAAGCCGATGGCATGCGTTACGTTTCCCTGATAATCGCTGCTTTTCTGATCCCGCTCTCTTTCTGGTGGTTTTTCAAATTACGTGAACCGGGATTTGTAAAGGCCGCCAAGCATGAAAAAACACCCTTCTGGAAAGACATGAAACATACCACCGGCAACCGGAACTTTATCATGTTGACACTGACGATCTTCACACTGGCCATGGGATTTAATTTCGTCCAGCTGATCGGGTCATATATCCCCATTTTTTATGTTTTCGGGGGAGATAAGGTTGCCGGAGCTTACCTGCTTGCGATCAACGGGATGATCTGGGCTATCACCGGGGTGCTGGCAGTTTTTCCCCTCAACTGGATCAGCCCGAGACTTGGGAAAAGGAATACCCTGACCATAGCCATCGTACTCATGTGCCTGGCACAGCTTTCCAAGATTGTCTGCTACAACCCAACCTATCCTTATCTGATCATCATCCCCACGGTGCTGCTTTCAGCCGGAATGCTGTTTTTCTTCACCCTTGGATCTTCCATGGTGGGCGATATCTGTGATGAAGATGAATTAAAGACCGGGTATCGTTCAGAGGGCAGTTATTACTCGGTATTCTGGTGGTTCATCAAAATGGGATCTGCCCTGGCCAGCTTTGTAACAGGTGTGTTGATCGTATTTACCATGTTCGATGAAACCCAGGTCACAAAGGTCGATAAGATACAGGGAAGCGTCAGGGAGATGCGAAGCATCGTTCAGTACTGGAAGGGGTACCAGGGACTCGGCAGCACCAATAAGGAGTGGCTGGAAAACACGAAAACCAAGGTCGCTGAAGCGTTGACGGAATCAAAGGATTACATTACCTATTTAGGCAAGGAATCCCTGAAGGAGCCTGACGAGGCGAACCGAATCCTGACCGCATACCCGGTGGAGCGGAAAAACATACTGTCAAATGCACTCATCACGACACAGGTTACGGTGAAAGAACTGGAACAGGTTCAATCACTGCTGGAAAACCTGGTGCCTGTGGCCCAGGATTCCCTGATGAATACCACCGTCGCAAGGGCAATTCCGCTGACGCTTGAAACGAAACTTGTAAAGGCCAGGATCTATTCTTTTGAGCTGAGGTCGCACCTGGAAGCCAAATCACTGGAAACGAAAAACAGCAAGGAACACTATGCGGTCATCATGCGCGACATTTCCGGGGTAAACAACCGGCTTGCCAGCATGAACCCGACATCATCCATGGTTTTACTGGACAATGAACTCGGTGCAATTGAAAGCAAAATCGTACCACTTACACAGCAAACGCCCTATACACTTTTAATGATGCGCGTGGTTGAAATCGGATTGCCCTTGCTGTTGAGCATCTTTTCAATCTTCTTTGTTCTGAAGTACTCGCTGACAGAGAAACGAAGCCACGAGATTAAGGATTTGCTCAGGCAAAGAAACGTGACCAATGACCAAAGACCAATGACCAATGACCAATGACCAATGACCAATGACCAATGA